>JACCYJ010000179.1 GCA_013696555.1 Nocardioidaceae bacterium | reverse complement strand
GCAGGTAGGCCTGCGTGGACCGGGTGTTCGCGTGGCCCAGCCAGAGCGAGATGGAGCTGGTGTCGATCCCGGCCTGCAGCAGGTTCATGGCGCAGCTGTGCCGCAGCGTGTGCGGCGTCACGTGCTTGGACGCCAACGACGGGCACGTCTTGGCTGCGACGGCGAGGTGCTTGGAGAGCAACCGCTGAACGGCGTCGTTGGACAGTCGGTCACCGCGCACGGTCGGGAACAGGGGCTCGTCGAAGGCGGCGTGACGCTCCGTCAGCCACCGGGCAAGTTCGCGCGCGAGGGGTTTTGTCAGGGGCGTGATCCGTTCTCTTCGGCCCTTGCCAACGCAGCGGACGTGCGCTCCAGTGCCGCAGACGGCATCGGCGCAGGTCAGGCCGGTGAGTTCGGAGACACGAAGCCCGGTTTGGATCGCGACAGCGAGTAGTAGGTAGTCGCGACGCCCGAGCGGCATGGCCTGGTCTGGCGCGGCGAGCAGCGCAGTCAACTCACTCCGGGTGAGGAAGGTGACGAGCTGCCGGTCGCCGCGCTTGGTCGGGATGGCCAGCACGCGCTGGATCAGCCCGGCGTGTTCGGGGCAGCGCAGCGCCGCGTAGCGGAACAGCGCGCGGATCGCTGCCATCCGGACGTTGCGGGTGGCAACGGTGTTCGCCCGGTCAGTCTCGAGGTGGTCGAGGAAAGCGCCGATCAGTGTGGCGTCCAGTTCGCTGAGGTCGAGCTGGCTGGGTTGCCGCCCGGTGCGTTCGTGCACGAAGCGCAGCAGCAGCCGGTAGGTGTCGCGGTAGCCGGCGATGGTGTGTTCGCTGGCGCGGAGCGCGTGGAGCCGCTCGGTGAAGAATCCCTCCAGGACCGGTGCGAGCGCGGTCACCGCTGCTCCTGCGCGGCGTCGTCGAGTCGGTCGGCGAGCACGGCCATTAGCTCGGGAACGGCTTGCAGGTACCAGTAGGTGTGCGCCGGGTTCACGTGACCCAGGTAGGCCGACAGCGCAGGAAGTCGTCGCTGAGCGTCGAGGCCGGCGCGGTGCCAGTCCCGCAGCGTTGCGACGGCGAAGGTGTGTCGCAGGTCGTGTAGTCGCGGGGGCCGACGGCCGGCCGGGACTGTGATGGCGGCCTCGCGCAGGAGCCGCCGGAACGTCTCGCTGAGGGTGTGCAACCGATCTCCGGTTGGCGTGATGAGCAGCGCGTCACTGACCGGACGCGGGCAGAGCCGGTCACGGCGCCGGAGGTAGGCGGTGACGGCGGTCGTCGTGCTGGGGTGGAGCGGGACCTGCCGGGTCTTGCCGTACTTCGAGCAGCGCACGACCAGCGCGCCGGCACTGAGGTCGACGTCGTCGCGGTCCAGCGCGCGCGCCTCGGAGGTGCGCAGTCCGGTTGCCGCCATCAGACCGATCAGGGTGTGGAAGCTCGCAGCCCGTAGCGGCGGTGAGAGCCGGGTTGCCGAGGCGAGCAGGTCCCCGATCTGAGCTTCGCTGAACACGACCGGCGTCGGGCGGGTGGTCGGGACTGGGAGCATTCGCGCCGGCGGGATCTGTGTTGCGGTGTCGAAGCCGGCGAGGTAACGCGCGAACCCCCGCGCCACCGACATCCGCACCGCCAGCTGTCGCCGACTCTTCAACGGTGCTGCGTTGGCCCAGTCCACCGCGGTCTGCACGGTCACTGGTCCACCGCCGCGGTGATCCAGGTGCGCCACGTAGTCCTCGACCAGCCGGCCGTGCGCGACGAGCTGAACACCCAGCGCGCGCCGGATCGCCAGGTAGTCCTGCGCCGCGACGCTCAGCGAGGTCATCGTGCTGTCTCCGGCCAGCTGCGGACGACCGGGGCGAGGCCTGCGCAGTCCAGGTGGAGGTAGAGGGCGGTGGTCTGATCTCGGTCGTGTCGCAGTACCTGGCCGACCTCGCGCAGCGACGCACCGGCCTGCAGCATCCGGGTCGCCGCGGTGTGCCGGAGTTGGTGCGCGCCGATCACCGCGATCCCGGCGCGGGCTGAGGCGTTGCGGGGCACGAACACCACACCATTGCGGGACAGCGGCCCCAGCGGCGGACGAACCCGCAGGAACATCACCCGCGTGGTCGTGGCCGGCCGGCCTCGGCGCAGGTAGGCCACCAGCGCCTGCCCGACGTCGCAGGGCAGCGGTAGCCGGTCGTCGCCCCCGCCCTTGCTGTGGACGACGAGCTCGCCAGCCCGCCAGTCGATGTCGTCCAGTCGCATCTGGGCGACCTCATTGGCGCGCAGGCCGAGCCGCAACATCACCGTCAAGATCGCGAAGTCACGTAGGCCCATGGCGGTGTTCGGGTCGCAGCTGCTCAGCAGCACGGTCATCGTTGCCGCATCGACCGAGCGTGGCAGCGCCGGCGGTCGCCGGGCCGCGACGGACGGCAGCGCGGTCGCGAGGTCGAAAGTGGTGACACCGGTGGCGACCAGGTAGCGCAGAAACGACCGCACCGCGTCCAACACCGCGTTGATCGACCCGCGCCGCAACCGCGACGCCTCCGACACGACGAACGCGTGCACGTCCGCAACGCTCAGGCGATGCAGGTCCAGGTCGCCATGACCGGCAGCGCGCCAACGCAGGAAGCGGCGCACCACATCGGTTCGGGTCGAGATCGTCAGCGGAGCAAGCCGCCGCTGCGTGCGCAGGTACTCGCCGAAATCAGCGAGAACGTCGGGCGCCGCCGATGGGGCGTCGAGGCGTTCAAGGGCTGGCGCATAGGGGTGTGACATGAGGTGCTCCTTCGGGGTCGGGTTCCAAAAGGAGCGTCCGCGCGCCAACCGAGACCAATGCCGCGGTCACCCGCGGTCACCTACGTACGGCAGCTGCCAGCGTGGCTCAGCGAGTACGCACGAGGTCGATCACCTCCGCGCGGTCGATGCACCGCAGGGGCGAGGCGTTGTAGTTATGCCGACCTCGGGCGCTCACATCGCCCGCCCGCGACGCTCGAACACGTACCCGGCAGGCGAGCACGCGGCATAACACCGGACGCGGCATAAGCATTGACTGGGCTGCTGCCGGGACACGTCGTTCTGGCAGGGTGCCAGGCAGGAATCCGCCTCAGGTCTGGCCCGCACGCTGGCACCCGGAGCGCGGGTGTCCTGACGATGATGACGGCCGGCACCGGGTCTCCTGCGGCCGGCCGGCGGAACGGTGTCACCCGCGGGGGCGTGTGCTGGTCGAAGTGCATGGCAGCATCGTTCATCCGCCGTCCAGGGGACCCCCGCGAACAAGGGACGGACCACCTCCACTGCGACGGGACGCCCACCTGGCGAGGCCTCTTCATGTCGACCGTCGACGACTGCGGTCCCGGGGGTGTGGACATCGCTTTCCGCGCTCCCAGGACTGGGCGCTGGCAGTTCCAACCACCGAGGCAGGTTCGGACGTTGTCCGTCCTGTTGTCCGACCGCTTGGCCCCTGCGACGCACTCGTCGCATTCATGACCAGGACTCGGGTTGACCGGGTACCGGGGATGCCGTCGTCTCGCCGCCCGCCGGCATCGAGGTCGCGAAGTGAGCCGTCCCGACCTCCAACCCCGTGTTCGTCGAGATTGGCGTCGCTCCATGCCGCGTCAGCAAGAACCCCGTGGGGACCACATTCTGGACAACCTCGCTGCCCAAAGTAGTTAGACAGCGACCAGTTGAGGTCAATCATGATCATGGAGGACCAACCGTGAGCATCAAGCCCACGCCGCCGCAACTCAGCTCGGTGAGCACCGAGCGGTCCGCCCAGATTCCTCCCCAACGCCCTGGTCGTCGAGGACATCGACCTCTGCCAGAGGGTGGGGTCGGGCATCGTCTCCTGCTCACTGTTGAAGAGGCGGCTGACCGCCTGAGCGTCGGAAGGACGTACATGTTCGAGCTGATTCGCAACGGCGCCGTCGACTCGGTTCGAGTGGGAAAGCTGCGTCGCGTCCGGCCTGAGGACCTGGAGCGGTACGTCGCGGCCCTACTACGCTGAGCCGGAGACGGACCTGCCACCCACGGTCCCCATCGCGTCATCGTCTCGGTCGCGCTGATTCGGCAATGTGCGCCTATACGGGAAAGGGGGTCCCGGCAGACTCAGGTCCACCAACTCCGCGCACACAACGGAGATCACTATTTCTCCCCGCGTTGCGCCAAGGCACAGTCCTGAAGTGGGCGCAGAGGCTGGCGGGCCGCGAGGAACGGCACATGAGGTCAGCCGAAGGACAATCCCCACCGGGCGTAAGGGGCAACCATGAGCAAGGCACGCAACGCGAGCGGTGAGTCGTCGATCTACCAGACCGCAGACGGTCGGTGGCACGGCTACGTGTCGGTTGGCCTCAAGGAGGCCGGCGCCCGCGACCGGCGACACGTCTCGGGACCGCAGCGCGCCGACGTTGTGGCGAAGGTGAGAGCGCTGGAGGGTAAGCGCGACGCGGGCACGGCAGGCGCGGCCGGGAAGGCGCCCACCGTGGCCGCGTGGCTCGAGCACTGGTTGACGCATATCGCGGCCAGGAAGGTGCGGGCGTCGACCCTGCAGAGCTACGAGTCCAAGGTGAGGGTGCGCATCGTCCCGATCATCGGGCACCACCGCCTCGACCGGCTCCAGCCCGAGCACGTCGAGGCGATGTTCGCAAGCCTCGAAGCGGATGGCCTGGCACCCGCGACGGTCCTGCAGTGCCAGCGCATCCCTTGGGTTCAGGGGGTCGTCGCAACACCTCAATGGATTGAGGTGGAAAGTCGGTGGGTCGTCCAAGGGC
>JACCYJ010000168.1 GCA_013696555.1 Nocardioidaceae bacterium | reverse complement strand
GACGCCGATCCGGCTGCGGTGCATCAGCGGCCGAGGGTCAGGGGCTGCTCGCCGGGGGAGTACCAGGCATCGAACCACCGCTGGTCCCCGGGGGTTTGGGGTCGGTGGTGCCGTCGTCGATCACCGGGTCGCTAGCGCTCGGCATCGGTGGCGGCGGTGTGGTGGCCATCGGGTCGCTCGGGTCGACGGGGTCGCCGGCCAAGCCGGTCCCGGCGGCACCCGGCGCGGCTGCGTCCTTGACGAGCGGCTTCTTGGCCAAGCCGACGCCCTTGTCGACCTTGTCGGCGTACTTGCCCTTGGTGGCCTTGTTGACTGCCCCGCCAGCCTTGTCGACGCCGGTCGCGATCTTGTCGCCGTGCTGGTCGAGTGCCTTGTCCGCTGACTTCCGCAGCGAGTTGGCGGTGCCCTTGAACTTATCCAGAATTCCCATGACTGCCCCTTTGTGGGTCGGTTGCCGCGTGCTGCTGACTGCCAAACTACCGGCGTGCCTCGAGTCCTCGCCATCGTGGGCCCCACCGCGGCCGGGAAGTCCGCTCTCGCGGTGGCCATGGCCGAGCACCTCGGGGGCGAAGTGGTCAGCGTCGACTCGATGCAGGTCTACCGCGGAATGGACATCGGGACGGCGAAACTGCCACTGGCCCAGCGTCGTGGCGTGCCGCACCACCTGCTCGACCTGGTCGACGTCACCGCCCCGGCGACGGTGGCCGAGTTCCAGTCGTGGGCCCGGGTCGCCATCGCTGGCTGCCACCACCGCGGCACCGTGCCGGTTCTGGTCGGCGGGTCCGCGCTCTACATCCGGGCGGTGCTCGACAGGTTCGACTTCCCCGGGACCGACGAGGGGCTGCGCGAGCGCCTCGAGGCCGATCTCGCCAGCGTCGGCGCGACGGCGTTGCACCGGCGGCTCGCCGCGGCCGACCCGCAGTCGGCGGCGCGTATCCTGCCCACCAACGGCCGGCGCATCGTCCGAGCACTCGAGGTCGTCACCTTGACCGGCCGGCCGTTCACGGCGGCGCTGCCGCCGTATGAGTACGCCTTCCCCGACGTTGTCCAGCTCGGCATCGACGTACCGCGAGACGCCCTCGACGAGCGGATCGCCAGCCGCGTCGACGCGATGTGGACCGCTGGCCTGATCGACGAGGTGCGCCGCCTGGAGGCGGTCGGGCTGCGGCGGGGCCGGACTGCGTGCCGGGCACTCGGGTACGCCCAGGTGCTGCGCCACCTGGCCGGCGAATGCTCGGCCGAGCAGGCCAAGGCCGACACCGTCCGGGCGACAACCCGGTTCGCCCGACGGCAGGACTCCTGGTTTCGGAAGGACCCGCGCATCACCTGGCTGCCGTACGACGCATCCGACCTGTTCGAGCGGGCACTCGGCTTGGTCAGGCGCTGATGCAGCTCAGCCGGTGGTTTCCAGCTCCTGGAACAAGCCGAAGGTGTTGCCGTCCGGGTCGAGGACGTAGGCGATCCGTCCGACACCAGGCATGTCCTCGGGCGGCATCACCACGGTCCCACCGGCATCGACGACCTGCTGCACCGTCTCGTCGCAGCTGGTGACACCCATAGTGCAGACCCACGCGTTCATCCGGTCGCCCTGGTCAGGCCGCGGCATCAGCCCGCCGTTGATGCCCGGCTCGTGCTCATGGGGCTCGTCGTCCCTGTGCTCGTGCGGCTCCTCGGTCATCACCAACCAGTACGGGTGCTCCTCGAACTGCTGGAAGGTCCACCCGAACACCGAGCCGTAGAAGTCGCGCGCCTTCTCCGGGTCGGAGGAGTGGATCTCGAAGTGGACGGGTCGTGCCATGGGTCACCTCGCTGAGCCGACCGGTGCGGCGCGCCGTCGCGTCACCACCGGCTGTGCGGCAGCCGCCGTACGCTGATCAGCATGGTGGCGACGTTCCGTTGGCTCAAGGGGCACGGCACCGAAAACGACTTCCTGCTGCTGCCGGACCACGACGGCAGCGCGCATGGCGAGCTCAGGCCCGAGCTGGTACGGCAGCTGTGCCACCGCCGACGGGGGATCGGGGCCGACGGGGTGCTTCGCGTCGTCCGCTGCTCGGCGTCCGACGACCCCGCGGCCGCGGCTGCGGCCGACGCCGGGGCAGAGTGGTTCATGGACTACCACAACGCCGACGGCTCGCGGTCGCAGATGTGTGGCAACGGCATCCGCGTCTTCGCCCGCTACCTCGAATCCGCCGGCCTGGTCGATCCCGCGGAGCCGGCGGTGATCGGGACCCGGGACGGCGCCAAGGTGGTCCTATGGGCCGACAACGGGCGCCTCAGCGTGGACATGGGCGTCGGAGCCGTCGGCGGTGAGGTCAAGATCGGGGTCGGCGGGCGGAGCTGGCCGGCCGTGCACGTGGACACGGGCAATCCGCACGCGGTCGTGTTCGTCGAGGCGCTGGCGGACGCCGGGCCGTTGCTCGCATCCCCCGAGTACGATCCGGCCGACTTCCCCGACGGCGTCAACATCGAGTTTGCCGTACTTACCGGCGAGGCTGCGGTGGCGATGCGGGTCTTCGAACGCGGCGTCGGCGAGACGTGCTCCTGTGGCACCGGTGCGTGTGCGGTGGCCCTCGCCGTGGCCGGAGGGCGGCCCGGGGAAGTGACGGTGACCACGCCCGGCGGGGCGCTCGCCGTGGATGTGGGTAGCGACGGTCGGATGGAGCTCACCGGCCCCGCCGTCCTGGTCGCCGAAGGCACGTACCCGTTCGGTTGACCCGGCCGGTCCCGCGGAACTCAGGTGAGACTCGCGCCGATCCGTGCCACGATGACCGACAACGATGACTGCTTCCCACGAGTACGAGGAGCCGGACGCCGCTGCCGACGGCTCCGAACGCGACTGGGTGTCCGGCTATGCCGATGCGGACGCCGAGCCGGCTCCCGGTGAGCTCGATCTCGAGGACCGTAACGCGCTGCGCCGGGTGGCCGGCCTGTCGACGGAGCTCCAGGACATCACCGAGGTCGAGTACCGCCAGCTCCTGCTCGAGCGGGTGGTACTGGTCGGCGTCTGGATGCAGGGCTCCGTCGACGACGCGGAGAACTCGCTGACCGAGCTCAAGCTGCTCGCCGAGACAGCCGGCTCGCAGGTGCTCGAGGCGCTGATCCAGCGCCGCCGCCGTCCGGACCCGGCCACCTACATCGGCCGCGGCAAGGTCGACTCGTTACGGGAAGCAGTGCAAACCAGCGGTGCCGATACGGTGATCTGCGACGGCGAGCTGGCGCCGAGCCAGCTGCGCAACCTCGAGGACAGGACCAAGGTCAAGGTCGTCGACCGCACCGCGCTGATCCTCGACATCTTCGCCCAGCACGCCAAGTCCAAGGAGGGCAAGGCGCAGGTCGAGCTCGCGCAGTTGCAGTACCAGACCCAGCGGCTGCGTGGCTGGGGTGGCAACCTGTCCCGTCAGGCCGGTGGCCGGGTGGGTGTCCAGGGTGGCGGCATCGGCGGTCGCGGACCCGGCGAGACCAAGCTCGAGACCGACCGCCGGCGGATCACCACCCGGATCGCCAAGCTGCGCCGCGAGCTGAGCTCGATGCAGACGACCCGTGTCACCCAGAAGGCCGAGCGCCGCCGTCGCTCGGTGCCGTCGGTGTCGATCACCGGCTATACCAACGCGGGCAAGTCCAGCCTGCTCAACCGGCTCACCGGGGCCGGCGTGCTGGTCGAGGACGCGTTGTTCGCCACGCTGGACCCGACGACCCGGCGGACAACCACCTCGGACGGGCGGGTCTACACCTTGTCGGACACTGTGGGGTTCGTCCGCCACCTCCCGCACCAGCTCGTGGAGGCGTTCCGCTCCACGCTGGAGGAGGTTGCCGAGTCCGATCTCGTACTGCACGTTGTCGACGGCTCCGACCCCGACCCCGAGGGCCAACTGGCCGCGGTGCGCGAAGTGCTGGCCCAGATTGGTGCCGACCGGGTTCCCGAGCTGGTGGTGGTCAACAAGACCGACGCCGCCGACCCGATGGTGGTGGCCCGGCTGCTGGCGCGGGAGCCACATGCGGTGACCTGTTCGGCACGTACCGGCGAGGGCATCGCCGACGTACGCGCCGCCCTCGAGCTCGACCTGCCTCGACCCCGAACCCGGGTCGAGGTGTTGTTGCCGTACGCCCGCGGCGACCTGCTCAACCAGATCCACGTGCATGGTGAGGTCGAAGAGGTCGACCACACCGCCGACGGCACCCGGGTGGTCGCGCGGGTCAACCCCGACCTGGCCGGCGCCCTGGCGGAGTACGCCGTCGGCCGCCTGAGCGACAACCCCCAACGCTGAGCCTGGTCGCCGGGCGTCTGTGGACGGCGCGACCGGGTTGTCGGCGACCGCCACTAGCGTGTCGATGTGACCGTCTCCGACCTCGCGGCGCCGACGGTACGTTCGGTGCTGTCGGCTGCGGTGGCGGCGATCGGCGGCGACGAACGCCACGGCCAGGCCCAGATGGCCGAGGCGGTGGCGCACGCCCTGCGTGCCCGCGAGCACCTGCTGGTGCAGGCCGGCACCGGCACCGGCAAGTCGCTGGCTTACCTCGTGCCGAGCCTGTTGCACCACAATCGCGTCGTCATCGCGACCGCAACGCTTAACCTGCAACACCAGCTGGTGCAACGCGACATCCCTGCCCTGCTCACCGCGGCCCACACCGTGCTCGGGCACCACCCGGAGTACGCCGTGCTCAAAGGGCGCAGCAACTACGCCTGCCTGCACCGCATCCGCGACGGCGCCCCCGATGACCAGGGCGCCCTCATCGAGGTGCCCGTTGGGTCGTTCGGCGCCGAGGTGATGGAGCTGCGTGCTTGGGCAGAGGAGCAGACGGAGACAAATGGCCCCGGCGATCGCGACACTGCACCGCCGCACCCGGAGCGCGCCTGGTCGCAGGTGTCGGTCAGCTCCCGCGAGTGCCTCGGTGCCCAGCGCTGCCCCTACGCGATGGAGTGCTTCGCCGAACGCGCCCGCGAGGACGCGATGGCGGCCCGGCTGGTGGTGACCAATCACGCGTTGCTCGCCATCGACGCCATCGACGGCGTGCCGATGATCCCCGACTACGACACCGTCATCGTCGACGAGGCCCACGAGCTCACCGCCCGGGTGACCCAGTCGGCGACCGACGAGCTCTCCCCGCCGATGGTCGAGCGGGCTGCCCGCCGTGCTCGCAACGCGGTTCGCGAGGGCACCAGCGCCGACGACCTCGAAGACGCCGCGGACGCGTTGCGCGAGGCGGTCGCGGCCGCACCTCCCGGACGCCTCGATGAGCTCCCGGAGGACCTCGCCGACGCGCTCGCGCTGGTACGCGACACGGCGCGAGCCTGCTGGTCAGCGATCCCGAAGGACGAGGGCGAAGCCGACCCGGTAAGGCAGCAGGCCAAGGCTCTCACCGACGAGGTACGCAAGGTCGCCGAGCGGATGGCGACCGATTCCGAGCACGACGTGCTGTGGGTGGCCGAGCGTGATGCGTCACGAGGTGGTAACGAGCTGCGGGTGGCGCCGATCGACGTGTCGGTGCCGCTGCGCGAGAAGCTGTTCGGC
>JACCYJ010000161.1 GCA_013696555.1 Nocardioidaceae bacterium | reverse complement strand
ATCCAAGGCTCACTGACCGCCCTGGCAACCGCGCTCGGCTCGTTCGTACCGGACCCGCAGCTGATCGCGCTGACCGCGACCGTAGGGCTGCTGCTCGCTGGCGTCGGCCTGCGGCTGCTCCAGGTCAAGGCGGTGCGGGTCGGGGATCTGCTCCCCGCTCTGGTGGTTGCCCCGCTGCTCACCCAAGTCATCGTCATGGCGCGCTGAGTCGCTCAGATGTCGCCACCCAGGTAGGCCGCCTTCACGCTGTCGTCCTGAGCCAGCTCCTGCCCGGTCCCATCGCGCACGATGCTGCCGCTCTCGAGGATGCAGGCGAAGCTGCAACGCTTGAGCGCCTGCACGGCGTTCTGCTCGACGAGCAACACCGTGGTGCCCTGCTCGTTGATTTGCGAGATGATTGTGAAGATCTGCTGGATCAGTTTGGGCGCCAGACCCATCGACGGTTCGTCGAGCAGCAGGAGCCGAGGCCGCGACATCAACGCCCGGCCGATGGCCAGCATCTGCTGCTCGCCCCCGGACAGGGTGCCACCCGACTGCCCGCTGCGCTCCCCCAGCCGCGGGAACAGCTCGAGCACCCGCTTGTAGTCCTCCCCAACGCTCGCAGAGCGCCGGTCCTTGCGCACGTACGTGCCCATGTCCAGGTTTTCCCGGACGGTCATCCCGGGAAAGATGCCACGACCTTCCGGAGCCTGGCAGATACCGAGCTGCACCCGCTTGTGCGCCGGCAGAGCAGTGATGTCTTGACCGTCGAAGGTGATCCGGCCCGCCCGCACCGGGCGGAGGCCCGAGATAGTTCGCAGGGTGGTGGTCTTCCCGGCGCCGTTCGCCCCGACCAGGCTCACGACGCAGCCTTCAGGCACCTCGAAGCTGACGTCGCGCAAGGCCTCGATGCGTCCGTAGTTGACGCAGAGCCCCTCAACCGTGAGCAGCACTGTCCTCCACCCCCAGGTAAGCAGCGATAACGGCAGGATTGTCTTGGACTTCGGCCGGCGTGCCTTCGGCGATCTTGCGACCGAACTCCAGCACCACGATGCGGTCGGTGACCCTCATGACCAACCGCATGTCGTGCTCGATGAGCAGCACGGTGTACCCGCGATCACGAATCCGCCGGATGAGCTCCATGAGCTCGATTTTCTCCGCGGGGTTGAACCCGGCGGCAGGTTCGTCCAGACAGAGCAGGTCCGGTCCGGTGGCGAGCGCTCGAGCGATCTCGAGGCGGCGTTGGTCCCCGTAAGACAGGTTGGACGCGAGGTCGTCGGATCGCCGTTCGAGGCCGATGAAACGTAACAACTCCATCGCTTGGTCATGACCTTCCGCCTCCTCGGTACGGTGGCGGCGCAGCCGCAGCAGGGCAGAGAAGACGCCCGTCCGGTGCCGTGCATCGGTGCCTACCAGGACGTTCTCCAGCGCGGTCATGGCGTGGAACAGCCGGATGTTCTGAAACGTCCGGGCGATGCCCAGCTTGGTGATTCGATGCCGACGCATGCCGGCAAGGCTCTGGCCTTGAAAGCGGATCTGGCCGTCCGTCGGCTGATACACGCCGGTGATGGCGTTGAAACACGTGGTCTTACCGGCGCCGTTAGGACCGATCAGCCCCAGGATCTCTCCGGTGTCGATGTGGAAGCTGACGTCCTGCAACGCCGTAACGCCACCGAAGCGGAGGCTGACGTCGTCGAGCTCGAGGAGCCTCTTAGGTCCTTCAGGCATTCGTCTGCCCCCTACCCTCGATGGCACCGAGCCGCTCATCGAGACGGCGAGCTCGTACGCTCCGTCGAGGTGGCAGCAGGCCCTGCGGCCGGAAGATGGCCAGCAACATCAGGGCCAGTCCGAACACCAGCACCCGCCACTCGGTGAACTCGCGGAAGCGCTCGGGCAAGTAGGCGACCAGGGCGGCACCGGCGACCACACCCCACCGGTTGCCCTGTCCGCCCACGACAACCGCGGCCACGAAGAGGATCGAGAACAGCAACAGGAAGGAGTTGGGGCTGATGAAGCCCTGTTTGCTCGCGTACAGGGCTCCGGCCAAGCCCCCGATGAACGCACCCATGGCAAAGGCGAGCAGCTTGAACTTGAACGTGGGGACCCCCATCAGCTCGGCAACGTCCTCATCCTCACGGGTGGCTTCCCATGCCCGCCCGACCCGGCTGTTCTTGATCAGGATGTCCGCCCACAGCACCAGCAGCAGAATTGTCAGGGCCAGCCAGTAGTACGGCGTGCGGTCGACCACTCCGAACACCAGGAAAGCGGAGGTGTCATCCAGGTCGACCGAGGCGACGATTCCGTCCCACGACAGGTGGGGGATGTCGAACAGCTGGATGCTTGGTGGCTTGCCGAGGTTGGAGATCCCGGCTGCCGAGCCGAGCCACTCGGAGTTGACCGCGACCAACCGGATGATCTCGCCGAATCCGAGCGTCACGATGGCCAGGTAGTCACCACGGACCCGAAGCGTCGGCACCCCCAAGATCACTCCGGAGACCAGCGAGGCGACGACGGCCACGGGCACTGCCAGCAGGAGCGGCCAGCTGGCGTGCTCCGAGGTCAGGACGGCCACCGTGTAGGCACCGACGGCGTAGAAGCCGACGTACCCGAGGTCGAGCAGACCGGCGTAGCCGATCACGATGTTGAGGCCCAGTGCCACCAATGAGTACGTGGCCACGGTGAAGAGCACGCCGCCGAAGTTGGTGTCAGGGGTCGAGAGCAGTGGAGGGTCCAAGACGGGCAACAGGTAGAGAAGGACGACCAGTCCTACCCAAAGGGCGATCTTCACCGGCTTGGGCAGGGCAGCCACCCGGGCACTGAAGGATTGCCGGATCGTCGGCTTGGCAACGACTGAGGAACCACTCACGTGCGCACCTTCCCCAGGGATTCGCCCAACAAGCCCGTGGGCCGGAACAACAGGATCACCACGAGCAACAAGAACGCCACCACGTCCTGCCACTGTGTGCCGATGATGGCGGACCCGTAATTCTCGGCCAACCCCAGCACGAACCCACCCACGAGGGCGCCGCGCAGGTTGCCGATTCCACCGAGGACAGCCGCCGTGAAGGCTTTGACTCCGAGCAAGAAGCCGGCGTTGAACCGGGTGGAACCCACCTGGATCATGTACAACACCGCGGCCACGCCGGCTGCCACTCCGCCCAGGAGGAACGTCAGCTGCACGATCCGGTCGGAGTTGACGCCCATCAGCGCCGCTGTCTCCGAGTCCTGCGCGACGGCTCGTATCCCGCGGCCCAACCGGGTGCGATTCACGAACAGGTCGAGCAGCAGCATCATCACCAGCGCCGAGCTGATCACGATGACATCGACGTTGGTCACCCCGTAGTCACCGAGGTCGAACAGCACCCGGGTCTTGACGATCTGCGGGAAACCCGTGCCTTCACGGGCATTGCGGACGTACTCGGAGAGCTGGTCGTCCAGGCCCACGGCACCGGTGATCTTGTCCCGCAGGCCGATGATCTCCGCGAGCACGAACGACGCCCCGATCGCTGAGATGAGGGCGATCAGCCGAGGGGCGCCTCGGCGGCGCAGTGGCCGGTAGGCCACCCGTTCCAGCAGCAGGGCGATCCCGGCTGAGGTCGCGACGGCCGCCACCAGCGCAGCAAGCAACCATCCGATGATCTCGGTCAGACTGCCGCGCGGCGCGCCGCCCAGCGCCATGACGGCCCAGGTGGCGGCGAAGGTGCCGTACATGAAGACTTCGGAGTGCGCGAAGTTGATGAGTTGCAGGACGCCGTAGACCATGGTGTAGCCCAGAGCGATGAGCGCATAGATGGCGCCCAGCGTCAGGCCGGTGACCGTGAGCGTCACAAAGTTCTCGAGCAGGAAGGTCAAGCCTGTCTCCACTCATTCGGCGCAATGAGTTGTCGAGCAGCAAGTGCTGCGGTCGGAGGTTATACC
>JACCYJ010000279.1 GCA_013696555.1 Nocardioidaceae bacterium | reverse complement strand
CATCAGACCGGTGCGCACGTCGGAGGTCTGCAGCCACCCGAAGGCCGTTCCGGTCAGGAGCACCGCGCCAGCGAGCGTGAGCGACCGGCGAAGCGGACGCATGGACCGGCATCGGTCGTAGATCGGCAGGGTGACGAACTCGAGCAGCAGGGCCAGCGAGATCCCCAGAGCCATCATGAGCGCGATCGGGCTCCGGTCGGCCAGCGCCAGTGCGACGGTGAGCGAGACGGCCACGGTCACGACATATTCAGCAATCACGGAAAGTAGAGCGGCAGTAACAACGCGTGCTTGAAACGCTCTAAGCACGTCCCAGTTAGTCGTTTCACGGCTAGTGGTAATTACGTGCTTACCGAGAGTGATGCTGTTCATGGTGTACCCGTCAAATGTTTGGCGTCCCGATACGCCCGCGCCATCCCATCGACGCGGCCGAGTGAGCGCATTCAATCAGTAAAGACGGGGACCCAAGGCAACGATGACGCAATTACCCAGGCATTCGAACCGAATAATACTCTGCGTTCAATTGAACGCACTCTGGGTAATTTCGAGCCCGTGATACACCAAACTCTCGACCGCGTCCGCCGCCCGGGCAGAGCAACCCACGAGCATCTCCTCCTCGGCGGCACTGAAGGGTCGCAGGACGAAGTCGGCGGCCGACTGCCGTCCCGAGGGCCGGCCGATCCCGAGCCGGATGCGGTAGAAGTCACCGGTGCCCAGTGACTGTCGGAGGGATCTCAGGCCGTTGTGGCCGTTGTCGCCGCCGCCACACTTCACCCGAAGGGATCCCAGCGGGAGATCAAGCTCGTCATGCACCACGACGAGTTGGTCGACCGGCACCTTGTAGAACGCGAGGAGCGCGGTCACCGGTCCGCCGCTGTCATTCATGTACGAACGCGGCCGCCCCACGACGAGCCTGGTCCCGGGCCTACCGACCGGGCCTAGCCGACCCTCCACCACGTCGGCCCGGCCGGACTTGTGCGCGCGAAAAACTCCGCCCAACCTGGTTGCGAGTTCTTCGCCGACCCGGTAGCCGAGGTTGTGGCGCGTACCGGCATATGCGGAGCCGGGATTGCCGAGCCCGACGATCAGCCAGGCGGGCGCGGGCACCAATCGCTTCGCTTCCGGCCTGAATACTCGCGTGAGCAGTCGTGTCACTGGCCGTCGGTGGCGGCGCCGTCTTCGGCGGGGGCATCGCCGTCGGTGCCGATCGCCTCGTCCGCAGCGTCCTCGTCCAGGTGCTCGGGCTCGTCTCGCTCGATCCCTGCGTCCGCTTCTGCTTGGGCCAGCTCGGCTTCGACGTCCGCGGCGGTGGGGGCGGCGGTCACGTTGACGATGAGGTGGTCCGGGTCGATCTGCAGCGTCGAGCCCTCGGGGAGCTGGAGATCGGACGCCAGAATCTGGGTGCCGATCTCGAGCCCTTCGATGGAGATCTCGACCGCTTCGGGAATGTGGGTGGCCTCGGCTTCGAGAGCGATCTCGGTGGTCTCGGTGACCACTAATGCTCCGGACTCCGCTTCGCCGCTCAAGACGACCGGGACGTTGACCGTGACCTTCTCGCCGCGACGAACCAATAGCAGGTCGGCGTGCTCGATGTAACCCCGGATCGGGTCGCGCTGGACCTGCTTGGGCAAGGCCAGTTGGCTAGAGCCGTCGAGCTCGACGGACAGCAGCGCGTTCGAATTCTTCAGCGCCAGCATCAGCTCGTGCCCCGGCAGGCTGACGTGCAGCGGATCCAGTCCGTGCCCGTACAGCACGGCCGGCACCTTGGCGTCTCTGCGGATGCGTCGGGCTGCGCCCTTGCCGAAGGCGGTACGGCTCTCTGCCACGATCTTGATCTCGGCCACGGACTCTCCTCCACGGTGCTCGGCTCGACCCGCTGCCTCGCGCCGGCGCGGTCGTACCCGCACACGAGTACCGCGTCGATCACGGAGACTGTTCGCCGCACATGCGAACCGATTCCCTCGCCGAGGCAACCGCCGGAGTGTAGCCCGGGCGGGGTCCACAGCCAAACCGATTGAATTGCCGGGCCGGGTCACGACAGCGGTGTCGGCGCCGAGGAAATGTCTCCGCCGACTCGGGAACTCATCCGGCTCATCGGTTAGACAATGTGTAGCAAGTTAGTTACACAGTGTAGATCGCAGCGGTTTCTCCAATCACTCATCGAGCTGGGTCCACACCTGACGTAGAACGGTGGCCACGTCCGGCGATAATTGATGCTCCGCCAAAGTCCTCGCAATTTCGTCGAATTCCGGGCCCCAGCGCCAGGCCACCTCCCGCAACGACGTCTCCAGCTCCGCGTCCGCGAGAATGTCCGCGCCAGGCCGACCACTCTGGTTGGTCAAGACGTCCGTCACTTCGGCCGCCGCAGCCAAGGAGCGAGCGAGCACCGCGAGCGCTATCCGACCCTTGTTGAACAGCGCGTACGCCGCCTTCGCGGCGCTGGCCTGCCCCACCTGCAGTCCGGCGACAATGGGAGTGACCGGGGTGGTTTCCCAAAGATCCGCCACGACTTGCACTGCAGCGGCCGGACCGGACAGTACGAGGTGCGTCGCTGGTCCGATGCCAGGTGGCGGACCTATGATGCCCGCGTCAACGAGCTGCACGCCTTCGCCGAGTGCACCGACGACGGAATCCAATGAGCGCGGCGAGAGAGGATTTGCCTCTACGTACACACCGTGAAAGTCGGTCTTGGCGACCCTCCGGGCGACGTCGACTGCACCCTGCGGCGCACAGGAACAGACGATGACTTCGGCGGCCGCCAGCTCGGCCCACGACCGGGCCACCAACCCCTCGTCTGCTGCTCGCCGGGTGCTGGCGGCGCTGCGTCCCTGCGGTACCCACCACACGGGATGCCCTGCGCGCCGCAATTCAGCAGCCAACCGCGATCCCATGGCACCGGGGTGGAGGACTGCGACGGCTCGCCTCACGCGTTGCCGTCGAACAGGCTGGTCACCGACCCATCCTCGAAGACCTCGCGTATGGCCCTGCTGATCAACGGCGCGATGGACAGCTCGGTGAGCTTGTCGAACCGTCGCTCGTCGGACAGCGGCAAGGTGTTGGTGACGATGACCTCGGCGATCTCGGAGTTCTTCAGCCGGTCGACAGCAGGCCCGGACAGCACCGCATGGGTCACCGCGCAGACAACCCCGGCGGCGCCGGCGACGGTCAGCGCCTCGGCTGCCTTCGTGATCGTGCCGGCGGTGTCGATCATGTCGTCGATCAACAAGCACACTCGGCCGCGGACGTCGCCGATGACCTCCTGGACGGACACCTGGTTGCCGACGTTCGGGTCACGACGCTTGTGGATGATCGCCAGCGGGCAGCCCAGTCGATCCGTCCACTGGTCCGCCACCCGGACTCGCCCTGCGTCCGGCGAGACCACCGTCATCTGTTCACCGTCGTATTTGCGGGTGACGTACTCGGCGAGCACCGGCAGCGCGAAGAGGTGGTCGACGGGGCCGTCGAAGAAGCCCTGTATCTGCCCGCTGTGCAGATCCACGGCCATCATCCGGTCTGCCCCGGCGGTCCTGAACAGGTCCGCGATCAGCCGGGCGGAGATGGGTTCGCGGCCCTTGTGCTTTTTGTCCTGACGGGCGTAGCCGTAGAAAGGAGTCACGACCGTGATGCGCTTGGCGGACGCCCGCTTGAGCGCGTCCACCATGATGAGCTGCTCCATGA
>JACCYJ010000116.1 GCA_013696555.1 Nocardioidaceae bacterium | reverse complement strand
GCCGAACGTTGAACGGAAACGTCGGACGTCCCAGTCGAGGCATGCCTCAGCCGGTGACTTGGACAACGAGGCATCCGCGTACGACGCTAGTTGAGCCCCAGCACCTCGACATCTTGGTCGGCCCGGCTGCGCCGCAGACCGGGGGTTAGGGACAGGGTGAAGGCGACTGAGGCCACGGCCATGACGCCGATTGCGAGTCCGGCGGCGTGTGCGTCGGCGCCGAGCAGGGTGGCGACGAGGCCGGCGAACAGCGCGCCGACGCCCTGCATCGCCATCATGCCGAGGCCGTTGAGGCCGAGCACGTGGCCGCGCAGGTCGGGCGAAGTGCGGGTGACGAGGCGCTCTTGCAGCGGGAGGCTCGCGCAGTAGCCAACTGACGCGAGCGCGGCGAGGATGCACGCCACGGCGATGCTGGGCTGCAGGACGAACAGCAGCCACGGTACGGCCAGCAGCAGCCGCGCCGGCTCGACAAGGCGGTCGCGCCACGCGGGCGGCACGAAGCGGCCCATCGCGACGTCGCCGACCAGCATGCCGACGGCGGTGGCGGCGAAGAGGAACCCGGCCTGCTCGCCGGCGTACGGCACGATCAGCGCCTCGCAGCCGACGACGAGACCGTTGGGCACCCAGAGCGTGAGGTAGACCGGGCGCAGCACTGGCGAGCCGAGCAGGAGGCGATTGGCCGCGCGGCTGCGCGCGACCGCGGTGCCGGTCACACGCGGCGGGTGGTCGGCGAGGCCCAGGCACACGAGCACAAGGACGGCCAGCGCAGTGCCGGCCGCGCCGAGGAACAGCTCGTTTGTGGAGAAGGCGAGCTTGAGCAGGCCGCCCGCGCCGTACCCGACCACCTGCATGACGCCGACCGCGATGTTCATCGTGGCCCGGCCGAGCACGAACGCGCCCTCGGGCACGACGTCAGAGACCAGCGCCATCATCGAGCCTCCGGTCGCCGAGAGCACGATCCACGGGACGACGAGGAGGACCACCCGCGCCACGAACGGCAGGCTCGGCAGCGCCTGCGCCGCAAACGCCGCTGTGTTCACGCCGGCCGCGAACGCCAGTGCCGCCCTCGGGCGCCACAGATCGGCGAGTGACAACAAGAACCACGAGGTGGCGAGGCGGACGAGCGGCCCGCCGAACATCACGAAGGCGCTGAGCAGCGGCGAACCGGTCTCGGCGTAGGCAAGGGTGCCAAGGGCGAGGCTGCCGACCGACGCTGCGGCGACCGTGAGCGAGGTGGCTGCGAAAAGGACGCGGAACTCGGGGATCGCGAACAGCTGACGGTAGGTCTTCACACGATGAGCCTGGGGCCGGCAGTCCGAAGGGTCATAATGTTTCGCAAGGAGGCGAAAGATGGGGACTTGGCACGTGCCGGCCGACGTGCTGGCCACGAGCGGGTTCACGATCTCGCCCAAGGCCGATGTCGTGGGCGCGCTGGGTGCTCTCACGGTCCCGCGCACGCCGGAGCAGCGGGCGTTCCAGGCCGCGCACGGCGCAGCCTTCGCCGCCTGGCTGGCCGACCAGCCGGTCGCTGGCGACCTGGTGCGCTCGAGCTTCCGGCCACGCGTCGGGGAGCGGCCGGGCTGGCTCGCCGACTACCTGTGCCTCCCGCCCGCGGTGCCCGACCCGGGCTTCGAGCAAGAGATCGCCCTCGTGGCCGGCCTTGGCGACGACGACATGCGCTCCGACCTCCTCGAGACGACCGGCCGCCCGCTCGCCCCGGCGCTGCTCGAGCCGGGCCTACGCGACACCGCCGTCGCCCTGCTGCGCTGGCTGTGGACCCACACGCTCGAGACCGACTGGCCGCGCCGCGAGAGGCTGCTCCGGGCCGACATCGTCTCGCGCACCGCCCAGCTAGCTAGCGCGACACGGGTGGGCCGCGGTGCTGCGCGACCTTGGTCCGCACCACCGGTGGGAGGACGATGGCCACCTGCGAATCAACCGCTTCGATCTCCCCGCCCGCGAGTTGGCGTCCAGCTCGGTGCTCAGGTTCGTGCCGAATAGCGGCGACGGCACGTGGGTCGGCTGGCACGAGAGTCGCTACGCGGTCTACTACCCGGTGGCCGGTCGCCTCGCCGACACCGACGCCGGCACCACCGGCGGCCTCCCCGCTCTGGTCGGCTGTAACCGAGCCGCCGTGCTGGCGCTGCTCGACGTACCGCGGAGCACCTCGCAAGTGGCCGCCCTCACGGGCCAGGCCCTCGGCTCGGTCGGCCGTCACCTGCGCGTCCTGCTCGAGTCGGGGGTTGTCGTGCGCCGTCGTTCCGGGCGCGAGGTCCTCTACTGGCGCACGCCGCTCGGCGACGCCCTCGTGGCGTCGGGCGCCAGCTGATGGGTCATGAGCCTCAGCCGAGAAGACTGAAGCCCCTGTTTCGCGCCGCTGTTACTTGAATCCACAATGATGAGCACCCCGAACGGTCCGGCTGGTCCGGGACCATCGCGGGAGGTGCCCTCGGCGCTGCCCAGTCAGGTGACCTACTGGCCTGGATCCCGATCAGCGAACCGCTTGCGGTGACATCTGAACGCCGCTGCACGCATCAGGCCCCGTCCCGCAAGGGATCGGTCACCGGTGACCGATCGTGAACTAGGACAGCACGCCGACGCAGACTCGACCGCTCACTGCGCCGACGGCCTACGTCAACAGACCCTTCGTTCCGATGGCAGAGGAGACGTGTCTGCGCGATGTGGTCAGTAGCCGGTACGGCCGTCGATCGCCTCGCGGAGAAGGTCCATGTGGCCGAGATGGCGGGCGTACTCCTCGATGAGGTGGGTGAGGATCCAACGTAGATTGACCGGCTTGCCTCTGCGCAGCCCGCGGACGGGTACGGAGAGGTCCGTCCATGCCGCGGCGTTGGCGCGGGTGGTGGCCACCTCGGCCTGATACGCGGCGACGTCAGCTGCCGCCGTCGCGGGGTCGATGTCGTCGAAGTCACCGTCCTGGCTGGTCGGGGTGCAGTAGTAGTCCGGGACGTCTTGCTCGTCGAGGAGCACGACGCGCAGCCAGTAGGCCTCTACCTCTGTGAGGTGCCGGACGATCCCGATGAGGCTCAGCGAGGATGGTGGGACAGCGCGACGGGCGAGCTGTTCGGCGTCTAGGCCTGCCATCTTCAGCAGCGCGGTATCGCGGTACAGGTCGAGCCAGTGGTCGAGGACTGTTCGCTCGCCACCGGTCATGGGCCCGTCGGTTCGGGTGTCCTCGCGCTCGGCGACGACGGGAGTGGTTGTGCCGGTCTCGGTCATGGCCGGTGACCGTACCGCCGGGTCGCGGTCCAGGGCAACGCATTTTCGTGGACCAAGGAACCACCCAGACGACCGCTGCTGTCGCGAAGGAGCCATCCGGCGCAGTCTCATATGACGAACCGCTATCGGAACGAGCTCAAGCGTGTCGGGGAGAGCGCCGGCGCTGCGCGGGTTGTCCCGCAGGGGATCGGCTTGCGGTGACTCTGGAACACTTCACGTTTTCGTTATACGATAAACATGTGGTGACCGAGGAGCAGCTCCAACACTGGGC
>JACCYJ010000111.1 GCA_013696555.1 Nocardioidaceae bacterium | reverse complement strand
CCAGGTGAAGTGTGCTGATACCAGGTTCACCTGGGGAAGGTGGGACGGGCCGGCCCCGCATCTCATCCGGTGCCGCCACCTGCAAGACCGTGGACCAAGCCGCAGCTGCCCGCTCCGGAGTTGTCTAGGCGAAGCGTTCCAAGGCGAGTACCTGCAGCTCACCCATGGAGAAGCCGAGAACGGCGCCGACGGTGATCAGGATCCACTCATCAGCCTGGAAGGCCGGGCGGATCAGCTGCTCGAACTCCTCGTCGGTCAGCTGGCGCATCTTGCGTACGAGCGTTGCCTTGATGTCGAGCGCCTCAGCGGTGTAGTCCTCGACATAGGCCAACGTCGTGGGCAGGCGTTCCATCACCTGCTCCGCGACGGCTCGCTTGATGTCCTGGTAATGGGAGCTCCCGACCGCGAGTACGACCAACGGGCGAGCGACGCCGGTCTGCGCGTCCACCGCTCGCTGGACGTGGCGTTGCACCATCGCGAACACCCGGTCGGCCAGTGGCCCGTGTAGCAGCGCCTCGAACAGGTTGTGCGGCGTGATGAGTTCTTGGGCGATCAGTGCGGCGTACCGCTCGGTGACCCGTTCCCGCCGGGCCAGGAACAAGCCCTGCCAGCGAAGCCAGCCGAATCCACGCGGCTGCTTGGGATAGAAGATCAACTTCAAGGCCAACCAGTCGGTGAACCACCCGGTGAAGGCGCCGAACAGGGGCAGGATCCACGGGCTGTGCGTCAATGCCCAGGTGACAGCTTGCACGCACCCGATGCCGAAGCCGAACCAGATGCCGGAGCGGGCGATGAAGCGGAACTCCTCCTCGCCCGCCTCGGCGAAGATGCGGTTGAGCAGGTGCTTGTCGCGGACCAGGTTGGTCACGACCATGGTCTTGAGATCGAAGACCTGGTCGACGTCGGCCCGGATGTCGCGCAGCAGGTCCGCGATAACCTCCGGCGCCTCCGCCTGGATGCGCCGGATCAACAGCAGCCGGGAGGATTCGGGCAGCGTCTCCCACAAGCCCGGCTGGAACTGCGTCATCACCTCGCGGGTGATCTCGTCCACCGCGGACAGCAACGGCGCCTCGAGCTCGGCGGCCACCTTGTCCGGGTCCAGCCGGTCCAAGATGTCTCGTGGCCCGATCAACCTGGTCGTGATGAGGTCACAGGCCACCGCCGCCATCCGCGCGGCCCGGCGGGGGATCACGCCCTGCCAGCCGAACGGGCCCCACCCCCGGTACTCGAGTGGCTCGAACATCATCCGGATTGCCAGCAGCTTGGTGACGTACCCGATGAGCGCCATGAACAGCGGCATCGCGACGTAGACCCACCAGCCGTCGGGCAGCGCCATGGGTCAGGACTCGCGGCCGGGAGGACTGCGGAGCGCCCGCTGGGGTGCCGAGCAGGCGTCCCACAGGGCGTGACCGAGTGCGGTCAGCCGCAGGCTGCGCCGGACGATGCGGCTGTGCCCGCCGGCGTCTCTTTCGGCCTGCTGGACGACCGTCTCGGTCAGCAATATCTCGTATCCATCGACCAGCAGTGCCGACTCCGGACCCACGCTGACCAGGCCCAGCATCCGCAGATGGCTCAAGTACGCGGGCACCGCATCGGGGAGGGCGACGCCGGCCGCCCGGCCGACACTGGAGGCGTTCTCCAACACGACCGGACCGGGCGTTCCGAGGTGGCCGCGCATGCAGACATGGATGACCGGGTAGCACGTGCCGTCGGACAGGGCTGCCAGGATGCGTGCCTCATCCGGGTGAAGCTGCTCGAGCAACCAGATGAACAGGCGGACCTGAGCTTGTTGCGCCGACTGCTCGACGGATGCTGTGAGGAGCTGCGCCAGAAGTTCCCGGGCGGCGTCGTCCCGGGGCTCGCTGACATGGCCGGACGGTGGCATCGCTCCCGAGGCAGGGCTTCCGGCTGCGTCCAGGCGGTGCCGCACCTCCCGCCAGACCAGCGATTCGACCCGCGCCAGCTCGCGCTCGGTGAACTCCAGCGACGGCCCGAGCACCGGGGCTCGCCGGGCGACCGAGGCGGCAAGGTCGCGTAGCGCGCCGAGACGCGTCGGAGCGGCGGGACGTTGCGGCGTCGGGGGCGCCGGCCGTACCGGTAGGGACTCCCCGGAGCCGGGCTCCTCGGCGGTGGACACGGCCTGATTATGGCTGACGTATCGGTGAGCTCGATCCGGCGAGGTGGTGGTGCCTCGGTGGATTAACTACGATCCGCGATCATTTGACTCCATTGAGTGCCGAAAAGGGATCCGTACGGCCGACGCATCGGTCATACTCAAGGCGCTGACTCCGACTCAAAGTCGCGGAGCAGGACGTCTCGGAGGAATCATGATCAAGCGCCTGGCCTCCGTGGCCGCTGCCACACTGCTCGTCGGCGTCGCAGTGCTCGGTAGCGGAGGCCCGGCAGCAGCGGGTTCGGGCACCTCCTGGGAGTTCCACCACTCCGGCAAGGCGGCGGGCACCTCCTGGGAGCTCAACGGCGCAGGCACTTCCTGGGAGTGACGTCCGCGCCGTACGACCCGCTTGTCCTGCGCTACGTGGCCGGCCTTGCCGCAGCCACTCTCGTCACGGTCGCACTCGGGATTTTCCTGCACCTGGATCCACCAGCCGATGAGACTTGGCTCACGTTGCCGTTCCTCGCGGTGGGGGTGGTGGCGGCGGAGCATTTGCGGATCCGCTTCCGTCGTGGCGCTGATGTCAGCGCGCTGACCCTGGTCGAGGCGGTGCTCGCTCCACTGCTCTTCACGTTCCCGCCGCAGGTGGTCGTGCCGACCGTCGCCGTGGCCGAGGTGCTCACGGCGATCCTGCGACGCACCGCGTGGATCAAGGCAGCGTTCAACGTGGCGATGTGGTCACTGGCGGCGGGCGTCGGCAGCGTGGCGCTGGGCCTCCTGGTGGCCGAACCCGGTGTCTCGTTGGAATCCCTGCGCGCTCTCGTCATCGCCTTGACATGTGTGGCGGTCGTCAACAACACGGCGTTCACGATCGTGCTGGCGATCTCCGGTCGACAGTCGCTGCGCTCCGTGCTCCGCGGGCTGGCTCCGATCGTCGTCCCCGGATGGCTCGGAGGGTGGGTCGTCAACCTCCTCATGGGGATCCTCTTTGTGCTCGCTGTCTCCGGGCACCCCATTGCGGTGGCGTTGTTCCCTGTCCCGCTCGCGCTGTTGCACCTGGCCTACCGTGGCTACGCATCGGCCCGGGCCGATCGGCTGCGACTCACCGGCCTGCGTTCGGCGGCCAAGGCGCTCTCTGAGCCGCTTCATCCGTTGGACGGGATCGATGACTACTTGCGCGAGGTGGTCAACAGCTTCGAGTGCCGGGCAGCGGCTCTTGTCCTGATGACTGACTCCGGGGGGTACGAGACGCACCACCTCGCACCGGCCGCCACAGGGCCGGAGGCGCAGCGGAGCCGGGTGCGCTCTGCCACGCATCTGGAACGGGCGCTCGCCGGACAACGAGAGCCCGTACGCATCCGGGCCCGCAGGAGCCACACATTGGCAGCGCCCCTGGAGGAGGCGGGTTGGCGGGACTGCCTGTGCGCGCCACTCGTCGACGACCACCGGCGTCTAGGCACGGTTGTCGTCTACGACCAGACAGGTCTGGAAGGTTCGACCGCGGCTGACCTGGCCGTGCTCGAGGCGCTCGCCCGGGAAACCGCCCACACGATTGCCCGCGGCCGGCTCTTCGAGAGCGTCCTGGAGGAGCGCCGCAAGCTGGGCCAGATCGTGAGCGCGACGTCGGATGGGATCTTCACTCTTGATGACGACGGTGCGGTGCTCAGCTGGAATACCGCCTGCGAGCAGATCACCGGCCTGGAGTCCGCCGACGTCCTCGGGCGTGACGACACGATGCAACGCCTGCGAGCCAGAACGCTCGCCGGGTCGCCCATCGACTTTGGCGGCTGGGCAGCGGACCCGGCGCTGACGCACGACATTGTCATCACGACCGCGACAAGCGGAGATCGACGGTTGTCGTGCTCGACGAGCGCCGCGGCCGACGTCCACGGTCGGTGCGACACGCTGGTCGTGGTGGCCCGCGACATCACACCGGTGGAGCAGTACGAGGAGCTGCGCGGGCAGCTGAACCGGCTCACGGAGACGCAAGCCGCGCAGCGGCTGGTCGTCGACCATCTGCAGCGGGCGGTGGCGCCCGAGCCACCGGAGCTCGACGGTGTCGAGCTGGCGGTGACCTACGTCGCCTCGGACCCCTCGTCACCGACGGGTGGTGACCTCTACGACTGGCACGTCTTGCCCTCGGGTGAGCTGCACGTAGCGGTGGTGGACGTACTGGGTCATGGGGTGGCGGCCACCAAGGCGGCACTCACAGTCGTGCACACGCTGCGTTTCATCGCCGTGGAAGGGACGCGCCTTGAGAGTGTCGTGACTCGCGCCGATCAGCTGCTGTCGGCCCAAGACACTGATCTCGTCGCCACCGTTGTCGTTGCCCGGTACCAGCCGCGGACCGGCATGCTGCGGGTGGTTGCGGGGGGCCACCCGCCGGCGCTCGTGGTGAACCGAGACGGCACTGTCACCCAACTCGCTGCCTCGGGCGGCGCCATCGGTTGGCCGGCTGTCGGCAGCGACAACGTCGTGAGCCTCACCCTCGCCGAGAACGAGTCGCTGGTTCTCTATACCGACGGGCTCATCGAGGCCCGCAAGAACATTCTGGAAGGCATGGACTCACTGACCCGGCACGCGGCCGAGATCGCTTATCTCCCCGCCGCTCAGCTCGCCGACGAGCTGGTGGACCGCGCCCTCTCCGGGGCTGACCGGCGCGACGACAGCCTGGCTCTCGTACTCCGGCGGACGCCGGCTTCGGTCCGTGTCCAGACCGGCCGATGGCGGGTCGAGCCAGGCGACCACGCGGGCATCACGACCGCTCGGCATGGGCTCGAAGCGTGGTTGCTCGAGCGAGGAGCCGACAGCGACGATCCGACGCTGGTAGCGGCGGAGTTGCTCGCCAACGCAGTGGTGGCAGCGCGCCGCTCGGTGGAGCTGACTGTGACGGTGGACGGTGAGCGTCTCGTTGTGCAGGTAGCCGACGATGGCTGCGGCGATGCCAGTCTTGACACGCGGGGGAGAGCGCTGCCCGACCTTGACAGCGAGGACGGTCGGGGATTGTTCCTCGTCCGCGCCCTGAGTGACGAGGTGACGATCAAGAGCACCTCCCGGGGCACCGTGATCCGGTGCGTGCTGGGCTGGTCAGAGGCGCTGGCGGGGCCGGCGGAGGCCGCAGCGAGCGGGTGGCTGCCGGCACAGCGGTGAGGTCCCGCGCCCACTAGGACGCTCGGGTGCTGCTACGGGCACAATCAACGCCATGGTGCTGTCGTGACCGGGCGTCGAGACGCCTTACGACGCCGGGTGGCGGTCGCGACCTGGCGGCCCTCGAGGGACGGCCGAATCTATACCCGGATGGCGGTCGACGCGACGGCGGTGCTGGCATACCTCGAGCAGGTCCGAGAACGCACCGGCGAACGCGTCACGTTGACCCATGTCGTGGGTGCGGCGCTCGGGCGCGCCATCCGTACCGTGCCGGAGGTGCGGGCTCGTGTCCTCCTGGGCCGGATTCTGCCGTTTGACTCCTGCGACATCGCCTTCGCCGTGGACATCGACGGGGGGACCGACCTGGCTCCGATCAAGGTTCACGACGTCGACCGCAAGTCTCCGCTGGAGGTGGCGCGGGAGCTGTCCTTCGGGGCGGCCCGGGCGCGTGCCGGCCAGGACCCGCATCACTCTCGTAGCGCCTGGTATGTCAGATACGCACCACCGCTGACGATGCGCCCGCTGCTGAGTGCGGCCGGCGTTCTCGTCGGCGGTCTAGGGGTAGGTGCCTTCGGCCAGCCCGGATTCCCACTCGGGGCAGCGTTCGTCTCCAACGTCGGTTCACTGGGCCTTGACGAGGGCTATCTGGCGCCTGTGCCGTTCGCTCGCGTACCCCTCTACGTCTCCATCGGCGCGGTACGGGATGAAGCGCTGGTGATCGATGGCGAGGTCGTCGTACGCCCCCAGGTCGTGATCGGGGCAACGGCCGACCATCGCCTCGTCGACGGCGCCCATGCGGGACGGATCGCCGGCGTCATCCGTGAACTGCTGGCCGATCCTGACCGGTTGGACAACTCACACCACTGAGCCGGGCGTCTTTGCAGCGACACGCCGCCAAATCGAGCCGACACGTCGGTCTCACGGCTCGGGTCGTTCCACGCCCTGTTACGACAACCCGATGCGCAACGGGAGCGGAGCGGGTTTGCTGAAGTGGTAGCCCTGGCCGAACTTGACTCCGAGGTCGCGAAGCGCCGTCAGCTCTGCCTTGGTCTCGATTCCTTCGGCGATGACCGTTGCGTCGATAGCCGAACCGAACGTCAGCACGGCGGCGGCCATCGCCAGCCGCGCCGGATCGGTGTCGATGTCGCGAGTGAGCGCCATGTCCAGCTTGATGACGTCAGGCTGCACGTCGACTAGGTGCTGCAGGCTTGCGAACCCGGCACCCGTGTCCTCTACAGCAATGCGTACACCGGCGTTGCGTAGGGAAGTGAGCGAGTGCCCCAACTCGTCGTAGTCACTCACGCCGGAGTGGTCGGTGAGCTCGAGCGTGACCCGGCCGGGCGGGACTTGGGCCAGCAGCGCTCGCAGACCCGGGTCGAGAACGGTCGCCGGCGACGCGTTCACGGACAGGTAAACGCCCGGGGGGAGGCGATCCAACCGGGCCAGTGCGGCGGCGATGGCCGCGAGCTCGAGTCCCGTGCCCAGACCCACCGACGCCGCCTCAGCGAACCACACGTCAGGACTTTGAACGAGCGGTCCGGCGAAGCGGGCCAGGGCCTCGGCGCCTACTACTCCCGCCGACCCCAGCGCGACGATGGGTTGGAAGACCATCGACAAAGCGCCGTTGCCGAGGACGCCCTCGATCCTTTCGCGCAGCTCTCGGCGCTCCGCCGCCTCTTCCAACACGGTCGAGTGCCGTTCGCTGACGTCGGTCATCGAGGTGACGACGTAAACGTCCCCGGACGGGTCGGCGGCCGGGCTGCTGTTGCACGAGAGCCACCGGGTTTCCCCCGTCTCGTCACGGACACCAATGACCTGATCGCCTGTCGCCGGCTCGGCTCCCGAGGCGCCCAGCGGGGCATCCGCGGTATCGAGGATCGACCCATCGGGTGCCAGCAGCCGCTCGCGCAACGACTCCATTGCGGCGGCGCTGTTGACCTCCTCGTCGCCGAGCCCGAGAAGTTGGCCCGCTGAATCGCTCGAGGCCACAATGTGCCCGTCGGGTGCTTGCATGATGACCCCGTCGGCCATGTGGGTGAGCAGGGTTTGCTGCAACCGGTCAAGCCTTGCTGTCTTCTCAGCGTTACGTCGCAGCGAAGCCTCGAGACGGGCGGTCCGACGCGCCGAGAGCCGCAGCTCGATCTCGTCCATCACCACGCAGGCAAGGTCGGACAGCGTCTTGATCTCGTCCTCGGTGACGAGCCGAGGCGCTTTGCCCATGACGCAGAGCGTTCCGAGGTTGTACCCGTCGTGGGTGGTAATCGGCACGGCAGCGTAGAAGCGCAGCCCGAACTCACCTGCCACCAACGGGTTCGCCCGTGTGCGGGGGTCGCTCTTCGCGTTGGTCACGATCAGTGGCTCGTACTGCAGGATGGCGGAGGCGCACAACCCCGGCTCACGCGCGATCTGGTCGGTTTCGATGCCGTAGTGAGACTTGAGCCAGATGCGATCACTGTCCACGAGGGACACGAGCGAGATCGGCACCTCGAACAGACGCGCAGCCAACGCGGTGATCCGTTCGAAGACACCGTCGGGCGCGCTGTCGAGGATGTCGTAGCGCCGTAGGGCAGACAGCCGGTCACCCTCGGCCACGGGCGCGCTGGTCGGCGATCCTTGTCCCTCATCGGTGATGGGTGGTACCAGCGCGGTGTTTGTCATTGCGGCAACCTCCCGACTGTCCCGTGTCGGTAACTTCGTCGCGATGACACAAACGATGGTGACTCCATGCACCTCATCCGTAACATTGTGTCACACAAGTTCTGCGGTGGGCCATAGAGCACCACAACCGGTCAACCCAACTGGGCCACGGCAGCCACCAGCCGGTCCACGTCGTCCTCGTTCGTGTACGGCGCGATCCCTGCCCGGACGGCACCGACGTCTCCCTGGCCCAGCCACCGGGATGCCTCCAGGGCGTAGAAGCTGCCGGCGGGCGCATTGATGCCACGGGTGGCCAGCAACTCATAGACCTCTCGCGGACGGTAGTCGCTCACCGAGAACAAGATGGTCGGCGTACGCCGGCGGGGATCGCCATGCTGGGTGACTCCGGATATCCCGGCGAGGCCGTCAAGTAGGCGGTCGAGCAGTCTCTCCTCATACCGTTCGACGGCCGCCATGGCCGCCAGCACACGTGACCGCCGGTCGCCACGAGTTGGATTCAGGTCGGCGATGAAGTCCACGGCGGCCGTCGTCCCCGCCAGCATCTCGTACGGCAGCGTCCCCAGCTCGAAGCGCTCCGGCACCTCCTCGCTGGATGGCAGCAGCTTGTCTGGATGCACGGTCTCGAGCAGTGACGGCTCGGCCACCAGCGCGCCCAGATGAGGACCGAAGAACTTGTACGGCGAGCAGGCGAAGAAATCCGCGCCGAGCGCGGCTACGTCGACCGGTGCGTGCGGAGTCAGGTGGACCCCGTCGACGAAGACCAATGCGCCGGCATGGTGAGCAGCCTTCGCGATCGCCGCCACGTCCGGCCGGGTGCCCAACAGGTTGGAGGCAGCGGTGACTGCGACCAGCCGGGTTCGCGCTGAGATCAGCTCGGCAACGGCGGCGACCGGCAGCTCACCAGTCGCTGGATCGAAGGCGGCCCAGCGGACCGTTGCGCCCGCACCTTGGGCCGCCTGGACCCAGGGACGAACGTTGGCGTCGTGGTCGAGACGGGTCACAACGACCTCGTCCCGTGGACCCCACTCCTTGGCAAGGGCGCGGGCCATGTCGTACGTCAGCGCAGTCATGGACCTACCGAAGACGACCCCTGCCGCCGTGCACCCCACCAAGTCGGCGATCGCTTGTCGGGCCTCGACAACGATTGCGTCCGCTCGCTTCTCGGCGGCGGTGACCGACCCGCGGTTGGCCAGTCCTGCGCACATCGCGTCCGCGATCGCGCGCGCGACCTGTGTCGGGACTTGAGATCCGCCTGGTCCGTCGAAGTGGGCGACACCTTCATCAAGGGCGGGGAACGAGGCGCGGACGCGGGCAACGTCTAGATCCACGGGCTCATCTTGTCCCTTTCCCACGTTCACGTGGTACGGGGTCACTTCTAATGGGTTCGAACCCGTTGGAAGTGTCGCTTAGCCGGGGAAGTGCTGCACCACTCGCGGCGAAGGCACATGTAAGAGAGCCCGACTCGACTCAGCAGGGCGGCTGGTGTACATGTCGGCCTAAAAACTGGTTCCCCTGGACGGCCTAGAGTCGTACCGTCGTGGGTGACCGAACCGGGGCGCGGGGGAGACCACGGTCCGATATCGATGGCAGGGAGCGCGCGATGGCTGGCAAGAACAAGGGTGGCCGGGAAGCACGGAAACCCAAGAAGGACAAAAAGGTCAAGGGCGTCCCCGCCACCAGCAGCAGCATCATCACCGCGAAGAGTGACAAGAAGTAGTTGCCTGCGGCTCGTCACTCGGCGATGGGACGCTTGCGCAGGTCCTTGATGCCGGCTCGGGCGCGCTTGCTCTCCAAGCGGCGTTCGCGAGCCCGCTTGCTCGGGCGCGTTGGACGACGAGCCGCGCGCGGGGGCGCCGTCGCCTCGAACAGCACAGCCGCTAGACGGCTCAGTGCGGCCTGTCGGTTACGCCATTGCGACCGATGTTCCGAGGCGTTGATCGTGAGCACCCCGTCGACGAGGCGGCCGGTCAGATGTTGACGAGCCCGCTCGCGTAAGCCTTCCGGCAACGCAGTCGAGGCCGAGAGGTCGTACGACAGTTCGACGCGGGAGTCGGTGGTGTTGATCGACTGACCGCCCGGGCCGCTGGCCCGCGAGAACCGCCACCGCAGCTCGTCTGGAGGGATGACGTGGTCGCGGACCTTCACGTTCATCGCTTGACCGCCTGCAACGTGTAGGAGTGCGGTAGCCGCCACGGCCGATCGATGAGGCGCCACTCGTTGGCGTTGTCAGGGAGCTGTCGCATCGTGCCAGGCAACGCGTCCCATGCAACGCTGTCATGCTCCACGAAACCGGTCAGGTCGAGCCCCGACGCCAAGACCGAAGTGACGATCTCACCGAGGCCGTGGTTCCACTCCACGGTCCGGGTGTGGCTGAAGACAACGTCGGTCTCGACGTAGGTGCCCTCCTCGTCCCAGACGGAGCCCTCCTCGCGTTCGAAATAGGGATGCTCGACGACGAGCAGGCCGTCCTCGCGTGGATCGTCCAGCGCCCACAGCATCGGATGACCTTCGCGCAGGAACAACCGACCACCGGGTCTGAGCAGCCCGGCCACGACCTCGGCCCAGCGCCTGACATCGGGAAGCCAGCACAACGCCCCGACCCCGGTGAACACCAGGTCGAACGCTTCACTTCCAAGAGCGCCGACTGCGTCATAGACATCGGCCTCGACGAAGTCGACGTCCGAACCGGTCGTCTCGGCCAGCCGACGGGCCTGCGCCAGAGACGTGGGCGAGAAGTCCAACCCCGTCATCTGTGCGCCAAGGCGCAAGAGCGAGATTGTGTCGGTCCCGATGTGACACTGCAAGTGCACCCCGCGCAATCCAGAGACATCGCCGAGCAGCGGGAGATCGAAGCGGACGACATCGCTGAGGTGTGCCGGATCGGCGACAAAGCGGTCGAACCCGTAGTCCCGCGAGGCCGCATGGGCCGGCGCCCGCTCATCCCAACAAGCCCGGTTGAGGGCGCGGTAATCGTCCACCACCGCACCCTGCCACAACGCATCCGTGCCACGATGACGGAATGCCCAAGCCTCCCCTGCCCGAGCCGGTCACCGAGTTGTTGGGGAAGCCCAATCCGGCGGTGATCACGACGGTACGACCTGACGGCCAGCCGGTGTCGGTGGCGACCTGGTACCTGCTCGACGGGGAACGGGTCCTGGTGAACATGGACGAGGGCCGAAAGCGCCTCGACTACCTGCGCCATGATGCGCGGGTCAGCCTCACCGCCCTCGCCGCCGACGACTGGTACACCCACATCAGCCTGCAGGGTCGGGTCGTAGAGATGCGCGATGACGAGGGCTTGGCTGACATCGACCGGCTCTCGCAGCACTACACCGGGAGGCCATACCCGAACAGGGACCGCGGTCGAGTCAGCGCATGGATCGAGATCGACCGGTGGCATGGTTGGGGTGACACCAGTGATCGGCCTAGCCGAAGCGGTCGTTGATGGCAAGAGTCTGGAAACGCGCTGATCCTTCGCCTCCCTTCGTATCACAG
>JACCYJ010000077.1 GCA_013696555.1 Nocardioidaceae bacterium | reverse complement strand
TGCCGCCACCCTTCACCCGGGGGCGAACGCGGAAGAGGAAAGTTGCGGCACCCTGCGGATCCAGGTCCCAAACGAGGGTTCGCAGTCCGTCGCGGGCGGCCAGGTACGCAAGATTGAGAGCCGCGCTGGTCTTTCCGACGCCGCCCTTGATGCTGTAGGTGGCGACCGTCTTCACGTGGCTTCCCCGGTCAGCGCCGCCAGGCGACGGCGATTCCTGGCGCTCGCGAACCGCGCGAAGCGGTCGGTGAACTCAGCCCGGGCATGGTGTTGCTGGTCCTCGAGCACGGCAACCAGGCGGCCGATGGCCAAGAGGGCGGAGGCAGGTGTGTCACCAACGCTCAGCAAACGCTCGGCGAAGTCCTCCAGGGCGTGGCGTTGCACTTGCGTGTCCTGGAACCGTCCCAGGGTGGTCTGGAGTGCCTTGAGCTCGACCAGCACCGACCCGTGCGGCTTCGGGTCGTAGAGGGAGCTGAAGAACTCCAACAGATAGCGCAGCTCCTTGGAGCGCTTTCGTAGGTCATGAAGGGACTCGGCCGGCGAGTCGTCGTTGATGCGGGTCCCGTCGCGCAGGACGCGCCGTGCCACCTTGCGGATGCGGCTGTCGGCAAGCACACCAACCGGGTTTGATCCGGCCGGTCCCTCGCCTGCCGACGGGCTCGTGGCCGCAATCGCATGGCTCCACGCCTCCTGGAGTCGACGGTATCGCGCCGAGCGCAGTGCCGTGCGTACCCGGGCGTGAGCACGACGCTTCTCGGAGCGGATGAGCCGGTGGAGCGGTCCGAGATCATTGGCAGCGTCGCCGGCCAGCTCACTGAGCGCGGGGAACTCCAACAGGTAGACGTCGAGGTCACGCGCCGGAGTCGTCACCGCTCCGAGCCAGCTGAACTCGTCGCGAAAGTGTCCCTCCAGCTCGACGGGGAGCACGCCGGGCAGCTCTTTCAGAGCGGATCGGGTCCGCCGGACAGCGACTCGGAAGTCGTGCAGAAACTCCGTGTCGTGGTCCGCCAGGATGCCGTCCAGGTTGGCCTGCATGGCATCCAGGAGGGTCCGATAGATGAGCCTCGCGGCGTCGTACGCCGGGACTTCCCGGCTCAGGCTCAGCGACAGCTTGCTGAAGTAGTCTCCCGGCGTCCTGCCGGTGGCATCGACGGCTTCCTCGAACAGGGAGCTGGCCATCGGCTCGACGCCCGACACGGCGGCGAGCTCCTCGCTCAGCCTGGTGGCGTCCCTGTCGTAGCCACGTAGCGGCGCGATGGACAGCCGGAACCGCAGCGCGGTCTGCTTCTCGCCCTGGTCCACAGTCGAATTGGACAGGACCAGTCGTGCCACGGTCTTCGTGTCATCGTTGCGAGCACCAAACACCACCGTATGTGAGTTCACGGCGGCGACTGCGGTGAGCGCCCGCACTCCCAAGACGCCAGACAGGCGGTCAGCTAACCGCTTGGGAAGCGCTCCGTCGGATGCGCTGGCGCTGCTCGCGTCAGCTCGCATCACGAGTGCCCCGGTTGCCCGGTCGGACAACTCCAGCAGCTCATCGATGCGGGCGAGCATGAAACCCGCCCGGTAGATTCGCCAGTCGAAGGTATCCAGGTAGCTGAGGCTGCGCTCATCCTCGTCCTCGCGCACCAGCGACAACCGCTGGCAGATCTCCGTTGCGGCGGTGGCCCAGTCATCCGCCGCGTAGCTGAACTCCTTCGGCGCCAGCATCGGCTCATCATGCCGCCAACATGTGAACGGCTTGGGTGAGACACCCGGACTACGTGGGTTGCCGTTCGCGGCGTTGTCGGCGGCGGTCGCGGGCTTGGCGGGCTTGGCGGCGGCGGGTGTCGTCAGTGTCGCGGTGGACGGCTTGGTCTTCACGGGTGTATCCGCGGTCTCGTCGTCGTTGCCGGCGCTGGTTACGGCGCTGTACGGCCTGGCCGCGGCGGCGGGGTTTCGAGGTTCGGAGGGGTCGTTGGTCGATGGCGGCGGTCAGTGTCCGGACCAGGTCGGCCAACGACTCCGGTTCCCGTACCGGCGGCGGAGGCGTCTGGATCGGTGTCGGTCGGCTGCCTTCACCCAAGGTGGGGGGTGGGGGTAGTTGGTAGGTGTGTCCGGTCGGCATGGTCCAGATCACGTTCGGCGCGCTTTCCCGCAACGTGTCGAGGCATCACCAACCGCAACCCACCCATCGAGACCCGACCCGATCCGAGCAGGCAGGTTCAACAGCCTCGGGTGGTCCTTGACCGCGACCTCCGCGGTCGCGACCCGGCTCGCAGCGGTCAGCGGGGCGACACCCACCGCCAGACCGACCTCGGTCGAGGTCGTCCTACCCCGCAGCGCCCCGGCGACTCCTGCAGCCACATCGGCGGCATCGCGGGCATTGGCGAACGCGACCAGGTCCCGGCCTGCTCGGCCCGCAACGCGTTGATCAGCTTCTCCGTCGCGGTGACCCGGTGCGGAAACTGGGCGCGCCCGGAGGGATTCGAACCCCCGCGGACGTGTGGTCATTTTTGCGGAAATATGCTGATTGGCTGAAAGTAACCACCCAACTACTTACTGTTTAAGTATGACATTCGGTCGGAATCCGCGCAGGTTGGCGCAGTGGGTAGCGACAACTGTGACTTTGTTGGTCGCTGTCGCGGTGCTCACCGTTGTCCTCAACTCCGGTGGCGGGGACCGTTCGGTACCTCCGGGAGCGGGGGATGCTGCGCTTTCAGGCGTGCCATCACGGCAGGCTTCTCAGTCCGAAGTGTCACTGGTGAGCCGGATGCTGGAGGACTTGCGGGAGGGACGTCGGCCCGAGTCACAGGACCGGCC
>JACCYJ010000039.1 GCA_013696555.1 Nocardioidaceae bacterium | reverse complement strand
CCTACTGTCGCCACGTCCCCCTGGAGCGGTCACGCCACGGTTCAGGGCGTAGTGCGACCAGCGCTAGATCGTTAGCATGCGGTCCACTGCTCGTAGCCGTGCGTTGCCTACGACCTCGACCTGCTCCCGCCGGTACAACCGCCACCCGTCGCGGTGCACGACTTACGGCAGCCGACCGGCGTCGGTGAGTTGCTGCACCCGACGCCCGGACACATCGAGAACCGCTGCGACACCCTTACGGGTCATCCAGTAGTCGCCTGCGACGAGCCGCTTCACCGGACGGGTGGCCAGCGCGAGGAGCTCGACCTGCTCGCGGGACAATTGAGCGGAGGCGTACTTGCGGGCGCGGGTCAGAACGCCACGTCGGATGAGACGGTCGACGGTGGCGACGTGGACGGCAAGGATGCGGGCGGCATCGGCGCAGGTGACGGCGTCGGTCACCGCCATCGAGTGAGGCTAGCTGGGTGGCCCGCCGGAAGCTGCAGCCCCTCGGGGGGGCGCTTCATGTTCGCGCCCCTGTGGCCGTCTCCCCGTCGTTAGACCCGGTGCTACACCGTCATCCGCTATCAGCCATCCCAGGACTCGACCACATCAAGGTTGTAGAACTTCGCTGGCCCGTCACACAACTCCGCCATCTTTCTCGCGAGCTCGCTGACCTCCGGCAGTTGTGAGTTTTCCATCGCGGACTCAGCAGAGGCGAACTCCACAATGCTGAAGTGGTAGCCGGGACGGTCACGGTCTGCGGTCAGTGTTCCGCCCAGAGCCGTACCCACCCCGCTCTTGCGTAGGCCCTCGATCAGCGCCCTGATCTCCTCTATCCGTGAGCTCTTGTACTCGATGATTTGGACGAAGCCTGCCATGTCACCCTCTCCTCACGAGACCTTCGTGCCTCGTTGACAAGCGCCAGCATCCACGGTGTGAGAGGCCTTCGTCTACCCCAGCGTCGGGTCCCCATTACCGTGCGAAGGCTGACCCATTGGGTCAGCCAGCCTCACTCTCCCGACCCACTCCACCCTCCGTCCGCACCCACATGATGCCGGGCCACCAGCGTCACCAAACGACCACACGTCGAAGGTGCTGGACGCGCGTCGCCACGGGTTATCAGCCGTAGCGCTCCGGGGCGTTCCGCATTTTCCAACGCGCGTTGGCCTTTGCGGACTTGACCCAACGGCCAACGGTGTCCTCGTCAGGCCCATCCAGCGGAATCGCGCCGGGGACGGCAACGCGGACCTGATGGAATACATCGACGCCCAGCTCCAGGCCGCGGGCTGCTACTAACTAGGTGACGGTGTACGCCGGGTCGGACGGAGCAGCGGACTCGAGCTCGCCCAGCCTCACAGAGCTGCCAACAGGTCCACGGTGTGATTCCGAGCAGTCCCGCGGCGTCCTACCCGCAGAAGTCAGCACGAACCCGCACTACTGACTCCCGAGTCAGTCCGCAGAAAGTCCGCAAGAAGTCCGCAAACGCCCAACGGCTGCCAACGGCGCTCGGCCGCAAACGTGCAGGTCAGAGCACCTTTTCCCGCAACAGCCAACGGTTACCAACTACGCGGGATGAGTTTGTGCCGTACTTCGACATCGGAACCGGACCCGGCCTCGCCATGCGCACCGCGTTCGACCCTTGGCAAGCCGGCTGGGACGTGTTCGCGGCAGTGGTCGGCACCTACTACTGGACGCTGCGACGCGCGTACGGTCGCCTGCTCCTGCCCGGCAAACTCTTCGAGAACTACCAGCAGCGCCAGCGGGAGGCGTCCGAGGTCAACGACACCATCGTGCAGTCCCTCGTCACCGCTCAGGCTGCCCAGCGTGCAGGCAATGACGAGCTTCTCAGCCGCGCCCTGGCGTCCGCACTGGACTCGGCCAAGACGATGGTCGACAGGCTCCTCGTCGAGGGTTCGAGCGACGGACGGATGCGCGCCGGTGACTTCGTGCGGCAACGCCAGGCGGGGATCGGCGACGGATGACCGTTCTCGAGGAGCGGTCGACGAGGGCGGGGACCATCCGCACGGTTATCGCCGACGACAGCTCAGAGCTGCGCTCACTGGTACGGGCCTGGTTGGACGACGCAGGTGGCATCGAAGTGGTGGGTGAGGCCGGTGACGGCGCGGAGGCAGTCGCGTTGGTGGAGGCGCTTCGACCGGATGTCGTGCTACTCGATGTTGCAATGCCGATCATGGACGGCTTTCAGGCGCTGCAGGAGATTCACGACAGACTGCCGTCGCTGCCGGTCGTGATGCTGTCGGGCTTCCCGGCACATCGACTCGCCGCCCGAGCCGCCGAATACGGGGCCGCCGGCTACGTCGAGAAGGACGGCAATCCACTGCCGGTGCTCGCTGCCATCCGACGGGCAGCGGGCGGCCACGTCGCGGAGTCGATGCAAAGTCCCGCTGCGGACCACAAGGTGCCAGGCAAGGTCCCGATCACGCCAAGGGCGGTACGCCAACTTCCCGCCCAGGTCGAGACGCGACACACGAAGGCGAGCTGGTGGCTGCCGTTTGCGGCCGTCGTGCTCTTCGCCGGGATCTTCGCGTTCCGGCGGACCGTCGATGACCCCAGCAACGGGATCGGGGTGTTGTACGTCTTGCCGGTAACACTGCTGGCGATCCGCTACCGACTCGCGGGTGGCCTCATTGGAGCTGGCATCTCCGCTGCCTTGTTTTGGCAGTACGCGCATGGCCGGGAGGCACCACCGATCGACTACTTCACGCGCTACACCGCGTTCCTCACCGTCGGCATCGCCGTCGGCGTCTTCGCCAGGCAGGTCGCCCGGCTGTCAGCGGCGCGTGCCCGCGACGAGACAGCACTGGTCGCGGCCAACCGAAGACTTGTGGAGATTTCCAGTCGGTTGTCGTCGCTCAATGAGAGCCTCGAGGGCGCGAACGAAGACCTACGGCAGTTCAGTTACGTGGCCAGCCACGACCTTGCCGAACCGCTGCGCACCATGAGCGGCTTCGCGCACCTGCTCGAAAGTCGGTACTCGGACTGTATCGACGCACGCGGACGAGAGTTTCTCGAATACATCGTCGCCGGAGCTGAGCGCATGCAAAACCTGATCGACGACGTCCGCGCATACTCAAAAGCCGGCCAGCACGAGCTGCGCAAGTCGCCGGTCGCGTTGGACGACGTGGTTGCCGACGTACGTGCCTCCTTGAGTGCCACGCTGGCCGAACGCAACGCCATGCTTGATGTGCCACATCCGTTGCCGGTGGTGATCGGTGATCGATCTCTCCTCGTCCTAGTCGTGCAGAACTTGGTCACCAACGCCATCAAGTTCAACCAGTCGTCAACCCCTACCGTTCGGTTCGAGGGCAGTACGGCTGATGGGCGAGTAGCACTGTGCGTCTCGGACAACGGCATCGGGATCCCCACAGAGCATCACGAACGCGTCTTCAGCCTGTTCCAACGGTTGCACACCAAAGAGGAGTACCCAGGAACCGGTTTGGGACTCGCGATCATCCACCGCATCGTCACCCGGCATGGCGGATCGATCCAGGTGGAGCCGAGTTCCGCCGGAGGCACGACCTTCGAGATCGAACTGCCCGGGAGCGATGAATGACAGTCATGGAGAACGAGGCACACCGAGCGCAGATCCTGATGATCGAGGACAACGCCACTGACGTGCTCTTGACCCGTGAGGCGCTCGCCGAAGGTCATGTCCTCAACGATCTAGAAGTGATGTGTCGAGGCGAGGAAGCGCTCGCCCACTTGTACGACCCGGCGGTCTCGCGTCCAGATCTCATTCTGCTCGACCTGCACCTCCCCGGCATGAGCGGTCAAGACGTGCTCATCCGGCTGAAGAACGCCCCCGACCTGCGCAGCATCCCGGTGGTCGTCTTGACCACGTCGGACGACGAGGCCGACGTGTTGGCGGCGTACAAACATCATGTCAACGCATACGTTCGCAAGCCGGTCGATCTGACCACCAGTTTCATCTCGATCGTCTCTCAGACGAGCAACTTCTGGTTGAGCATCGTGACTCTGCCACGCACGGAGAGGTGAGACATATGGCTGTGACCGAACTCGCCGCTGGCATCGAACAATCGGCCAATCACCCGTTGGCAGCGTTGCGAGTCCTGCTGCTGGAAGACAGCAGGGCGGATGCTCTGCTGACGGAGGAGTACCTGCGATCGGTCCGATCCGACGTTGCCGTTGACCACGTCACGCGGCTCGCGGATCTTGGCGCACCGCAGGTCGAGATGGCCGACTGTGCGCTCGTCGACCTGGAACTTCCGGACGCCTCCGGCTTGTCGATCGTCAGCACCCTTCGAAGACTGGCCCCCACCTTGCCCATCGTCGTACTGACCAGCCTCGATGACGTGAACACCGTAGTCGAATCCTTGCGCGTGGGAGCGCAGGACTATCTGGTGAAGAACCACGTTGACGGCTACGCGCTGGAACGGGCAATTCGGTACGCCACCCAGCGGATGATGCTGGAACGCCGGCTGAACCACCTGGCACTCCATGACCCGCTGACCGGGCTCCCCAACCGCACGTTGTTCCGCGACCGACTCGAGCAGGCGCTGCACCGGGCGCAACGCTCCCCCGCCGAGCTCGTGGTGATGCTGCTCGACCTAGACCACTTCAAGTCCGTCAACGACACCTTGGGACATGCGGCGGGCGACGAGTTGCTCGTCGAGGTGGCCCGGCGGCTCACCACTGTGCTTCGGCCGAGTGACACGCTGGCCCGTCTCGGGGGTGACGAGTTCACGCTCTTGTGTGAGGGGTTGTCGTCGTTGACCGACGCCGACGTGATCGCCTCGCGGCTGAGCACCGTGAGTCAGCGTCCGTTCATGCTGCGGAACCAACGCGTCGAGATCGGTGTCAGCATCGGCATGGCCGCCGTACGCGGTGTCTCCGACCTGGATGGCGCCCTGCGGCAGGCAGACATCGCGATGTATCTGGCGAAGCACTCCGGCCGCGGGCAGGCGCGCTGGTACGACCCGAGTCCCGAGAACGAACGTGCGCACCAGTTTCCACTCGATTCCAAACTGCGCAAGGACGTCGATGCGAGTGTCGACGGCGGCGACGACTTCTCGGTCGTCATGCAACCGATCATGAACCTTGGCACGAATCAGCCGGTCGCGGTCGAGGCCCTGGCCCGCTGGCGCGATGACAGCGGTCGATCCATACCGCCCGCTGCGTTCATCCCGGTGGCCGAGCGCACGTCTCTCGTTGTCGACCTTGATCTGAATGTCTTGCGCCTGGCCTTGGCTGAGCTGGCTGTTCGACGTCAGGAGTTCCCGAGTCTGGGTCTCCACGTCAATGTGAGCAGCCGGACGTTGGCCAGCATCGGCTACGTGGAACGGGTGCACGAGCTGATCGGCGAGACGGGCATAGACCCGGCGAGCCTGACGGTCGAGATCCTCGAGCACTCGCTGCTCGAGGGGGCAGCGGTGCTCGCAGTACGCCAGCTGCGCGAACAGCGGATCAGTGTGGCGCTCGACGACTTCGGTGCGGGATGCTCCAGCCTCGCGCACCTGGTCTCGCTGCCCGCCAACATCCTCAAGCTCGACCGCGCCTTCGTCTGTGCCGCTGCCGGCGGTGATCGCCGCACGAAGTCCTTGGTGCGCGTCATCACTACCCTCGCCCGCGACTTGCAGATGACCGTCATCGCCGAAGGAGTAGAAACCGCCGACCAGCTGACGCTGTTGGATGAGCTGGGAGTGAGCCTGGCGCAGGGGCACTTGTGGGGTCGGCCTTGACGGAAGCGATGTCGGCGTCGACCGAGCTCGGCCTCGGCGTCCACGGACCTCACGTGGTCGTGGCCCTGCTGCCGACCGCCTACCTACTCACGGTCGGGCTGCGCACAGTCCGCCAGGCACACCTGGACGCCAGCTCCGTCACTGATCCACGACTTCGCCGCTGTCTCGGTACCGCAGTGGTCGCGGCCGTGACCACCGCACTGATCTATGTGCTCCTCGTCGTTGCGTCCCTTGGCTTTGACCTTCCGACGGTCCTGGTGGCCGGCATCAGTGCCGCGGCGTCTGTCTGGTGGGCCATCGCCGTGAGCCGCTACCCCACTGTGAGCCAGGTACACGCTGGTGTTGTCGGCGCGGTAGCCGTGACCGCATTGTGGGCGGTCACGGTTGGCGTCGGACCGGTGAGACTGGGGACCGAGGTGAGCAACTTGCTCGTCTGGGCACCGCTCGTCTCTGGCGCCGTGGCCTTCGCGACCGCCGTTGTTGCCCGCCGAATGCTGGCCGCGCGCCACTCCCAGGAGAAAGCGTTGGTCGGCTCCGCCCAGTGATTTCGCGGCGGAAGGAGCACTCCGCTCGCTGCTCTTCTTACACGCCAGCCCAGCGGACCACAGCAGGGATGACCCGGTGAGACAATCGCCCTCAGCCGTCGTCCGTCGACGCCTCGGACACGGGCCCCTAGCTCAATTGGCAGAGCAGCGGACTTTTAATCCGCGGGTTGTGGGTTCGAGTCCCACGGGGCCCACTGGTAAAGTGTAATAAGTCGGCTGATGGTTGACGTTTCGCCTTCGGGTGATGCTTGACGGTGCCCCGGCTGATGCTTGACATCTATTTCGGCTGATCCTTGACACTCCCTGGCATGAGGGAGTTAAGCGTGGCT
>JACCYJ010000026.1 GCA_013696555.1 Nocardioidaceae bacterium | reverse complement strand
GCGGCTCTCGCGTTTCGTGGCACGCCTGTCGTGCTCTCGACGCAGCGACGCACCTGCCGTTCCGGACTCGACCGCCATGTCATCGGTGCTGGCCAGACAGTCGGGGCAGATGACGGACCTTGTCGAGGTGTTCCATCCGGCCTGCGTACTGCCGGCACCGGTGCCCCGCAGGCGCACGTGCCGGCGTATCGCAGCCGCATGGTCTTGATGTCGTCGCCACCGGAATCGCTCACCGAGAGGTCATCGGCGTTCCGAACCGCTGACGTCACGTTGGGGTGGGAGGGGGCGCCTGCCCTGGTTGGCTCTGCCGTTGTCGGTAGTCATAGGGACTGTCTCAAGGCCGGGCATGGAACGGCCATCCGCGGCGCTTGGTGGCCCATCCGTCTGGAGGACCACGCAGGGCGGAGAGACCGATCATGCTCGTGGATCGGGGTGCTGAGATCGCTGCCGTTCGACGTACAACCTGCGCGCGCCGACCGAGCACCACTGGGTGGCCGACATCCGTCGTGATGTCTTCTCGATATCAAAGACCTTCACTTCAGTGGCCGTAGGGATCGCCCAGGCCGAGAACCTGCTCGACATCAACGACGGCGTGCTCTCTCATCTCGGGCATCTGTCGCCTGTCACGGCACATGGCATCGACGCCATCACGATCCGAGACCTGCTCACGATGTCCTCAGGGATCGTCTTTCGCTGGGATGACCCGGACGCCGATCACCCGGGTGACGCTGCCCGCGACATCCTGGCCACCCCGCTCGGCACCGAGCCCGGCACGACGTTTGCCTACCGCGGTGCCAACACCTACCTGCTCAGCCGGATCATCAACGCGTGCTCAGGCCAGGACCTACGGGACTTCCTGCTCTCACGCCTGTTCGCACCGCTCGGCATCCAGAATCCGCAGTGGCACCGCTGCCCGCTGGGCTATGCACTTGGCGCGACGGGGCTGCAACTGCGCACCGAGGAGATCGCCAGACTCGGCCGCACGTTGCTCGACCAGGGTCGGTTCAACGATCAGCAGCTCATCCCGGCCGAGTATGTGGACGCGATGATCAGCGACCCCGTACCCACAGGGGAACACCTCGCCACCGGCGCCACAGAGCCGCATCCGGAAAACTCCCGCTATGGCCGCCATGTCTGGTTGTGCGAGCGAGATGCCGCATGGCGAATGGATGGCATCTACGGGCAGTTCAGCGTGATGTTTCCGCGACAGCACGCCTGCGTGACGGTCGCTTCGCACTATGAAAGACCGACCACCGACATCCTGGATGCCATTTGGTCGGACATGGTGCCGGCGCTCGGGTGAGGCCGACCGCCCGTCCTACCATCCGCACCGAATGCCGGTTCTTGTGCTCGACGGTGGTAGCTGTCGGTGGTCTTGGTGTCGGGGCTCGGTCAGGGGATGCGTCGGAGTCGTTGATGGTGAGCTCGGCTCTGGTTTGGCCGTGGACGGCGCCCTTGTGGACCTCGACGGTCCGGGGTCGCTGAGGGCTTCGACGAGTCGGCGATCTCTGGCTAATGATCGTTTGACCGCAGAATGACCGCAGGCAGTGTCTGGACCCCGGTGGACGCATCCGGAAGCCGGTGGAACAAGGCGCGAGCCTGACCAGCACGGATGGCGTCCACGGTGAGATCAGCTTCGCCGGGTCGGCCTACGTCTGCGGCCGGCAGTAGGCCCGGATGGACGTCCAGGTGGCGATCGTGGCCGGCTCGGTGCAGCTCGCGGTGGAGGGACGGGCGGTCGTTGGGCGCCGTAACGATTCAGTAACGGAGGGAGGTAGACCTTGCCGTTTGGTAAGTATTAGGCAATATCCCTAATAGTTCCCGCGGCCTGGCCGCTGGGGGGCTGAAGCAGTCGCCGATCGCATCGAATGGAGCACCAGTGGCATATGAACTCAACGACCTCGCCGGCAAGGTCGCGGCTATAACAGGAGCCAGCACGGGGATCGGTGCCGCGCTCGCCAAGCGCCTGCACGAAGCGTCCGCGAAGGTCGTTCTCGCTTCCCGCAACGGAACCGACCTGGGCCTCGACGGGGCCATCGGGCAATCGTGTGACGTCCGGGACGTCGCACAGCTCGAGTCACTCGTCGACAAGGCCGTGTCCACCTTCGGCCGCCTCGACATTCTGGTTGCCAACGCCGGAGTGGGTCACTACTCCGGCTTTCTCGACACGCCGCGCGAGCACGTCGCCGAGATGATGGAGACGAATGCCATGGGCACCATCAATCTCTACCGCGCCGGGTTGCCGCACATAATCAAGGCTGGCAACGGTGGTGATCTGATCACCGTTTCCAGCCAGGCCGGCCTTCACGGTTCCCCGGTGAGGCCGTCTACTGCGCCAGCAAGTTCGCGCAGGTGGGGCTCAAGCGAGCCATCGATGAGGAATTCCGCGAGATTGGGATCCGCGCCGTGAGCATCTGCCCCGGCGGCATCCACACCGAGTTCGCCATGGGCGAGGGTCGCGGTCGATCGCATGACGATCCCGAAGTCTCGACGATGATGTCGGCCGAGGACGTGTCCGAGGTTATCTACTTCACGCTCACGCGCCCGAGAAGCATGCGGATGATGGAGGCGCGCCTGCAATCCATGAGCGAGGAACTGGCGGGCTAGAGCCCGGTCATTGTTTCGGTTCATCACTGGAGAGGAATTGCTATGCGCACCAAGATCGTCACCGTCCTGGCCGCCGGGCTGCTTGCCATGAGCCTGGCCGCTTGCGGAAGCAACGCCACAGATGCGGACAACGAGGGGACAACTGGCGGGGGAATGGGCAAGATTGCCGTCCTGCTGCCCGACTCCAAGTCGTCGCCGCGCTGGGAGACCGCGGACCGGGTGTTCTTCGAGCAGACGTTTCAGAAGGCCGGCCTCACCCCGGACGACTACATCATCAGCAATGCGGAGGGTGACCCCGCGGTCCAGCGCAGTCAGGCAGACCAGGCCATCACCGACGGCGCAAAGGTCCTGTTGCTCGTGAATCTCGACAACGGATCAGGTGCCGCGATCATCGACACCGCCAAGGCGCAGGGCGTCACCGTGATCGACTACGACCGTCTCACCGTGGGCGGCAAGGCAGACTACTACGTCAGCGGCGACGCCACCGCGGCCGGACGGCTCCAAGGCCAAGGGATCGTCGACGACCTGAAGGGCGCAGCGACGCCGCAGATCGCCATCCTGGACGGCGCGCCGACCGACTCGTTTGCCACCGACCTGGCCAAGGGCTACCACGAGGTCCTCGACCCGTTGTTCGACTCTGGCGAGTTCGAACTGGTTGACTCGCAGGCGGTCAAGGACTGGGACGGCGCCACCGCGCTGACGATCTTCGAGCAGATGCTGACCGCATCCAACAACAAGATCGACGGCGTCGTTGCTGCCAACGACACGATCGCAAACGCTGTCGTCTCGGGACTCAAGTCGGCCAATCTGCCGATGATTCCGTTGAGCGGTCTTGACGGAACCATTCCGGCGCTTCAGCACATCCTGGCCGGAGAGCAGACCTTCACCGTCTACTTCTCCTACGGAACCCAGGCGGAGCTTGCCGGCAACCTGGCCGTCCAGCTGCTGAAGGGCGAGGAGCCGAGTGGCATCACCGCCAGCGTCGACAACGAGGGTGTCGAGGTGCCTGCGATGCTGATCGACCCCGTCACCGTGCGCAGCGACAAAATCGAGGAGACCGTCATCGCTGACGGACTCATCACGTGGAAGGACATCTGCGTCGGCGAGTACGCCCAGTACTGCCCCGAAGACGCGACCAACTAGCGAAGGAGCAACGGTCGAGGCAGTTATGGCTAGAACGACCACGGCGGGCTCTCCGAGCCTGATGAGACAACTGAACCTAGCCTCAGTGCTTAGTGTCATCCGTGCGCAAGGCCCGCTGCCTCGACCCGAGATCGCTCGCGCAACCGGGCTGTCCATGCCCACGGTCAAGCAGCTCGTCGATCTGCTGCTGGCCAAGGGGTACGTCGACGAGGGCGATCCGCCGACCGACGGCAACCTGCCGAGACGGCCGGGCCCGCGTCCGCGTTTCATCAGTTTCCGGGCCACTCTGGGCTATGTGCTCGCGGTTGATGCGGGAGCCGACAACACGGTCGCGAAACTCGCAGATCTTTCGGGCTCCGTCATCTCCACCGCACGTGTCGTCCATCAGGAACCCGCAGATCGCCACGCAGCACTCGACGCGATCCGGGCGTCGGTCGATGAGGTGCTCGGTGACTCTGGGGTACAGCGCAGCGACGTCAGGGCGATGGTCATCGGCACTCCGGGCGTGGTCGACCCGCGGACGGGACAGATCAGCCTCGCCCCGCAGATCGCCGATTGGGATGGAATCAGTCTCCGTTACGAGCTGTCCGACATCGCGGAGTGCCCGATCGTTGTCGAGAACGAGGCACACCTGTCTCTGCTCGCGGAGCAGTGGATCGGGGCAGCCCGCAGCTATCTGAATGTCGTCTACGTTCAGTTGGGGATCGGTATCGGTGCGGCCATTCTCATTGATGGTCGCCTCTACCGGGGGAGCAGCGGCGCTGCTGGGGAGATCGCGTACCTCGTGACAGATGCAGACGTGAATCAGCCCCGAGAGTCAGCCGCCGGTCCATTCGAGTGGTTTGCCGGCGGTGACGCCTTTCGCAGGCGGGGTGCGATGGCCGCGATTGGGGAGCGCGGCGCCATGCTGCTCTCCCTGGCTGGCGGTGATCCGGATGCAGTGACCGCTCAGATCGTCTTCGATGCCGCGGCCGGGGGGGATGCCGCAGCGTTGGACGTGGCGACGGCCATCCTCGAGCGGCTCGGGCGTGAAGTCGCCAACATCGCATCGATCATCAATCCCGATCTCATCCTGCTTGGAGGCGGGATCGCCAACGCCGGTGAAACAGTCCTGGATCCGATCAGGGAGGCCGTCGCTCGATTCGCGCCGCGGCCGCCCGCAGTTCAACTGAGCGACCTGGGAGGCGACGGGACGGTCCTCGGAGCCATTCGGAGGGCCATCGACATTGCAGACGAAGCAACCTTCTCCTTCATTGCCACAACCGAGTAACAGTGAGGAAGCATCGTCATGACGTTTAGCCCCCAGCTCGCCAGTTTCCTGTCCTTCAGGGATAAGGACGCCTGCATCGCAGCCAGAGGCATCCGGCGCGAGGACATCACCACCCACTGGAACCCGGACTTCCGCATCCGAGTGGAAGACGACAAGCGCGCCTTCTATTCGTTGTTCGCCCAAGACCTAGTCGACCGCATCCGCGCCGCTCGTGACGAGGGTCGTGAGTTCGTCGCCATCCTGCCGGTCGGACCGGTTCCGCAGTATGCGGAAGCCGCCAGGATCATCAACCAGGAGCGCCTGAGCCTGTCGCACGTGCGCACCTTCAACATGGACGAGTACGCCGACGACGAGGGGCGCACGGCTCCTGCTGACTGGGAGGGTTCGTTTGCGACCGCCATGTGGAAGAACTTCTTCGGACTGCTCGATCCCGAACTTCTCCCGCACAAGACCAATATCCACTTCCCCACGAGCGAGAACATCTCCAGCTACTCGACCATGATCGAGGACGCAGGCGGCGCTGATGTCTGCTACGGCGGCATCGGCTGGAGCGGTCACATGGCGTTCTGGGAGCCGCAGCTCGGAGCGGAGTTCGCAGGGGACCTCGATGCCTACCGAGCCGCACCGGCGCGCACGGTCGAACTGCATCCCATGACGATCATGCAGAACGCCCTCCATTCATTTGGAGCCGACTGGTCGTGGGTTCCTCCCCGGGCTGCGACGGTCGGCCCGAAGGACATCCTGGGCGCGAGGCACCGTTCGTTCTGGCTGGACGGCTACCTCGGCGGCGGAGTGTCGTGGCAGCGATTCATTGCGCGCTTGGTGGCGCACGGCCCGGTCAATGAGTTCGTGCCTGGGTCGATGCTTCAGGAAACCCGATGCGACTACACGATCCTGGGGGCGGTGGCGGACAACGTCGAGATCAACATGGCCTAGGCGACTGCGGAATTAGAGAAGAGGAAAGATGACAGACGCACCCTTGCTGGAGTTGCGAGGAGTGTCGAAGAACTTCGGTGCCGTGCAGGCGCTGAAAGACGTTGACATGACCATCAATCCGGGCGAGATCGTGGCTCTCGTCGGTGACAACGGATCCGGCAAGTCCACGCTGGTCAAGTCCGTAGCCGGTATTCATCAGGTTAGCAGCGGGGCCATTCTCTTGAATGGTGAACCGTTCGCGATCCGGTCGCCCCGGGATTCGGCGGACCTGGGCATTCAAGTCGTCTACCAGGATCTTGCGCTGGCGGACAACCTTGACGTGGTCGAGAACATGTTCCTCGGACGCGAACAGACCAACAAGCTGGGCAAGCTGGACCACAACGGCATGGAATGTCGTGCCTTGGAGGTACTCGACCAACTCGCCGTGACCACGATCCGTTCGGTCCGGCAGCCGGTCGCGAGTCTCTCCGGCGGTCAGCGCCAGTCAGTTGCCGTGTCAAAGGCGGTGATGTGGAGTGCCAAGATCGTCCTTCTCGATGAACCCACGGCTGCCTTGGGAGTCGAGCAGACCAGGCACGTGCTCGATCTCGTTCTGCGACTGGGCCAGCAAGGGCTCGGCGTGGTCCTGATCTCGCACAATCTCCACGATGTGTTCGAAGTTGCGGACCGTATCGTCGCTTTGCGACTCGGCCAGAAGGTCGCCGAACTCGATCGTCGCACCGCCACGCAGACCGAGGTAGTCGAAGCCATCACGTTCGGCAGGGTCTCCTCCGTTCCGGGACAAAGTGGGGCGACGACATCATGAGCGTTGAGCAGGAGAAGAAGATGGATGTCGGGCCGGAGCGGAACTCACTTCTCGCCTATGCGCGCAATTGGCTGGTCGGATTGCGTAGCGGCGAGTTGGGGGTGCTGCCGATCATCGGCGGCCTCTTGCTCACCGCAGTGGTCTTCCAGAGCCTCAACGACAACTATTTGACGCCGGGCAACTTGGTCAATCTGGTGAGCCAAGGTGCGGCCATCTCGACAATCGCTATGGGCCTCGTCCTCGTCCTTCTCATCGGCGAGATTGATCTGTCCGTGGGATACGTGTCAGGGGTCGCGGCCGTCATCCTGGCCCAGATGCTGCTGCCAGACGGCTCCGACCTTCCGACGGGGTTCGCTCTGTTGGCCGCCGTCGCTGCCGGCATGTCGATCGGTGCGCTGCACGGCCTGCTCATCACTAAACTGAAGATGCCGTCCTTCGTCGTGACGCTGGCGGGTTTGCTGGCATGGAACGGCGTTGTCCTCATGATCATCGGCAGCCAAGGATCGATCATCATCCAGGACCGGGCGGTCGTCAGCCTTTCCGGTTCGTACTTGACCCCGGACGTGGCGTGGGCCTTCTTCGGCATCCTGATGGTGGCCTATTCCATCTCCCTCGTGTTGGCGCGAAGGAATCGCATGTCGCGAAACCTTGCGGTTGAGCCGGCTGCCTTGCTGCTTCTGCGGATCGTGGGACTGGCTCTGGTTGCCGGCACGGTGGTGTCGGTCGCCAACCTCAGTAGGGGCATCCCCTTCGTCGTGGTGCTCATTACCGTGTTGTACGTGGTGCTGAACTACGTGCTGACCAACACCCGGTTCGGTGTCTGGGTGTACTCGATCGGGGGAAGCATCGAAGCGGCCCGTCGCGCTGGTATCAACACCGATCGGGTGAGGATCTACGTCTTCATGATCGCCTCCTCCATGGCGGCCATCGGCGGCATCATCCTGGCTTCCCGGCTTCGCTCGGTTGACAGCAACGTGGGTGGCGGTTCGCTCCTTCTCTACTCCATCGCGGCCGCGGTCATCGGCGGTACCTCCCTGTTCGGAGGTCGGGGCAGTGCTCGGTCCGCGATCCTTGGCGCGCTGGTGATTGCGTCCATCGACAACGGTCTGGGCCTTCTAGGACTGGGTTCCGGACAGAAGTTCACGATCACCGGACTCGTGCTGCTCGCGGCAGTTGCGGTGGATTCCCTGTCGCGCTATGGACGGATACAAGCGGGTCGATCGTGACCGACGTGAGTCCAGCAGCCATGCTTTCGCAGGGACTGGTCTCCCGGCCCGGTCATCTCGCTGTGGTGGAAGACACCTTCGGGGTGGCCGGGTCGCGCTGTCGAGTTCTCCGCGCTCGGGTCCTCGATGGCATGGATGTCGAGATCCTGTGTGATCGGGGATTGGACCTCGGCGCGGCCTTGTTTAACGGTCGGCCCCTGTCCTGGGCGTCGCCCATTCGCGACGGATCCCGATTGCCAACTGTCACTGGGCGCGAGTGGCTGACCCGGTTCAACGGTGGCCTGGTGACCACGTGCGGGCTCGAGAAGGTCGGTCCGGCAACCGCCCACGACGGATGCACGGAAGCCACAGCAATCAGCTGGCTCAGGACGTCACATGGAGGACCGAGGTCACCGACGAGGGGGCCAAGATCATTGTCACGGGGACCATCGACAGTGCCCAACTGTTCGGGCGGAGGGTCTACGTCTACCGGACGATCACCGTGCATGCGCCCACCGACGGTCAGCCCTATGTGTTGGTGACGGACATCGTCCGCAATAACGGGACGATGCCAGCCAAGGCTGCACTGCTGTATCACGTCAACTTCGGCGCCCCCACGGTCATGCCCGGGACACGTGTCCTTGTCGAATCGTCGGCCGTGACCTCGCGCGAACTTTGTGAGTCGGTTCCATCGGCAAGAGAGCTTCCGGTGCCGACGACTGAGATGACCGAAGCGGTCTTCGAGTACACGGGTGTTCCGGTTCATAATTCGCTGTCCACCGCAGTCATCCAAACTCCGGGGACGCCGCGTGATGTCGAGCTGACCTGGAGTGCGGACACGCTTCCGCGACTGTGCCAATGGGTCTTTCCCACTCGGGGTGGATGGGCGCTGGCGCTCGAACCGGGCAACTCTCCGATGTGGGGTCCGGACCGAGTCGGGGAAGACCATGGCGCGCCGCTCCTCGCTCCGGGGGCCGAGTTCACCGCCACCGCCCGGGTGCGCGTACTGGCCGCTGGAGCGTCGTGAGCGACCAGACGCGACAGATGGAGCGATGATGCACAGTCCGCTGCGCTGGGGGGTGCTGTCCACCGCGTCCATTAACGAGAAGATCCTCACCGGGGCCGCCCGGTCCAACGAAGCCGCCGTAGTGGCCGTCGCGAGCCGAAGCGAATCGCGAGCGAACGCGTACGCCGCACGGTGGAACATCCCCACGGCATACGGCACCTACGACGGCCTATTGGCGGACGATGCGGTCGATGCCGTCTACATCTCCCTGCCCAACGGGCTGCACCATGAGTGGACGATGCGTGCCCTCCAGGCCGGCAAACACGTGCTGTGCGAGAAGCCCTACAGTCGGTGGCCGGCTGAAGTGGAGGCAGCCTTTGCCTCCGCACAAGACCTCGGTCTCGTCCTCAGTGAAGCCTTCATGTTTCGTTACCACCCGCAGATCGTGCGGCTTGCCGAGCTGGTTCTCGACGAGGGCGTGATCGGCGAGGTCCAGCTCATCGCCTCGTCGTTTAGCTGGCCCACGGAAACGGCGGACGACATCCGGCTGGACGCCTCCCTGGGTGGCGGTGCACTGCTGGATGTGGGCGTCTATTGCATCAGCGTCGGACGTCTGCTCGCGGGGGAACCTCGATCGGTCACTGCCCAACAAGCCACAGACGCGACAGGCGTGGACGGTGCCTTCGTTGCAACCATGAAGTTCCCCTCGTCCGCGATGTCGCACTTCGATTGCGCCATTCACCTTTCCCACCGCAGCCACCTCGAAGTGGTCGGGAGTCTCGGGAGCATCACGGTGTCAGACCCGTGGCACTGCGCTGATCCACGGCTCACCGTGGTCCTCCAAGGTGAAGCCCCGCGGGATGCGCCCGCAGGACACGCGCACTCCTACCAATTCGAACTCGAAGCATTCGGCAGAGCGGTTCGCGGGGAGCCCAACAAGCTCCTGGGCCGTGACGATGCCCTGGGGCAGGCGCGGGCGGTCGATGCGCTGTTCCGCGCTGCCGGCACCGGTCAGCGTGTGCTCGTCGACACCGACAGGCCTTGATCGATCTTCGGGAGTGGACGGCGCCTTGTGATCAGGGTCCGTGGCAAGGCACCTCCGTCTCAACAGGAACCATCACATTCGACTCTGGGTGGGAGCCTGTGGGCCCAAGAACCTCGGCCGGGGCTGGTTCGGGATGATCTGGTGTGATTCTGTCGGTTGTCTATGCCGTGGCTCAACGCCTGTTTGGTCTCGTGGTCTTGTGCGCTCGGGGTGAGGCGTCGAAGGATGTCGAGCTGCTGGTCTTGGGTCACGAGGTGGCGGTGTTGCGTCGTCAGGTCACTCGGCCGCTGCTGCAGCCGGCGGACCGGGTGGTGCTCGCGGCGTTGACCCGGCTGTTGCCGAGGCGGTTGTGGCATACCCGAATCGTGACGCCGGGGACGTTGTTGCGCTGGCATCGGATCCTGGTCGCCCGCCACTGGACCTACCCGCGCAGGACGCCGCGGATCGGGCGACCGCCGACCGCAGCGGTGATCCGGTGAGTTGGTATGTGGGCTGGCTGGTGAGAACCCGACGTGGGGGTACCGACGGATCCACGGCGAACTGATCGGGCTCGGTCACGCCGTGTGCTCGTCGACGGTGTGGAATCTGCTGCGCGCGGCCGGGTTGGACCCGGCGCCGCGTCGCGATGGACCGACCTGGCGGGAGTTCTGTAGCGCGCAGGCCAAGACGATGCTGGCGTGTGACTTCACCCACGTCGACACGGTGCTGCTGCGACGGATCTACCTGTTCTTCGTGATCGAACTCGACACTCGCCGGGTTCATGTGCTCGGCGTGACCTGCCATCCGA
>JACCYJ010000249.1 GCA_013696555.1 Nocardioidaceae bacterium | reverse complement strand
GGTGGCCAGTAGCCGGTTCCAGTGCCGGATCATGCCCGTCTGGCTGGCGGTGAACGACACGAAGACACCGACGATGTAGAGCTGGATGAGCCGGGTCACCTCGGCGTCGAAGGCGACGATCAGGATCGTCGCGAAGCCGGCCAGCACGATGATCCCGTTGCTGAACGCCAACCGATCGCCGCGGGTGTCAAGCTGCCGAGGCAGGTAGCCGTCGCGGGCCAGGATCGAGGTCAGCACCGGGAAGCCGTTGTAGGCCGTGTTCGCCGCCAGGACCAAGATCACGCCGGTCGTGGCGGTCACGAAGAAGAAGCCGATGTCGAAGTGGTCGAAGATGCCCGCCGCGAGCTGGCCGATCACGGGGTCCTGCGCATACTCGTCGCCGACGGGTTGGCCGTTGGCGCGGAGCAGGTCGGAAGCCGGGTCCTCCGCGACCCGCACCTTCATGAGGTTCCCGAGCGTGACGATGCTCAGCGCCATCGTGATGGCGATCGTGCCCAGCAGCAGCAATGTCGTCGCCGCGTTGCGTCCCTTGGGCTTGCGGAAGGCGGGAACGCCGTTGGAGATCGCCTCGACACCGGTCAGGGCAGCGCAACCAGAGGAGAACGCCCGCAACAGCAGAAAGGCGAACGCGAAGCTGCCCAGTCCGCCCACGAAGTCGTCATGGACCTGCAAGGAGAACGCGGCGCTCTCCGCCTTCGGCAGCTCCCCGAACGCGTACCGGGCGAAGCCCCAGAACGCCATCCCGAAGATCGCCGCCATGAACAGATACGTCGGCACGGCGAATGCGGTCCCCGACTCGCGGACACCGCGAAGGTTCACCGCCATCAACAACAGCGTTGCCAGCACCGCGATCAACACTTCGTGACCGCGCAGGGAGTCGAACGCGGTCGCGGCGTACTGGGCAGCCGAGGAGATTGACACCGCCACCGTGAGCACGTAGTCCACCAGCAGGGCGCTGGCGACCACCAAACCGAGGTTTGACCCCAGGTTGGTGGTGGTGACCTCGTAGTCGCCGCCGCCGCTCTGGTAAGCCTGGACGTTCTGCCGATAGGACGTCACCACCGCGAGCATCACGATGGCAACCGCTATGCCGACCTTCCAGGAGAACGTGTACGCCGAAACGCCGGCCACGGAGAGCACCAGGAAGATCTCGTCCGGGGCGTACGCGACCGAGGAGAGCGCATCGCTGGCGAAGACTGGGAGGGCCACCCGCTTGGGCAACAACGTCTCGTTCAGCTGGGTACTGCGCAGCTTGCGTCCCAGGATGAGACGCTTGGCTGCGCCTGCGATACTCACAGGCTGCGATGCTAGACCAGAAGTCCAGGCGGGGGACGGAGCGGGAAGGACTGGTAAGGCGCGTGTACGTCGTGATCATGGGGTGCGGACGCGTCGGCTCGACGCTCGCCCGCACCCTCGAGCAGCGAAATCATTCCGTCTCCATCATCGACCAGAACCCCGATGCTTTCCGCCGGCTCGGTCCGTCGTTCTCGGGGGCGACGGTGACCGGCACCGGCTTCGACCGCGACGTGCTACGCCGGGCCGGCATCGAGAAGGCGGATGGATTTGCGGCGGTGTCCAGCGGCGACAACTCCAACATCATCTCCGCGCGGGTGGCTCGCGAGCAGTTCGGGATCACCAACGTCGTCGCCCGCATCTACGACCCTGGCCGGGCTGAGGTTTACGAACGACTGGGCATCCCGACCGTTGCAACCGTGACCTGGGCCGCCAACCAAGTGGTGCGCCGGCTACTGCCCCACGACGCCGAGCCGCTCTGGCGCGACCCGTCCGGAACCGTCCGCGCCGACCAGATCCAGGCGCCCGCCGAGTGGGTAGGTCACACCGTACTGTCTCTACAAAACGACACCCGGGCACGCGTGGCGTTCATGACCCGGCTCGGCTCCGGAATGATCCCCGACCGCGGCACAGTCATCCAGGATGGCGACCTGCTCAATCTCTTCCTGCTCGAAGAGCAGGAGGAATCGGTTCGGGCCGCGCTCGCTCTCGGCCCGAGGGAGGACTGATGCGCGTCACGATCGCGGGCGCCGGTGCGGTGGGGCGCTCCGTTGCGCAGGAGCTGCTCGACAACGGTCACGAGATCTTGCTCATCGACAAGGATCCCAGGGCGATCAAGGCTCACATCGTCCCGGATGCCGAGTGGTTGCTCGCCGACGCCTGCGAGCTATCAACGCTGGCCGAGGCCGGCCTGCAGCGCTGCAACGTGGTTATCGCCGCCACCGGTGACGACAAGGCCAACCTGGTGATCTCCCTGCTGGCGAAGACCGAGTTCGCGGTGCCCCGCACGGTGGCACGGGTCAACCATCCGAGCAACGAGTGGATGTACAACGAGAGTTGGGGCGTAGACGTCCAGGTGTCGACCCCTCGGTTGATGTCGGCGCTCGTCGAGGAGGCGGTGACGGTCGGCGACCTGGTGCGGCTGTTCACGTTCCGCCAGAGCAACGCCAACCTCGTGGAGCTCACGTTGCCCGAGGACTCCCCGTACGTCGGCCGCCGAGTCGCCGATGTCCCATGGCCGGTCGATGTCGTGCTCGTCGCCATCCTGCGCGACGCTGGCATCAACACCCCCGACTCCGACCGCTCGCTCGAGGCCGGGGACGAGCTGCTCTTCGTCACCGCCGAGGCACAGGAGGACGAGATCGCCATCCTGCTGTCCCCGCACGCCCATCCGGCCCGCCCAACCCCCTAAGCCCCGATTCAGGCGCGTCCGGGCGCCAGGTCCGGTGGATCGGCGGCGTCGACGGGAGTGGCGTTGCGGCTGAGCAGGTAGACCATGGCAGCCAAGGCGGCGACCTGCAGCGGCCATCCCATCGTGATCTTCGCGACGCCGAGCCAGCCCACCCGGTCGGCGACAAACAACGGGTACTGCACAACGACTCGCAGGATGCACGGCACCGCCAGCACGAGGGTCAGCCGGCTGCACAGCCGAACGACCGGCCGGTCGCGGTGCCACGCAGTCACGTCGCCGGTCACACTGCCGATGAGGAACCCAACCAGGGGCCAGCCGATCATCACGCTGACCAGCATCACCGTGCCATAGACCGCGTTCGAGATGATGCCGGGAAGGAAGACGTCCTTGGCATCCCCGGTGCGCATGGCAATGAGCGCACCGATTCCTATGCCGAACATGCTGTTGAGCACGAACTGCGGAGTCTGGCGTTGCACCAGCCGGATCGCTAGCAGCGCCGACGCGAGCCCGACGCTCGCCACCAGCGCAGGTCGGAGCTGGTGGCTGGAGACCCAGGTCAGCGTGAAAGCGAGCGTCGGGAGCGCGGCCTCGACCATGCCGCGCTGGCCTCCCAGCGCCGCGGAGAGCTTCGACCGGACGAGCTGTTCCACGCTGGCGGGCACGTCGACTTGCTGACTTCCCGCCTGGCTCACGCGCACAACTCGTACCGGGGGTTGTACAGCACCCGCGTTCCGCCTTGCATTCCGACGCGTCCGCGCACCGTGATCTGCCGGCCCGGCGAGATGCCGGCGATCCGGCGCTGGCCGAGCCAGATCAACGTGGCCGTACCCGACCCGTCATAGAGCTCGGCTTCGAGCGCCGACACTCCACCGCGGGGGCGGAGCGTGACGGTACGCAGAGTGCCGTGCAGTGTCGCCAGCTGACGATCACCGCACCCGGAGATCGGGGCGCAGCCAGCCGCCTCGGCGTCCTCGCGAAGCTCCGCGTCCTCGATCGCACCCGTGGTCGTCGCCAGCCGATCGAGAGTGCGGCGCAGGAAACCAACGGGCTCACCCTGGTCACTGCGTCGGGCCATGTGGCCATCGTATGCGAGGCCGCACACTCACGAGTCGACGTCGGGTACCACCTGTGCGTGCGGCGGCAGCCGCAGCGGCAGTGGGTCCCGCGGTGCCATGGCGTCCTGCCCACGCACCACGACGACGTCCCGGACGGCGGCAGCGAGCGTGTTCTCAGGGTCTGGTGACGTAGCGGGGCGGCCGAGATACGTAACGCGCAGCAGCCAGCGCGGTCCCTCGATGCCCACGACCCGGCTGACCTGCGTACCGGACCGGCCGTCGGAGCCCTGCAACGGGACGACGACGCGGAGCTCCGGGCCGTACTCGCCCTCGGACTCCGTCGCAGTCCCGCCGTGGCGAGCGGCCTCGCCAGCGATATCGCGGCGTACGTCCGACCAGATGCCTCGCGAGCGACTGGCCGCGAACCCACGGAGCTCCGCCGCACCGTCTTGGCTCACCAGCATCACCGCCACCACTGCACCGGTGCTCTGGTCGGTCTGCAGCCGCAGCTCGAGTCCAGGCCGGCCGCGTATCAGGACGGCACCCAGATCGATGACGTCGGGGTCGTCAGCCACCGGTGGCCGCTCGGTCGAGTCCCATGGGCCGACTTGGCTCCGTCGGTCTCCCGCGGATTCCGCTGCCCGGTCGGCCACTGTCTCGAGGTCTAGGGAGGCCTCATCTCCCGACGGATCGGCCCCAGCGCCCTTGCGGCGGAAAATCACCCGGTTTCCTCCTCGTGCGAGAACCCGCCGGTCGAACCGTAGCCTCCGCCGCCGCGCACGGAACCCGGCAGGAAGTCGAGCTCACGGAACGTCGCGCGCTCGACTCGCTGGATCACCAGCTGCGCGATGCGATCCCCCCGGGACAATCTGATGGGCCGCCGCCTATCGAGGTTGATCAACAACACCCGGATCTCCCCGCGGTAACCAGCATCGATGGTGCCAGGCGCATTGACGATGGACAGCCCGCATCGGGCTGCCAGACCCGACCGGGGGTGGACGAAGGCGGCGTAGCCCTCAGGCAACGCCACCGCGATCCCGGTCGGCACCAGAGCGCGTTCTCCCGGCGCAAGCGTGACGTCGACGGTAGTGACGAGGTCCGCGCCGGCGTCGCCGCTGTGCGCGTAGTCCGGCAGGGCGATTTCGGCGTCGACGCGGGTTACCAAGACTTCCAGCACCGCAACCGCTCCTTCCTGCTTGGCCTGCCTCGGCGGCCTGCTCGACAAGGCTAGGCGACCCACAGCCGAACTTCTCCAGTGGCGCAGATTCATCGCTCTGGATGAGGCAGTACAGCCGACCTGCGCCACTCGTGGGAGGTGAACTCACCGGCTTGGGCGTGAGAGCGGTAAAGTTCAAGCTTCACCGCCGGAGATGAGCCGAACCGCGTCGCGCAGCGTTGGCGCGCCGAGGTCCGTTTTCGGGAGCTTCACCTGGCGTACGTGCACTTCACCCGGCTTCCACGCCAGGTGAAGTGCGCCGATACCAGGTTAACGTGGTAACAGAGCGAGGCATGGGTCAGCTGGGTGGGTAGGTCTGCTGCGGTGCCACCGATCGAGTATGAGGAACGCCTGCGGGTGCCGGTGTTCTGGTGGGCGATGGCGGTCATCATGGCCACGGCGGTGTGGTGGATCCTCGTCCTGGTCACCCCGATGTCGTTCGCGGTAGCCATGGCCGCCGGAACCTTCGCCGGTGTGGGCCTGGCGCTGTGGCGATGGGGCTCGGCTCGCATCTTCGTCGCGGGCCACTGTCTGGGGGCGGGTCGCGCCGTCCTGTCGCTGGTGCACTGCTCCGGGGTCATGGCGCTCGACTCGGACGACACTCGCGCCCTGCGCGGTCCGCTCGCCGACGCACGGGCGTACCTATGGCTGCGGCCGTACGTGAGCACAGCGGTACGCGTGGACCTCGCTGACCCTCGGGACCCGGCGCCGTACTGGTTGCTCAGCAGCCGGCGACCGGACGAGCTGGCGACGGCCGTGCTGGAGGCGGCCGCCGCAGCACGAGACGTCGGGTCGTTGCCGGAAGTGACAGACTGAGCGCGCAGCCGTCCGCAACCCCGCAGGCGGTGAGGTGAGTCCAGGCGGAGGGCGTCGTGGCACGCAGCAGCGCGTCGGCCAGTTCGGTGACGAAGAAAGACAAGCGGCGCGGAAAGACGATGTGGAAACTGTCCGGGCGGCTGGCCACGCTCGTTGCTGGGTTCGCCTCGCTGCACGCGGTAAACCTCGCCTGGCGAGTGGCGCTGGGACGTAAGCCGCCGGCGACGCCGGAGAACCCCGAGGTGACCATGCGGGAGGCGGCCATCTGGGCGGTGCTCTCCGGTGCGGCCGCTCAGCTGGCCAAGTTGATCGTGACGCGCCGTGCGGTCGACTACTACATCCGCTCGACGGGTCAGCTTCCGCCCGGTGTGAAGGCTAGTCAGATCAGCCCGGACGGGATCACCAAGAGCTGAGCGTCAGGCCGCGCAGTCGCGGCAGATCGGCAACCCATCCTTCTCGCCGGCGCGTTGGCTGCGATGGTGGACCAGGAAACATGTTGCGCAGGTGAACTCGTCCTCCTGCCGGGGCAGCACCTGCACCGACAACTCCTCGTGGGACAGATCCGCACCAGGCAGCTCGAATGCCTCGGCGGCCTCGGCCTCGTCCTCGTCGACCTTGCCCGAGTTCTTGTCGTGCCGACGGGCCTTGAGCTCCTCGATGCTGTCCTCGGACTGCTCTTCCTCGGTCTTGCGAGGAGCGTCGTAATCGGTTGCCATGAAATCCCCTCCGCGAGACACCAGTCTCGCGATCTGACTCGCGATGCCGCCAGTCGTGTGTTGCTGTCCGAGGGCGCAGATTGTGCCTCATGATGCCCCGTTCGATCACATCCACTCGGTGATCGCCCCTGCGATGTCGGACACATCCGGGGCGCTGTCCACAACGCCGGGCCATGCCGGTGCATTCCGCCGTGCCGCAACGTTGTGAACGTCGGCACGTACCTCCAATGGCTGAGGGTCACTTCCAATGGGTTCGACCCCGTTGGAAGTGCCCGTATACCACGTGAACGTGGTACCGGGCCACCCACCCGGCAGGACGTTGCTCAAGGAGTAGGCATCTGCGATCGGATCAGGGCGTCGAACGCCCGGTCCGGGAGTACGCGACGGCTGGCGAGGAGCGCATGCGCAACCGGACCCACGACATAGCGCGCCCGCGGGCGCGGCGCTGCTGCGGCCTTGACGATCACCGTGGCCACCCTGGCGGGCGACGACGCCAGGCTGGTACGCCGGCCGTTGTACGCCGACGCCAGACGCTGACCCAGCTGCTGCTTGAACGGTGCGTACGGCCCGTGATCGTCGCTCAGCCCGGTGCGCATCGTGTCCACCGTCGTGGCACCGAACTCGGTCAGCACCGGTCCGGGTTCGACCAGCACCACCTGGACACCGAACCCAGCGACCTCCAGGCGCAGCGCATCGCTGATCGCCTCGACCGCGTGCTTGGACGCGTGGTAGAACCCGCCACCGGGGAAGGTGAAGCGTCCGCCCATCGAGGAGATGTTGATGATCCGCCCGCTGCTGTGCGCCCGCATGTCCGGCAGCACCAGTTGGGTGAGCCGCACCAGTCCGAAGACGTTCGTCTCGAACTGCCGGCGGACATCGGCCAGGCTCGCCTCCTCGATGGGCACCTGCAGGCCGTAACCCGCGTTGTTGACCAAGACATCGATCCGACCGTGGCTGCGCTTCACCGCCGCGACCGCCCCCACCCGACTGTCCTCGTCGCTGACGTCGAGCGGCAGCGTTGACACGCCATCCGCGATCACATCCGCCAGCGTCTCGGGACGGCGCGCCGTCGCGATCACCCGCCACCCGGCTGCGGCGAACCGTTCGACCGACGCTCGGCCGATCCCGGTCGAGCACCCGGTGATCATCACGGTTGGGGCACCATCTCGCGCAGCAGTCGCTCTCACGGGGGCACCTTAGAACCCGCAGGCTGTCACAGCGCTCTGAAACGTCTCGAGCAGCGCGGGTGCGCAGGCGATGACGAGGCGTTCTGACGGCTCCCCACCCTCTGCACCGGTGACGACGGCACCTGCCTCTTGAGCGATCAGGCCTCCGGCGGCCAGGTCCCACGGCTGCAGTCCTTGTTCGACGTACGCGTCGACACGACCGGCCGCCACGTTGCACAGGTCCAGTGATGCGGCACCGATCCGGCGGATGTCACGGACCAGGGGCAGCAGTCGGGCAACCGCGGTCGCCTGGCGGGTACGTCGCTCGACGTCGTAGCCGAAGCCGGTGGCGACGAGGCACTGGGACAGCTCTGGCGGCTCCGGTACGACGAGCACCTCGGCGGGCGCGTCCACCGCGCGGCGGAACCAGGCACCGGCATCTTCGGCCGCGCTGAACTCCGCGCCGGACACCACGTCGAGGACAACCCCGGCCCGGCACCTTCCCCCGACTTCCACTCCCACCGACACCGCGTAGGCAGGGATGCCGTAGACGAAGTTGACCGTCCCGTCAATCGGGTCGAGCACCCAGCGGACACCGCTCGACCCCGGCTCGACGCCCCCCTCCTCGCCCAGGAACCCGTCGTCAGGCCGGGCGGCCCTGATGACGTCACGGATGAGCCGCTCGGCGGCGGTGTCGACCGCGGTTACGGCGTCGGTGGGGCTCGACTTCGTTGCCGTCACAGCAACGCGGCCGGCGGAGCGGCGGTCGCGGATGAGGGCTGCGGCGTGGCGAGCTGCGGTCAGCGCGAGGGCGCTCAGGCCCGGCAGGTCGACTGTCACGGCATCGGGCTCGCACCCACAGCGGGGGCGTCCACGCCGCACAGGGCCGATCGGCAGGGGTCGCGAGGGTTGCGGCAGCAGTCGGGTGGGCAGCGGTCCCAGCTGGCCGGCAGCGTCCCGGTCACCGCCCGGTCGATGGCAGTCTCGCCACGTTCGACCGCCGACCGTTCGAGCAACAGGTCACGGACCATCGCGACGAAACGAGCATCCACCCCGGGCGTGGCCGCGCGGGCGAAACCCATGCCGAGCTCCTGCGCCGTCGTCGCCGCCTCGGTGTCGAGGTCGAAGATGACCTCCATGTGGTCGGAGACGAAACCGACCGGCACCAACACCGCGGCCGGGGTGCCGGAGGCATGCAGCTGCCGCAGGCGGTCGTTGACGTCCGGCTCCAGCCACGGCACCCGCGGGGGACCCGACCGTGAGCAGAAGACGAGGTCGTGCCCGCGCGCTCGACCCGTGGCCGAGGCGACCGCCGCGGCCACGGTCGCCGCCACATCGTGGTGTTGTCGGACGTACGCCCCCCCGCCCCCGGTAAGCCCGCCGCTCGCTTCGTTCATCGCTGCCGGGATGGAGTGGGTGACGAACAACAGGTGCGCCTCGTCCTGATGCTCTGGCAACAGGGTGGCCAGCGCCCGTGCGGTGGCGTCGGTGAACGGGGCCACGAAGCCGGGGTGGTTGAAGTAGTGCCGCAGCCGATCGAGCTGCGGCACGCCCGGCAGACCGGCGACCGCAGCGAAGAGATCCTCCCGGTACTGACGGCATCCGGAGTACGACGAGTACGCGCTGGTCAGGAAGCACGCCGCCCGCTGGACGCCATCGGCCGCCATCGTGGCCACCGTGTCCTGGAGGTACGGTCCCCAATTGCGGTTCCCCCAGTAGACCGGCAGCGGAAGCCCGGCCGCAGCGAGGTCGTCGCGGACCGCGGCCGCCAACGCACGACACTGGTCGTTGATCGGAGAACGACCGCCGAATGCCTGGTAATGCGTGGCAACCTCCGCAAGCCGGTCCGGTGGCACTCCCCTGCCGCGGGTGACGTTCTCGAGGAACGGCAACACGTCCTCATGACCTTCGGGGCCGCCGAACGACACCAACAGCAGAGCGTCGTACGGCGCCACTGACGGCGCGCTCTTGCCTGCTGACCGGCTCGCGGACATGGGCAGTCCTGTCTGTCTGGCTCGCTAGGCTCGCAGCCGTGCTCGATCCGTACCGCCGCATCTTGAGGCTACCGGGAGCACTGGCCTTCAGCTCTGCGGGCCTGATCGCGCGCCTTCCCATCTCGATGCTCAGCCTCGGCATCGTGATCTTGGTTTCGGCGCGTACCGGCTCGTACGGCCTGGCCGGGTCGATCTCGGCGGCCGAAGTGATCGCCGCCGCTGTGGTCTCGCCGCTGCAGAGCCGACTGACGGACCGCTTCGGCCAGGCCCGAGTGATGCCGGCGACGGCTGGTGTCTTCGCCGTCGGCGTCTTCGCCCTCGTCGTCTCCGTGGAGAGCGGCTGGTCGTCGCCACTGCCGCACCTGTGCGCGGTGGTCAGCGGAGCTGCGTTCCCCCCGATCGGGGCCAACATCCGGGCCCGATGGCGCGCCATCGTGACCGAGCGCCGGATGCTCGACACCGCGTTCGCCTTCGAAGCCGTGGTCGACGAGATGGTGTTCATCATCGGACCGGTCCTGGTGACGTTCCTCGCCACCCAGGTCGACCCGTTGGCCGGCGTGGCGAGCACTGCGGTCCTCTGCGTGGTCGGGACCCTACTGCTGTCGAGGCAACGCGTGACCCAGCCGCCGGTCGGGGGCCAAGGTCACTCCGCTGCGCTGGAGATCCCCCTCGGATGGCGGGTACTGGCGCCGCTGGTCCTCGCGGCGATCGGTCTCGGCAGCCTGTTCGGCAGCACGGAGGTGGTCACCGTCGCCTTCGCCGCCGAGGCCGGCAATGCCAGCGACGCCGGCTGGCTGCTCGCGCTGTGGGCCGCTGGGAGCCTGCTGGCCGGCATCATCACCGGAGCGGTGACACTCGAGCGGGGCCCGCTCCACCGGCTACGCCTCGGATCGCTAGCTCTCACCATTGTCATGGCACCGTTGACGTGGGCGCCGAGCGTGCTGTGGGTGGCGCTGCTGCTGTTCGTCGCCGGCTTCGCCATCTCACCGACCCTGGTGGCCGCGATCTCACTGGTCGAGCGGTGCGTGCCGGCCGCTCGGCTGTCCGAGGGGATCACCTGGGTGACGTCGGGCTTGGCGACCGGCATCGCGCCCGGAGCGGCAATCAGCGGCGTCGTCGTCGACGCCACGAGCCCCTCGGTGGCTTTTGCAGTGCCAGTCGTCTCCGGGGCGTTCACCGTGGCGGTGGCCTGGGCGATGCGCGTCCCGGTGAGCCCTCCCCCCCGATACGAGCCAACACCCGCTCCATCAGGGTGAGCGACACCGGCGCGTTGCGTTGGCGAGCGAAGGCGTGCCGACAAGACTGGGCAGGACCGTTCCGATCCGTAGGAACGGCGCATCGGGAGGGAACACATGCGCGACCTGCGTCTCGTGGGAATGAGCGAGGACCGCCGTTATCTGGTTCTGCGCAACGAGACCGGAGAGCACTTCCGCGTCCCGGCTGACGAACGTTTACGCGTCGTGGTTCGAGGAGATCGGCCCCGACTCGGACAGGTGGAGATTGCAATGGACAGCGCCTTGCGGCCGCGAGACATCCAAGCCCGGATCCGTGCCGGCGACTCTCCGGAGGCGGTCGCCGCTGCCGCCAAGATGCCGCTCGACAAGGTCATGGTGTACGCCGTCCCGGTCCTCGCCGAACGCGAGCACATGTGCGGCCGAGCGCAACGGGCGACGATTCGGCGCAAGCACACGTCAGGTCCGACGAGGCTGCTCGGCGACGCGGTCGACGAGCAGTTGCGCGCCGTGGGGATCGACCCGTACCAAGTGGCATGGGACTCCTGGAGACGGGAGGATGGTCGATGGGCAATCCAGGTGACGGCCGACGCCGGACCAACCGGCACGTACGTTTTCGACGTACCGGGTCTCTATGTCGTCGCCGCCGACGACGGTGCCCGGGCGCTGATCGCCGACACACCACCCGCGAACGACCCAACGGAGATGGCCATTGCGTCCGCGGTTGCCGAGGCGCAGTTCAGCGGTGCGCCAAGTGGGGCGGTAACCGCCGCCGAGCCCACGGAGCCTAGCGTCACCTCGATCCAAGCCGCCCGCTCATTGCGCGAAACCATCGACGAGGCGCCACCTCCTCCCGAGATTCGAGCACAGGCTCGGGCTGTAGGCGACGACGACCTGGACGCCCTGGCACGCGCCACGTCAACCGAGCAGAACGCGTCACCCGCCAGCGGGCTGAGTCGACGCCGACGTCGCCCCAGCGTCCCGAGCTGGGACGAGATCATGCTCGGTGGCGGCAAACCGCCTCGCGAGTAGTCGTCACCGCAGCGGTAGTCCGACGACGAACTCCTGCTCGATCTAGGCGGCCGCGCCGGACGGCCGCAGGCGCACCACGAGTGCTATCGCGCCGCCGAGGTTACCGCGGAGCGCCGCCGCACCGAGCGCTCCAGCTCGTCCGGATGACGACCGCGCAGGAGGTAGGCGGTTAGCGGGCGACCGGGCGCTGGGTGTCGCTGATCCAGTGGCTCCATGAGCCGGGATACAGGGCCGCGTCGTAGCCGGCCACGGCGAGGGCGAGAACCTCGTGCGCGGCCACCACTCCAGAACCGCAGTAGACGCCCACAGCGACGTCGTCACCGACGCCGAGGGCGGCGAAGCGTGCGCGCAGCTCCTCCGCGCCTAAGAACCGCCCGTCGGCGTCCACGTTGTCGACCGTCGGAACGCTCACGGCACCGGGAATGTGGCCGGCCACCGGGTCGACGGTCTCGGACTCGCCGCGGTACCGCTCCCCCGACCGGGCGTCGAGCAGCAACCCATCCGAGGCGAGGGCGGCTGCGGCGGCAGCGTCCAACACCGCCGACGAGCCAGGCCCGGCCACGAAGTCGCCTTGCGGCGGGGTGACATCGGCAGCAGACACGCTGCCACCGGCGGCGACCCAGGCGTCATATCCGCCGTCGAGCAGGAACACCCGGTCGTGCCCGTGATGGCGCAGCAACCACCACGCTCGGGCAGCTGCCAGGCCGTCGCGTTGGTCGTACACCACGACGGGAACGTGCCGGCGAACCCCGGCATGCCGCATGGCGGCCGCAAAGCGCTCCGGGTCGGGCAACGGATGCCGGCCACCGTCGCCTGCCGGGGCGGACAATTCCTTGTCCAGGTCGACGAAGACGGCACCGGGCACGTGACCGGCAGCATGGACGTCCCGCCCTGGCGGACCGTCCAGGGACCAGCGGACGTCCAGCAGCGTCACCGGCTCACCGGATACCAAGAGCTCGGCCAGCCGGCCGACAGAAACCAGAGGATTCATCGCAACGCCCCTCCCTCGAACGGCAGCACATCTGGTGACAAGGCGGCGGCCTTCGCCCGCGCGGCAGTCATCCGCCGGCGGTGATGTTGTCGGCACAGCACCTCATAGCCCATCTCGTCTCCGGCACCCTCCGCGTCCAGCATGTCGGAGTCCGTGCCGCCAACCACCATCACCTCGCCTTCGGTGACCATCTCACCCCCGACGGTTCGAGCGTTGTGGGTGGCCCGCTGCCCGCACCAGCACAGCGCCTCCACCTGCAACACCTCGGTTCGGTCGGCGAGCTCCACCAGCCGGGCAGAGCCTGCAAAGAGGCGCGTCCGAAAGTCGGTGAGCACCCCGAACGCGAAAACGTCGATCTGCAGCTCGTCGGCGATGCGGGCCAGTTGCTCCACCTGCCACGGGGTGTAGAACTGCACCTCGTCACAGACCAGGTAGTCGATACGGCCCCCTGAGGTCAACGCGTCGACCACGTAATGCCAGAAGTTGAAGTCGTCGGCGACCTCTACCGCACCGATGACCAAACCGAGCCGGCTCGACAGAGTCGCGGTGCCAGCTCGGTCATGGCTGGTGAAGATGGCACCGACCCGTCCCCGAGAGGCGTGGTTGTGATCCATCTGGAGTGCCAGGGTTGACTTGCCGCAGTCCATGGTCCCGGTGAAGAACGCCAGCTCCGCCACGAGGCATCATCCTGCCCGATCGCGCTGGCGGGCTCGGGCAGGAGTCACCGCCGCGGAGCATCCACCAGCAGCGGTACGAGCATCTCCTGAGGTGTCAGGGAACCGTGGAAACCGATCATCTTGCCCTCCACGGGGAAGAGTCGCCGCGAGAACGCGGCAAAGCCGTCGAGGCCGGCCACCAAGACGTCACCGATGCGTGGCCGCACAGCTGGTGCGACCGGTCCGAACCAGCCAGCCTCCTCGGCGGCCGCCCGGGTGAGGATCGCCGCCCGGTCGCCCAGGCGCTCCCGCCACCGCGCCGCGACGTCGCCGTCGGCCCCTGCCCGGCAGTAGACATGCCGCAGCCTGGCTTCCCCGCCAAGCAGCACGACATCGTCGAGCAGGTCCGGAAAGTCGTCAACGTCCAGCCTGCCTTCGGTCGCGATATCAACCATGCCGTGGTCGGCGGTCACCACCATGACGGAGTCCGAGGGTAGGGCCGCCCGTAACCGCAACAGCTCGTCGTCAACTTCGGCGAGCCGACGACGCCATGCCGGTCCGGTACAGCCCACGTCGTGTCCGAGATGGTCGAGCGTGGACTCGTACGCATAGGTCAGGGAGCAGTCCGCCTTCGCCACCTCTGCCACCACCGACAGGCGCTCCCACACGGTGTCCGCACCGTAGTAGACGGCGCCGCGCTGGCTGCACACCGTCAGGCCGGTTCCTTCGAACGACGCCTGGTTCACCGTGGCCACGCGGGCCCCGGCTGCACCCATCTGCTCGAACATGCTCGGATACGGCTGCCACGTCAGCGGATCCACATCGGCGGACCACTTCAGCGCGTTGAGCAAGCGGTCGGTCCCGGGGATCCGGCTCGTATAGCCCACCACGCCGTGCTGCCCGGGGGCCAACCCCGTCCCCAACGACGTCAGGCTGGTCACGGTGGTGGACGGGACCCCAGAGGTGAGCGGCTCGAGCGAGTCGAGCGAGGAGAGGTACGGCGCGACGTCGCGGGAGGAGTCCAACAGGTGCCAGCCGAGACCGTCCACGAGGACGACGACGTATCGTCGGGCCGGCGGGAGGCCGAGCGCGTCGGCGAACCCTGGCAGGCCCATCGCGCAGGCGACGCTCGGCAGCAGGTCGGACAGGGAGCGCTGCCCGTACCGAGGTAGGACCTGGTCACCCGCCACGCTCATCGACGAGCGGTGGCGGCCGAGAGGTCCCGGGCAAACGCAAGCAGCCGGTCGACAGCTCCCGCTCCATCGGCGGCGGTGCTGACCCGCAGGGAAAAGTCGTCGGCGGACACACTGCCGGTGTAGCCGTGGTCGGCTTCGCAGGAAGGGTCGCTGCACACGGCCGGCTCGAGGTCGATCCGTCCCACGGCACCCCAGCCGATGGTCACCACGGCCTCGCTCGCGGCGTCGTCGGGCAGCGCGGACCCGGCGAAGCGCTCCGGGTTGGCCACCATGCGATTGACCACGACCGAAGAAACAGTGGTCAGCGGGATGGCCTCGGTCGTGGTGGAGGTGTACGGCTCAGGCAGCAGGTCGTCCGCGGGGTGCTCGTCAGTGTGACCGACCACCAGCCGAGTCGTGGTCAGGACCACCACCGTCACGTGGCGGCGGACCTCGTCCCGGTCGAACGTCGGCTCATGGTGGACGACGAAGGATCGCACCGGCTCCGCTGCCAGCGCAGCGACGATCCCGTCGAGCACGATGTTGGGGTAGTAGCCGCTGGCCTCGACCGCATCCCTCAGGTCGGCAGACCGATCCAGGTGGGCCTCCGGGGACGTCGGTGGGCGCAACCCAGCACCTCGGTGGGAGGCGCCGCGAGAGCCGGACTCAGGCATGGCGTCAGTCTTGCACGCCGGGCGGACGGTTCATCCGGCGTACGTACCAGTCGCTGCGCGCGTCGGAAGCCACTGCAGCGGCTCCGGTGGCATGAAGGACGGTGGCGCCGCCCGCCCCCGCCAGCACCAGGTCCAGATCGAGCCGAGATACCTCCGGCAGGTCATTCTTGAGCCGCGCCACCCGCTGGACCAGGTCGGCCACGGCGGCGAGGTCCACCAGCGGCGAACCCCGGTAGCCAAACAGCAGCGGAGCTGACTTGATCTCCCGAACCATGGCATCGGCATCGGCGTCGGTCAGCGGAGGAATGCGGTACGACCGGTCGGCGAGCAGATCGCTGGGAGCACCGCAAACGCCGAAGGAGACGATCGGCCCGAACAGCGGATCCTCCAGCGACTCCACCGAGACAGTCACGCCCGGAGCGGCAGTGCGTTGCACCACAAAACCTGCCGTAGCGGCCGCGCCGACGAGATCGCTGAGCGTGCCCCATGCGGCGGCCATCTTGTCGGCGCTGTCGATGGAGCGCCGCACGTGTGCCAGGTCGGGTCGGTTTCGCAGGTGCTCCGCCGTCGCCTTCAGCACGACATTCCAGCCGAGCTGGTCAGCGCCAGCCACTGCCTCCTCGAGGGTGGCTACCTCGATGCGCTGCCACAAATCGATTCCGTATGCGTCGAGCACCTCGCGCAGCTGCCCGTACGACAACCGGGTCGTCTCAGTGCCCCCCGCCACCGCGTCTCGCACTACCTCGCGCGCGTCCCTGGGTCGTATGTCGGCCAGCTCGGCCACCTGCCCTGTCGGTCGCGCCAGCCAGGTCGAGTACGCCACCGCGTGGGCCAGTGCTCGCACCGCCACTTCCGGCGCCGAGTACGAGGGCACCGAGCCCAGATCTTCGGCGCCGGTCGCATCGGGAACGAAGGTGGCCACGAGCGGCTTGTCGGACTCCTCGGCCACCGCTACCAGCTCGCGAGAAATGCCCGCGCCGGAGGTGGCAATCGGCCGCACGTAGATGGCGACCATCGCGTCGATCGCCGGATCGGCGACCGCATCGGCGAGTGCCCGGTGGTAGTCATCGGCTACCGCCTCGGCCCGCAGGGTGATGAGACGGCCCACCTGCAGCCCAGCCGCGGTAGCCGCGTCGACGGCCAGCAGCCCGAGTGCATCAGAGTTTCCGATCACGGCAAGACCCTGCCCCCGAGGCAGCGGCTGGCCGGCAAGGAGTTGGGCCACGTCGAGCATCTCCTCGAGGGTGTCGACCTGGACAACGCCTGCCTGCTCGAAGATCGCGTCGACGGCTGCCGGCGGCAACGGCGAGCGTCGAACGGCGTGCCCCACCGGGACTCCCTGGGTCGTGCGCCCTGACTTCACGGCCACGATCGGCTTACGACGACCCACCCGGCGTGCGATCCGGGAAAACTTCCGCGGGTTGCCGATCGACTCGAGATACAGCAGCACCACCTCGGTCGCTGCGTCCTCCTCCCAATACTGCAAGAGGTCGTTACCGGACACGTCGGCACGGTTACCGGCGGAGACGAACGTCGTAAGCCCGAGCCCGCGGCGGTGCACCGAGTCGAGGATGGCTAGGCCGAGAGCGCCTGACTGACAGAAGAATCCGGCCCGGCCCCGCGACGGGAGCACCGGCGAAAGGGATGCGTTCAACCGGATCGAGGGGTCGGTGTTGAGAATCCCCAGACAGTTGGGACCGATCAGACGCAACCCATGGCTGCGTGCCTGGCCGACCAGGTGGCGCTGACGACGTCGACCTTCGTCGCCGATCTCGGCGAACCCCGACGACACAACGACCAACCCGTGCACACCCTTCGCTGCACAGTCGAGGACCACATCGGGCACAGCCTCCGCCGGGACGGCGACGACCGCCAGATCCACTTCGTCCGGGATCTGTTGCACCGTGGAGTACGCCGGCAGACCGGAGATCGGCTCGCCGTGCGCGTTGACGGCGTAAAGCCTCCCGCAGAAGTCACCGCGCACCAGGTTCCGGATGAGCGCCTGCCCGATGGTGTCGTGCTGGCGGCCAGCTCCCACCACCGCAACGCCTCGCGGATGGAGGATACGTTGCACCGACGCCGCCTCGGCCCGGTGCTCTCGTGCCTGCATGACTCCGATGGCGGTGTCGGTGGGGTCGATCGAGAACTCCAACCGCAGGACGCCGTCGGTGTACCCGCTGACCAGCCGGTAGCCCTGGTCCCGGAACACGGCAATCATCGCGTCGTTGTCGGGAAGCACCTCGGCGACGAAGCGAGCGAAGCCGCACTCGCGCCCCGCCTGAGCGAGGTGCTCGAGCAGCAGTTGACCTACACCGCGGCCCTGATAGTCGTCCTGTACCAGGAAAGCCACCTCGGCGGCATCAGCCCCGAGGGCGTCGTAGCGGCCGACCGCGATCATCTCGGACCGCAGAGTGACGACCAGCGCCACCCTGTCGTGGTGGTCCACGGTGGTGAAGCGCTGCACGTCGCGTTTCGACAGGACCGGGTAGGGAGCGAAGAAGCGGTAGTACTTCGACTGGCCGGACACCCGGGCGTAGAAGTCGACGAAGGCGGTCGCGTCGTCCGGTGTGATCGGGCGCAGCTGGGCGACGCTGCCGTCGCGCAACACCACGTCGGCTTCCCAATGCTCCGGGGGCGGCGCAGGTGCGGTCACGGTTCAACCTACCGGCGGCAGCGGGACGCACAGCACGAAGCGATGACCCGGATGCTCGGTCTGCGTCCACAGGCACCGACGGTCTACGTCGTACGACACGTCCTCTGGTCCGATCGGCAGCGCCTGCTCGAACTTGGCGAACGCCTCACCGGGGCCGCCGTGCCACAGGTGACCGCGGCGCCGGCTGCCGCGGCTTGCGCTGACCCAGTAGCGCCCGCCCACCCGGGCGGCGCCCTGCATGCTGCGGATGGCGGGAGTCACCACCTCGACCGACTCCGCCGGCTCGCCGGCCAGGAGGGGTTCGAGCGGAAGCCGGACGATTCTGGCGCCCGTGCCACTGGCGGCGTACTCCCCTGCGATCAGCCAGTCACCCCCGAGCTCTGTGCGGTCACGAGAAGCGAAAGACCAGCGCATCGGCCGAACCCCTGGGATCGTGCTAGCTCGCCAACGGCCCCGCTGCGGCAGCAGGTACGGGCAACCGCGAGCAGCACGCGTTCCGGGAGGGACGGCCACCACGTCACGGGTGTCAAAGACTCGGAAGCCGTCCCGGGTGTCGGCCACCAGCAGCCGATCGTCGACCCAGACCAGACCGCCGGCGTGTACCGCGACGTCGCGGTGCCGCCATCGACGCGACCAGACCGAGCGGTACGGCTCCACGAGCAGGACATGGGAGTAGCGCGGCAGTCGCTCGTCGCGGAGATCCAGGACGGCAAGGCGGACGGCACCCTCACCCCCTCGCCACCGGCGCTTGGCATACCAGGCGGCAAACACGACCGGTCCACCCAGCCGCGCGGCTGTCGCCGGGCCGGCCTCGGCGGTGGTGGTGAGCCCCTGTGGCCACCACTGCTTCGTCGTCGCGTCACGTTCGTCCCAGGCGTAGCCGCAGCCTTCGGCGCTTCCCAGGGTCCCCACCTCGCGGGCAACGCGGTCGAGGTTGCCGAGCACACCGGTCAGGCCCACCCGCTCGCCGAACGCTTCTATCCTCTTGTTCGCGGCGTCGTCTTGGTCACCGGCTGGGACCAGCGTCGGTCCAGCTACCGCCCCCGAGCGTAGGCCAGCGCTGCGCCGGTCGGCCATGGGCGGACGGTATCAAGGCGTGCCTGCGTTCCGCTGTCCGTCGCAGCGGAGACAATGGCATCTGCCTTCGACACGAGGAGATCGCGACCCCACCATGGCCCGCTGCAGGACGACCGCCGAACCGGAGGACTTCGAGGAGCACATCGTCGACATCGAGGTCGGCGAGGAGATGCGGGCGAGCTTCTTGGAGTACGCCTACTCGGTCATCTACTCCCGCGCGCTGCCCGATGCCCGCGATGGCTTGAAACCAGTGCAGCGGCGCACCCTGTTCACCATGGCCGACATCGGCCTGCGACCCGACCGTGGACATGTGAAGTGCGCCCGCGTCGTCGGTGAGGTGATGGGGCGACTCCATCCGCACGGAGACGGCGCGATCTACGACGCCCTGGTGCGCCTGGTGCAACCGTGGGCGATGCGTCTGCCGCTGGTCGACGGGCACGGCAACTTCGGCTCGCCCGACGACCCGCCCGCGGCGATGCGCTACACGGAGTGCCGGATGGCGGCTCCGGCGGTGACCATGACGGCGTCTCTCGACGAGGACACCGTCGACTTCAAGCCCAACTACGACAGCCGTGAGTACGAGCCCGCGGTCCTGCCGGCGGCGCTGCCCAACCTCCTGGTCAACGGCGCGTCGGGGATCGCCGTCGGCATGGCGACCAACATCGCACCGCACAACCTGGTGGAGGTTGTGGCCGCCCTTCGGCACCTGATCGATCACCCGGCGGCCACCCTCGACGACCTGATGCGTTTCGTCCCCGGTCCCGACCTGCCCACCGGGGGCAAGGTCGTCGGCCTCGACGGCATCCGCGACGCCTACGAGACGGGCCGCGGCGCCTTCCGCATGCGTGCGTCCGCTCGCATCGAGGCAGTGACCGCCCGGCGGCAGGGCATCGTGGTGACGGAGCTGCCCTACAACGTAGGTCCCGAGAAAGTCATCGAACGCATCAAGGCACTGGTGCAGGCCAAGAAGGTGCAAGGCATCTTCGACGTCAAGAACCTCACCGACCGGCACAGCGCCCTGCGACTGGTGATCGAGATCAAGAACGGCTTCCACGCGGACGCCATCCTCGAGCAGCTCTACCGGCAGACCCCGCTCGAGGACTCCTTCGGGATCAACGCCGTCGCCCTCGTCGACGGCCAGCCGCGGACTCTCGGGCTCAAACAGCTGCTCGAGGTTTATCTCGATCACCGCTACCAGGTGGTGCGGCGGCGCACCGAGTTCCGTCGCGCGCGCGCGGCCGAGAGGCTGCACCTCGTCGAGGGACTGCTCATCGCGATCCTCGACATCGACGAGGTGATCCAGGTGATCCGCGCCAGCGACGACGCCGCCGCCGCGCGGATTCGGCTGATGGCCGTCTTCGATCTCAGCGAGGTGCAGGCGACGTACATCTTGGACATGCCGCTGCGACGTCTCACGAAGTTCTCCCGCCTCGAGCTGGAAGCAGAGCGCTCCGAGCTCGGGAGCACTATCGAGGCACTCGACGCAGTACTGGCCGACACGGCGTTGCTTCGGCGCGTGGTCTCCGACGAGCTGGCCGCGATCGCTTCGTCCTATGGAACGCCTCGCCGAACGGTGTTACTGGAGTCAGCCGGTCAACCGGTGTCCGTGGCCACCTCCCTGGAGGTCGCAGATGATCCCTGCCTGGTGCTGCTGAGCTCGACCGGGCTGCTGGCCCGAACCGCCGGGGACGAACCGGGCACGGGCGGGAACCGGGCAAAGCACGACGTCATCATCTCTGCGGTCCAGACCTCCGCCCGGGGCACGATCGGGGCGGTCACCAACGCCGGCAGGCTCTACCGGCTGGCGGTGCTCGACCTGCCCTCTCTGCCGGGCACCGCGGCCGCCCCGCATCTGCAAGGCGGCGCGCCGGTCGCTGAGTTCCTGGCCCTGCGACCGGGTGAAACGGTCCTCTGTCTCACCTCGCTGGACCCTGAAGGTGCCGGGCTCGCCGTCGGGACCAGGCGTGGCGTGGTCAAACGAGTGACCGCCGATCATCCCCACCGAGACGAGTGGGACGTGATCAGGCTCGACAACGACGACACGGTCATCGGGGCGGTCGAGCTGGGCCGGGGTGACGAAGAGCTGTGCTTCATCACCTCTGACGCCCAGCTGTTGCACTTTTCTGCCACTGGAGTCCGGCCACAGGGCCGCGGCGGCGGCGGGATCGCTGGGGTGAAGCTGGGTCTGGGCGCACGCGCTGTGTCGTTCGGCGCCGTCCCCTCCGTCACGGACGGCGTTGTGGTGACGGTCGCCGGCACCGGCACCGCAGCGCCCGGTACCCAGGCCGGAACCGTCAAGGTCTCGGCGCTGACGGACTACCCGGGCAAGGGCCGGGCAACAGGTGGCGTGCGTTGCCACCGGTTCCTCAAAGGAGAGGACACCCTGCTGCTCGCCTGGGCTGGCTGCGGCCCAGCCCTCGCGGCCGCCGGGAGTGGTGCGCCCATCGAGCTGCCGGAGCCGACCGGTCGCCGCGACGGTTCCGGCACCCCAGTGGGCCAGCCGATCGCCGCGGTGGCTGGGCCGGCGGCGTCCGGTTGCCGCGCCCGCCACGGGCATCGGTGACCGCGTGCTGAGGTCCGGCCGGCTCTGGGTAGCCGCGGCGGGCAGTGCCATGGCCGTCACGCTCGGCGGATGCAGCGGGAATGCTGAGCCTCAGCCCGATCCGCCCCCAGACCTCCAGGATCGGCTCGACACCGCCCGACAGGTCCTGGACGACGCCGAGAGCATCGAGTTCACCATGAGCACCGATGACCTGCCCTCCGGCGTCAACGGCCTGCTCGAAGCCCAGGGTGTCGGCACCCATGATCCGGCTTTCGAAGGGGAGGTCAGGGTGGCGACGACAGTTGGCTCGCTCAGCGCCGACGTGGTGTCGGTCGACGGCAATGTCCGGGCCAAGATCGGCTTCAGCCCCATCTACGTTCCGCTGGATCCCGGCAGTTACGGGGCGCCGGACCCAGCCCAGCTCCTCGACGTCGAGTCCGGTGTGTCGTCGTTCCTCACTGCCACCGACAACATCGAGGGTGGCGACCAGGCGCGCGCCGGCGATGAGGTGCTCACGACGATCAGCGGCACGCTGCCTGGATCGGCGGTCGCCGCGGTCATCCCGTCCGCCGACGACACTGGCGACTTCGGCGTGGTCTACGGGCTTACCGACGACGACGAGTTGCGTACCGCGGTGCTGACCGGTCCGTTCTACCCCGACGCCGACGAGGTCACGTACTCGCTGACCCTCGACCCCTCCGCCGAGACAGTCGAGATCACCGCGCCGTGAGCGCGGCGGGAGGGAGCGGACCGCTCCCCCGGACGCTGCTCGGGTTGGCAGCGGTCGCCGTGGCCTTCGCCGCCGCGGACACCTACGTCGTCGTGCTGGCGCTGCCGGACATGATGACCGCAGCGAACCTCGACCTCGATGAGCTGCAGCGCGCCGCCCCCATCGTCTCGGGCTTCCTGCTCGGGTACGTCGCCATCCTGCCGCTCATCGGGCGGATCGCTGATCTGCGCGGACGGGTCCCGGTGCTGATCGGCTCGCTGGTGATCTTCGCACTGGGATCGGTGCTCACCGCGGCGGCTTACGATCTGAGCTCCGTCGTTGCGGGCAGGCTGTTGCAGGGCGTGGGCGGCGGCGGCCTGGTGCCAGCAACGATGGCGCTAGTGGCGGATCTGTGGCCGCCGGAACGGCGCGGTGTCCCCCTCGGTGTGGTCGGGGCGGTCCAGGAGCTCGGCAGCGTTCTGGGTCCGCTCTACGGCGCGCTCGTCCTCGCCGCGTCGGACTGGCGGGCGATCTTCTGGCTCAACACCGCTGTCGCCCTTGTTCTCGTCGCCGCGTTCCTCGCGACGCGTCAAGAATCCCGACCCAGACCGGACACCACCGGCGTCGACGTCATCGGGGCAGTTCTCGCGCTCTCGGTCATCGCAGTGGTCGTGCTCGTGATGCGGCAACCGGAGTCGCTCGTCAGCGACGTGACGTACGGCCGGGCGTTCCTGCCCGTTGTCGGGGGGAGCCGATGGCTGTCGCCGCTGGCCGTGGCCGCTGCCGGGCTGCTCATCCTCTTCGTCGCTCGTCAACTGACGGCGACACGACCGCTGCTGGCATGGCGGTCCTGGGGGTCGACGTTGGCAGCGGTCGACCTTCCGGGGGCCGTTCTCCTCGGGTTGTCGCTGGGCGGCCTGATCGTCGCCTTCGCGTCGGCCGACCCTGCGGTCCAGGTTCTCTCCCCCACCGGGCCGTACCTGCTCGTCGCGTCGGCCGGCTGCGCTGCCGTCTTCACCTGGCGTCAGGCCCGGGCCAGTAGGCCGCTGATCCCGCATGGTGCACTGAATGCCACGTCGGCGTGGGGGGCGCTGGTCGTGTCGCTGTTCGTTGGGGCGGCGCTGATAGCTGCACTGGTGGACGTACCGTTCTACGCGCGCCTCACCGTCTACCCCGACTCGCAGCTCGACGCGGCCTTGGTGCTGCTGCGCTTCCTAGCAGCGCTGCCGGTGGGCGCGGTCCTCGGCGGTTTCGCCACCCGAGTCATCTCGGCCGGACCACTCGCGGCCGCCGGCATGGCGATGGCGGCGACTGGCTTCGTCTGGATGGCGACCTGGGACGCCGACGCGCTCCGCCACGCCTCCGCAACCGTCCCGTTGGTAGCGGCTGGCCTCGGCTTCGGAGTCGCGATTGCTCCGGTCAACGCGGCGCTGTTGGCCAGCACTCGGGCAGCTGTGCACGGCGTCACGAGTGCGCTGGTAGTGGTCGCGCGGATGGTGGGGATGCTGGTCGGGATCTCGGTCCTCACCACCATCGGGCTGCGCCGCTTCTACGCCGCCGCAAGCGACATCCCGCCAGTCCGGCAGCTGTGTCCGCAAGACCAGCTGAACTGCACAGTGTACGGCGAACGACTCCTCGACGCCGGGCTGGTCCAACTGCACACGGTCTTCGTGGGCGCTGCCGTGTGCGCTGCGGCGGCGGCCGTCTGCGCCCTGATCACCCTCCGCCCACCCGCCGACCATCGAAGAGTCATCGCCCCCTGATCCGTGACTTCGCTGCGATCATCCGCGCCAATCGCGTGGCGCCCGGCCGATTACTCCCGGCGGACTCGGCGCCGGGCCGCTGCACGCGACTCCAGTGGCGCAAACCCGCGCCGTCCCAACCCACAGAACAGCAATACCGCGCCACTCGCCGGGCAGGACGATGAGCAGGGGCGATGTGTCGCGGATGATGGCATGCGGGAGATCGGTCAGGTGTCGATGGCCTCGGCGTCGACTTCGTAGGCGCCCTGGACGATGAAGTCCTTGCGGGGAGCCACGTCGTTGCCCATGAGCAGCTCGAACACGTCGCCGGCGATGCTCGCGTCGTCGACGGTGATGCGTCGCAGGGTGCGATGCCGCGGGTCCATCGTGGTCTCGGCCAGCTGGTGGGCGTCCATCTCCCCAAGCCCCTTGTATCGCTGCACCGGCTCCTTCCAGCGCGCACCTCTCTTGGCCAACTCAGCCAGGCGCCGCTGGAGCTCCGGGTCGGAGTAGGTGTAGACGTACTTGTCCATGCCCTTCTTGGGGCTGGCGAGCTCGATGCGGTGCAGTGGCGGCACCGCGGCAAGCACCCGCCCGGATTCGATGAGCGGGAACATGTACCGGAAGAACAGCGTCGTCAGCAGGCACCGGATGTGTGCGCCGTCGGAGTCGGCATCGGCCATGAGGATGATGCGGCCATAACGAGCCGCGTCGATATCGAACGTCCGTCCGCTCCCGGCGCCCACCACCTGGATGATCGAGGAACACTCGGTGTTCTTGAGCATGTCGCCGACAGAGGCCTTCTGGACATTGAGGATCTTGCCCCGGATAGGCAGCAACGCCTGATACTCCGAGTCGCGAGCCGATTTGGCGGTTCCAAGGGCAGAGTCACCCTCGACGATGAAGAGCTCGGAGCGGTCGACGTCGTTGCTGCGACAGTCGGCGAGCTTGGCTGGCAGCGCACTGGACTCGAGTGCGTTCTTGCGGCGCTGGTTGTCACGCTGCTGTCGCGCCAACATCCGGGTCCGGGCCGCGGCAACGACCTTCTCCATGACCTGGCGAGCCGCAATCTTGGGCGCCCCTTTGCTGGAGGTCAGGAATGCCTTGAGCTCAGTGGCGACGACGTTGGCGACGATTTTGGTCACCGCCGGTGTGCCCAGGACCTCCTTGGTCTGCCCCTCGAATTGCGGCTCAGCCAGCCGGACGGTCACGACAGCGGTGAGGCCTTCAAGGATGTCGTCCTTGCTGACGTCGGCGTCACCGGATCGGAGCAGTCGCGTCTGCTTGAGGACGTCGTTGAACGAACGGGTCAGACCCCGTTCGAAGCCGGTGAGATGGGTGCCACCCTTGGCCGTAGCGATGATGTTGACGAACGAGCGGAGCTCGGTCTCGTAGCCGGTGCCCCAGCGGAGCGCGATGTCCACACTCAGCTCGCGCTCGACGTCGCACGGCGTCATATGGCCACGGGTGTCGAGCACGGGCACGGTCTCGGTGAAGGAGTCGACGCCCTGCAGCCGCACCACCGGGGTCACCGGCTCGCCGGTGGCCAGGAACGCACAGAATTCGGTGATCCCCCCGTCGTGGCGGAAGCGCTCCTCGACCGGTGCGGCGCCCCGCTCGTCGCGTAGGACCAGGTCCAGACCGGGCACCAGAAACGACGTCTGCCGGGCACGGGTGATCAGCTCGTCGAAGGAGAACGACGCGTCCTTGATAAAAATCTGTGGGTCGGGCCAGTAGCGGACTCGGGTACCGGTCACGGTCCGCTTGACGCGGCCGAGCTGGCGCAGGGCAGAGCCCGGCTGGAACCCGGACTGGGGCCCGTCAGACTCGAAGAAGCCAGGAACGCCGCGTTGGAACGACATCGCCCAGGTCGCGCCGGCCTTGTCGACCTCGACATCCAAGCGAGCTGCGAGGGCGTTGACCACCGAGGCACCCACACCGTGCAACCCGCCCGTTGCCACATAGGATCCGCCGCCGAACTTGCCGCCCGCGTGCAGCTTCGTGTAGACGACCTCGACGCCGGTCAGTCCGGTCTTGGGCTCGATATCGACGGGCACCCCCCGGCCGTCGTCGCGAACCTCGACCGAGCCGTCGGCCCCTAACACGACCACGATGCTGTGGCAGGAACCCGCCAACGCCTCATCGACCGCGTTGTCGATGATCTCCCACAGGCAGTGCATGAGGCCGCGCGTGTCTGTGGAGCCGACGTACATGCCCGGGCGTTTGCGAACCGCCTCCAGGCCCTCGAGGACCAGCAGGTGGCGAGCGTTGTACGTGGCGTCGATCGTCGCCCCCGGTGTCGTCACTCGCCGAGGCTACCCAAGCCAGCCGACAGGGGCGCGGCAGCACGCCGGAGAGGTGTCTGGACCAAGCCAACGCCTGCGACACGCCGAATCACTGTCGACACGCAAATGCAACCCGCGCCGCTCGCGCGCCCCCACCATGCCAGTAACGGGCCAGTAAGAGGCAAGTATGGGACATCGGGAAGCATCCGCCGTGATTGGATGTTCCAGTACGTGCAACTCCTCGTTGCAGCGACATCGAGACGGAAGATGAGGACACGTGACGACTGCTGTTGCTCCAGGCACCGCTCTCACGGCCGCGGACCGATGTGACCGCTGCGGTGCGCGGGCGTACCTGCGGGTCGAGCTGTCCAGCGGCGGAGAGCTGCTGTTTTGTGCCCACCATGCACGCGAGCACGAGGACAAGCTGCGCGAGATCGCCGCAAGCATCCAGGATGAGACTGGCCGCCTGGCCAGCACGCCGGCCAGCCCGTCACCCAGCGAGCACTGACCCGCTCGCGGCGCTTAGCAATCAGGACCACTTCGACCACTGAGGCCCCGGTTCACCCGGGGCCTTTCTGCATCTGCAGCAAGTTAGCTCTGGCACACTCCCTGCCATGACCGGCGGCGAAGCCCTCGTGGCCGTGGTCATCGCGATCGGTGTGGTCGGTGTCGTGCTGCCGGTCATCCCCGGGTCACTGCTGGTCGGCGGCGCCATAACCGCGTGGGCCCTCGAGACCGGGGGCGCCACCGCATGGACGGTCTGCGGAGTCGCGGTCGCGCTGTTGGTGACCGCGGCGGTCGGGAAGTGGTGGGTGGCCGAGCGGCATCTGCGAGGAGCCGGCGTCTCCCGGACGACGATCCTGATCGGAGGGCTGACCGGCATCGTGGGCTTTTTCGTCATCCCCGTCATTGGGCTGGTGCTCGGATTCGTTGCTGGCGTCTACGTCGCGGAGCGCCGGCGACATTCCGCACACCAACCTGCGTGGCGGGCCACCGTGACTGCTCTCAAAGCGAGCGGTCTGGCCATCCTCGTGGAGCTCGCCGGTGCTCTGTTCGCTGCCGCGGTATGGATACTCGGAGTCGCCACCACCTGAGCCCCACCGCACAGAGCGGCTTGGCTAGAAGTCTCGGTCCAGACGCAGCCGAAGTCTGCGCAGAGCTGCTTCCGCCGCAATCTGGACGGCGACCGAATCATCGTCGGTCAGCCCCAGCAGAAGTTTCGCATGCTCAAACTCCCCGACCACTCCAAGAGCCCGACATGCCGCAACCCGCACGCGCGGTACTTCGGAGCCCACCAACGGCCCCAGTTGGTCCGCAGCGCTGCCGAGCTCCCGCAGAGCGACCACCTTCGCCGACATCTCCTGGACCCGCCACGCCGGGTCCCGCAGCCCCGTCATCACCGCCGCTTCGGCATGATCGACCCAGGCGTACCGCAGTGCTCGCGCGCCCCAGATCCTCGGCCAGTGGTCCTGCTGGCGTTCGCGGAGAGAGCCGCGGCGCAGCTCGGCCGCTGCGTGAGCACCGCCGAAGTACGTCAGCGGCACCGGTAGCTCCGCGACGTCAGCGGCACCCTCGAGAAGTCTCACACTGGAGTCGACGACAGCATCGGTGCCGAAGGTGCGCACCGCCTCCCGTACCAGGTCACGGGGATGGCCGTATATATCCACCGGTTGGCGAGGTGCTGGCGCTGACATCAGCGAGAGCGTATCGACCGCTGTGGGCGTCCAGTCAGGTACCACGGGAATGGCAGTCGTGGCCGCCGGGTACGGGTGCAGACGCCGGTCGGGCGTCAACGCACTGTGAGTGAGCCTCGTTCAGCAGACAGCGGGGCTCGGCGCCCGACCGGCCCCCTTGCCTATCGTGAGGTCAGTTATACGCAAAGTCACCCACTGGAGCAGGAAATGTTCGATACTTGGGGCGCGCCGGGCGGGTGATGCGATCTCGGGGGCCCGTCCGGCGCCATCAGTTTGCGTCCTATAACGGGCTGAACGCGATCCCGTAGCGATACTCCCCATTGAACCGCTTCCCGTCGCTGCCGACCCAGAGGCCGGCGGACGTGACGAACAGGTCCTTGCCGCCCACGGCGCGCGTCTTGGTGGGATTCCACGAATTTGCCAACCCGGTGGTGGGATCGATCGCACCGATGCCGGGGCGCTCGACCGCACCGTTGTTCAACCAGCGCTGGTGGCCCTGGACGTAGACCGCTGCGCCGGTGACGGCGACCGAATGCAAGGTGTCACCACCGGTGTAGTTGATCCACGTCGGTCTGGGGGGGCTAGCGATGTTCGTCTCGAACCGGGCGGTGGCGTCACACAGATCCCGACCTTCGCCGCCGGAGTTGGGAATGAAGCCGGTGGAGACGAAAACGAAGTAGCTACCGTCGGGAGAGAAGTCGACATCACGTAGGTACGCGGGCAAACTGACTGCCCGGCACATGTTTTCGAGTGGCTGGTAGTACCAGGGGTTCAGTGTCGCTGCCGTGGGCCCGAGAGTAAGCATGAAGGCGCGGTAGCGCGTCTGGCCGGCCACGGAGGTGAAGTTCCCGAGGGCCACCAGCCGGTCGCCGGCAGGGTTGACCGCGAACCGATAGATGTCTGTGGACCCAGCGTTGGCCGCCACCGAGCCGGTGATGGGCACATTGATGAAGCCGGTGTCCGCACCGGTCGTGGGGTTGAGCGCCATGAGCTTCTTCGAGAACGTGCCGCCGATGATGAGCCGGCCATTGACAAGCCGCGCCTCGTTCACCTTGCCCGAGTTGAGCGATGCGTTGAAGCTCGTGTCGACCGCTCCGGTGGTGGCGTTCAGCTTGACTATGCCGCGCCGGGCGACGCCGTTGACCGTGGTGAACTGCCCACCAACGTAGACCGATGAACCATCAGCAACGATGGTCCACACCGGCCCGTTCAGCGTCGGCGCGAAGCTCGTCATTGCCCCGCTCGTGGCGCTGAAGCTCATGATGTGCGTCCGCGTGTAGGTGGTGGTCCTGTTCGAGTTCTCCACGGCGTTGAACGCGCCGCCCGCGAACAACGTCGAGCCCGACTGCGCCAGCGCATAGATCGCAGGATGGGAGACGACCGTGTTGCTGACCAGATTCGGGGTGTAGTTGACGGGATCCTCGCTCACGACCGAGCCGTGGGGCGGAAGGGAGGCTGCGGCACCGCTCGCGGCGAAGACGCCAGCGACCGAGGTCACCAGCAGCCCTGCGGCGGTGAGGCTGAGCGCGCGACCGACCTGGCGCATAGTGGTAATCCTTCCGAGACAGA
>JACCYJ010000264.1 GCA_013696555.1 Nocardioidaceae bacterium | reverse complement strand
TCCGCGCCGAAGAATGTCTGGACCTGCTGCTCGCACTCAACGCTGGGCTGCCTGGAATGGCCAGCCTGCACGCCAACTCGGCTCGCGAGGCCTTGGTGAAGATGTGCACCCTCCCGCTCCTTGCCGGGGAGAACATCGGTTCCCGCTTTGTGCTGCCGACGGTTGCGGCGTCCGTCGACTTGGTCGTCCACATCGGTTTCGACCACAGCGGGGCCCGGCGTGTCGAGGAGATCGTCGCCGTATCGGGGCGGGTGGAGAACGACGTCATCGAGGCCGAGCCACTCTTCGCCCTCCACCATGGACGGTTGCAGCGTTTGTCGGGCATGCCTCCTCGCCTTGAGCGCTTCGAGCGATGCGGGATCGACCTGGACCGGTTGCTCCACCGAACTCCCGCGGTGATCACCGGGGAAGGTCGTCGCTGAGATGGGGGCGCTGCTTGGTCTCCTGCTCGGGACCGGTTTGTTCCTCGTCTGGTCGGCGCTGATGGGGACCGACCGGCTAGTCGCTCGCGGGACACGCTCCTTCGGGCTGACGGAGCTGCTGCGCCGCGCCGGGGTCGAGGGCGTCACGCCCGTTGGCGCCGCACTACTGTCCGCGAGCGTCGCTGTCGTGACGGGGGCGGCGATGCTGGCGATATCTGGGACGCCACCGGTCGCTGTCGTCTTCGCCCTGATGGCGGCGTACCTGCCCATCGCGGTATTGCGCGGCCGGGCGCGCCGGCGCCAGCGTGAGTTCGCCGAGCTGTGGCCAGAGGCGGTCGACAACCTGGCTTCGGCCGTTCGCGCCGGTCTGTCCCTCTCCGAGGGGTTGGTGCAGCTGGGGGAGCGCGGGCCAGAGCCGCTGCGGGAGCCTTTCGTGAAGTTTGCTCGCGACTACCAGGCGTCGGGTCGCTTCAACGACTGCCTCGACCTGCTCAAGCGGCGGTTGGCCGATCCCGTGGGGGACCGCGTTGTCGAGGGACTTCGCATCGCACGCGACGTCGGTGGTGGCGACCTGGGACGCATGCTTCGGGCATTGTCGGGATTCCTACGCGACGATGCCCGTACCCGGGCAGAGCTCGAATCCCGACAGGCCTGGACCATCAACGGCGCCCGGCTCGCGGTAGCAGCCCCGTGGCTGGTGTTGCTGATGATGTCGTTCCAGCGCGACATCATTTCCCGGTATGCGTCCACCACCGGTGTGCTGGTGCTCGCGACCGGTGCCGCGTCATGCCTCGTCGCCTACCGACTGATGACATGGCTCGGTCGGCTACCGGTCGAGCAGCGGATCCTTTCGTGAGCGGCGCAGCGGTCGGAGTCCTTCTGGGCGCGGCCTGGGCAACGGGCAGCTGGCTGGTCGCTGCCAGTGTGCTGCGTTCGCGCCGACCGGCACTGGCCGACCGCGTCATGCCGTACCTCCAGGACTTGCCGCAAACGCCACGGATGGCAACCGAGCCGCAGGCCACCGTCGCACCGGCTGCGGTGGGTTGGGCGATCTTCGGTCCGTCGGTTCGCCGGCTGGCTGGCGGCTTGGAGCGCGTGCTGGGTGGCAGCGCGTCGGTGCGGCGGCGCCTCGAGCGACTCGGCTCGCCGATGACGACCGAGCAGTTTCGCGTCTCACAGCTGCAGTGGGGGCTTGTCGCCTTCACCGCGCTGGCCGCGCTGGGGCTGCTGCTCACTCTGCACTCTGCGGTGGCGCCGCTGCCGATGTTGACGGCCTGCGCGGTCGCCTTCGCCGTCGGTGTCCTCTGCCGCGATCAAGCACTCACGTCCGCCGTGCGTCGCCGTGAGGAGCGCATGCTCGCCGAGTTCCCCGCGGTTGCTGACCTGCTCGCATTGTCGGTCGCTGCTGGTGAAGGGCCGCTCTCGGCCTTGGAGCGTGTCGCCACCGTGAGCCACGGTGAACTGACGCATGACGTTCGGCTCCTCTTGGGTCAGGTACGCACCGGTACGCCGGTGCACCGCGCCCTGGACGCTCTTGCCGTTCGTACCGGCGTTCCCGCCGTCGCTCGGTTCGCCGAGGGGTTGGCAGTGGCAATCGAGCGGGGGACCCCGTTGGTGGATGTGCTTCATGCCCAGGCGGCGGACGTCCGCGAGGCAGGGAGGCGCGCCTTACTGGAGGCCGGCGCCCGCAAGGAGGTGGCGATGATGATTCCGGTGGTCTTCTTGATTCTGCCGATCACGGTGATCTTCGCTTTCTTCCCCGGCGTGATCGGCCTCGACCTCACAAGCCCATGACCACTGTCGACCGATGAGAACGAAGGTGAGGACGATGATCGTCACCCGCAACCTGGTAGGGCGTCGCCTGCCTCTGAGCCGTCTCGCGAAGCTGGTCGCCCTGCTGCTTAGCCTGCTGCTCGCGCCGCGCCGAGGTGATCGCGGCGATGTTCCTGGCTGGGTGATGATCACGGTCATGACGGCAGGACTGGTGGCGATCCTGACAGCGGTTGCCGGTCCTGCGTTGAAGGATCTGCTGCAGGAGGCGCTGTCCTCGGTCGGTGGCTGACCGTGATCCGGGGTGGCAACCGGGCTCGCCGAGCCGCTGACACCGGCTCGGCCGTCGTCGACTTCGTGCTGGTGATGGTCATCGCGGTGCCATTGGTCCTCGGCGTGATCCAGCTCGGCCTGGTGCTTCACGTTCGTAACACGCTGGCAGCGGCTGCGTCGGAGGGCGCCCGGTACGCCGGCACGATCGACCGGGCACCGCAAGACGGTGTCGACCGTACTCGTCAGCTGATCGCCGGTGCCCTGGTCGAGCGGTACGCCTCGCAGGTGAGCGCAGCGGCCACCACCGTCAACGGCTACCCCGGCGTAGTCGTCCGGGTGCATGCCCAGGTGCCGGCGCTCGGACTCTTCGGCCCCTCGGTGGATCTCGATGTGGCGGGCCACGCCGTGAAGGAGACGCTGCCTTGAGGCCCCGCCGATGGACCCGACACGACGAGCGAGGCTCGGCGCTGGTCGAGTTCATCTGGCTTGGCCTGCTGCTGCTGATCCCGCTGGTCTACCTGTTGCTCGCGGCGTTCGACGTCCAACGCGCGTCGTACGGGGCCAGCGCCGCGAGCCGTGCGGCCGGACGGGCGTTCGTGCTGGCACCCAGTCAACCGGTTGGCTACGCCCGTGCGGAGGCGGCGGCCCTGGTGGCGCTGGCGGATCAGGACATCCACGGGGGTGCCCGTGTTGCGGTCACCTGCGTCCCCGACCCGACACGCTGCCTCAGCTCAGGCTCGCTCATCACGGTGTCGGTCACCGTGCAACAGCCGTTGCCGGTCGCTCCGGCGGTCTTCGGGGGCTCGGCCCCGTCGGTGCGTGTGGTGAGTACCCATGTCGAGCCGTACGGCACGTTTCGGGAGGACCGCTCATGAGGTTGTCATCGAAGCGGCGCGAGGCGGGCCAGGTCACCCTGATGCTTGTCGGCTTCTTCGTGCTCTTGGTCCTGCTGGCAGCCGTGGTGGTCGACGCGTCGGCGGCATACTTGCGCCGCCAGTCGCTCAACTCGCTCGCCGACGGCGCGGTCCTGGCCGCCGCCGACGGCGTGCATGGTGAGCAGGTTTACACCGGTGGCCTGGGTGACCGGGCGAAGGTCGATCCCGCTGTTGCCGCTCGCTATGTGACCGAGTACCTGCGTCAGACCGGTGCGCTCGCGCGCTATCCCGGCCTGATCTGGGCGGTGCATGCCTCCGATGAGCTCGTGTCGGTGGAGTTGGCTGCCCCGCTGCAGCTCCCGATCAGTCCGCCAGGTTGGGACGACGCGACCACGATCACCGGGGAGGCGTCCGCCGTCATCCCGGTCACGTGACAGGACCACCTGCCACCGTCAGATCAGGTCAGGACCTGGCGTGGCAGTGACAAGTCGTCATCAGTATCAAGTCGGCGGGTCAGATCCAGCCCAGGTCACTGAACTCGGGGAAGCCCTGCCAGTAGGCGCCCCAGCCCAGCAGCAGTAGGAGAGTCGTCGTGAACGTGACAAGCGCCAGGACGCCGCGCGGCGTTCGCCGTGCCTGCCATCCCGCGACCAGGAAGCCGGCGCAGGTCGCGAGTCCGAGCACCGGCGTGGCGCCCTCGACGTAGCTGTTGAACAGCGTGATCCCGACGGCCGCCGCGAGCAGGTATCCCACTCGGCCGACGTGGAGCGTCCGATCCGCAAGCGCGACGAACACCGCTGCAAAGACGACCGCCACGCCGGCGAACAGCAGGTGGTGGCCGATGACCTCGTCCCACACATGGGCATCACCGAAGCGGCCGTGGCTGAGCGCGTTCGCCGCCAAATGGATGCCGTGACCTTCCACCATGATGGTGGCGCCGGCGCCGAAGAGCCACCAGACGCCTGGGCGCGGCCGTAGGGCGACCAAGGTCATCGCCGCGGTGCCCACGAGCGCGACGGGGGTGAGCACGCCGAGCCAGCTCGGGATCCTCGTCGGCGAGACGGCCCGGAGCCCGGCGAGGAGCAATCCCTCCTGCAAGCCCAGCACGACCGCGATCGCGAACGCCGCGAGCCGCGGCTCGCAGCGCTGCGTACGCACTCTCACGTCCAACACCACCGCACCACTGTGCCACCGAAAGCGTCGCGCGTAGGCTGGATGATCGTGGCCGGATCCGACTTCGACGTGCAGACCAAGGCGCTGGATGCGACGCTGACGACGATCGAGCGGGTGCTCGACCTGCCTCGGATGCGGGCCGAGATGGCCGAGCTGCAGGAGCAGGTGTCGGCGCCAGACCTGTGGAACGACCAGGCTCACGCTCAGCGGGTCACCGGGCGTCTCTCGGTGCTGCAGTCCGAGCTCGATCGGGTCAGCGAGCTGCGTTCCCGCCTCGATGATGTGCAGCTGATGGCACAGCTGGCCGCCGAGGAGAGCGACGCCCCAACACAGACCGAAGCCGAGACCGAGCTGTCCCGTATCGTCAAGGCCATCGAAGCCCTGGAGGTGCGCACCCTCCTCTCCGGTGAGTACGACGCACGGGACGCACTGATGAGCGTGCGATCCGGCGCCGGCGGCGTCGACGCTGCTGACTTCGCCGAGATGCTGATGCGGATGTACCTCCGCTGGGCCGAGCAGCACGGCTATCCGGTGGAGATCTTCGACACCTCGTTCGCCGAAGAAGCCGGCATAAAGTCTGCGACCTTCGCGATCAGAGCCCCTTACGCGTACGGGACGCTGTCGGTGGAGTCGGGAACGCACCGACTGGTGCGGATCTCACCGTTCGACAACCAGGGACGGCGGCAGACGTCGTTCGCGGCCATCGAGGTCGTGCCGGTGATCGAGCAGACCGACGAGGTCGACATCCCCGAAGAAGAGATCCGGGTCGATGTCTACCGGTCCTCGGGACCAGGCGGTCAGTCGGTCAACACGACGGACTCCGCAGTCCGCTTGACCCATGTGCCGACCGGGATCGTGGTCAGCGTCCAGAACGAGAAGAGCCAGCTGCAAAACCGTGCCACGGCCATGGTGATCCTCAAGGCCAAGTTGCTCGCGGTCAAGCGCGCCGAGGAACGGGCCACGCTCGACGAGCTGCGTGGCGATGTTGCCGGATCATGGGGCGACCAGATGCGGTCGTACGTGCTGCATCCGTACCAGATGGTCAAGGATCTGCGGACCGAGTATGAAACCGGCAACACCGCGGCGGTGTTCGACGGACAGATCGACGAGTTCCTCGAGGCCGGCATCCGTTGGCGCCGGGGTGTAGAGCGGGCCGAGGCCCGCGCCTAGCGCTCGACCCTCACCAGCGTGCCTGCAGGAGCGTTGCCCCGCTCCGACGTAGACTCGACGATCGGCGTGACATCCCTGCTTGGGGCACGTCCCTGCTCCCGATCCCCGGCCGTGGACACCTGTGATCCGCTTCGAGAACGTGACCAAGGCGTACCCGGGACTCAGCCGCCCGGCGCTCGACACTGTCGATGTGGCGGTGGACCGCGGGGAGTTCGTCTTCCTCGTGGGTGCCTCCGGATCGGGCAAGTCGACGTTCTTGTTGCTGGTGCTGCGCGAGCTGCGTCCCAGCGGTGGCCGGGTGTTCGTCGCCGACAAGGAGATCAACCGACTACCGGGATGGAAGGTTCCCGGGCTGCGCCGCCAGATAGGGACGGTCTTTCAGGATTTCCGGTTGCTTCCCCACAAGACGGTCAGCGAGAACGTCGCCTTCGCATTGCAGGTCATCGGCAAACCGCGATCGGTCATTGACCGGGTGGTGCCGGAAACGCTCGAGCTCGTGGGACTCGGCGGTAAGGGCAACCGGATGACCGATGAGCTCTCCGGTGGCGAGCAGCAACGGGTGGCCATCGCCCGCGCCTTTGTCAATCGACCGCTGATCCTCATCGCCGACGAACCGACCGGCAACCTCGACCCCGCCACCTCCGTCGGCATCATGAAGCTGCTCGACCGGATCAACCGCACCGGCACCACCGTCGTGATGGCCACCCACGACTCAGGCGTCGTTGATCAGATGCGCAAGCGGGTGATCGAGCTCGAAGGTGGCAAGGTCGTCCGCGACCAGTCGCGCGGTGTGTACGGCTATCAGAACTGACGTCCGCCTAGGGCCGCCGGCCCCTAACCACTTCGGAGACCATGCAGATCGGGCAGATTCTTTCCGAGCTAGGCACCGGCCTTCGCCGCAACGTGTCCATGACGGTATCCCTCGTGGTGACCACATTCGTGTCGCTGACGCTGGTCGGGTTCGGCGCGCTGGTGATCATGCAGACGGACAAGACCGAACAGTTCTTCGGCGATCGGCTGCAACTGCAAGTGACGCTGTGCTCCAGCTCGTCGATCGCCGGCACCTGTCTCGAGGGTGAGGTGTCCGAAGAGCAGCGGGGCCAAATCCAATCGACCCTGGTTAAGAACGACGACGTGGAGGGGGTGCGCTTCCAAAGTTCGCAGGAATCCTATGACAAGGCGAAGGAGTTGTTCTCCCAAAGCCCATCTACGGAACGCGTCTTTGAAATAACCCGGCCGGACCAGTTCTCGTCCGCTTTCTTCGTCACTTTGCGCGACCCTAACGACACGGACAGTGTCAGTCAACAGATGGAAGGCACCGTCGGCGTCGACCACGTTCTGAGTTTGACCGAGCAGCTGAAGCCGCTTTATCTCACCTTGGCGTTGTTGCGGAACGCATCTCTTATCATCGCTGCACTGCTGGTCACCGCCGCGATCATGCAGGTGTCCAACACGATTCGCCTTGCCGCGTACGCTCGCCGGCGGGAGATCGGCATCATGCGCTTGGTCGGCGCCTCGAGCTGGCACATCCAGCTGCCGTTCGTCCTCGAGTCATTGTTGGCAGCTTTGCTGTCCGGTGCGATGGCTTGCGCCGCCTTGGCCGCGTTCATGCAGTTCGCCATCTTTGACGGAGTACTCGATTCACGCATCGCGACCATCACCGATTGGATAGGCTGGCACGAAGCGCTCCTCGCCGGAGGCTTCACGCTTGCGCTCGGCGTCGTGCTCGCACTAGTACCGACGCTCGTAATGACTCGGAAATACCTCGATGTATGAGCAGTGTCGGCTACGGTCGAGTCATATCGGCTCGGGCACCGGCCCGGTTACGCCGACGGCAGCGCTAAACGACTCCTATACGCAAGGGCAAAGGCTTCACTGTGGCTCGACGCTTCCCCCGTGGTCGCACCCGGTGCCCGATCGGCAGGTACGCGTCTGAGACTTCCGACGCACACCCAGTCGAGCCGGGCACCTCGACGCGACTCCGAGTGCGTCGAGTCGGCGCCATTGCTGCGCTCGTCGTGGCGCTCATTGCGTCGATAAGTGCGCCGAGCTTCGCTGGTCGAGACGACGAGCTCAAGAACCAACAGCAAGACCTCGGTCGCGACCTCAAGTCGGCGACCAGCTATCTGCATGAGTCGAGCGCGGAGCTGATCTCCGCCACGAAGGCGCTGGCGCGATCCCGGGCTCAGCTTGTGGACGCGCGGACGCAACTGAACGAAACCCGTGTACAGCTCGACGTTGCCATCGAGCTCGATCTGCAGGCACAGCGAGAGCTCGACGAGGCCGAGGGCCGCCTCCTCGTTGCTGAGGAAGCGGTGGCGGACAGCCAGCAGGAGGTGTTTGAGGCCCGGGAGGCACTGGCTGCCTTCGTCGTGAACTCCTACCAGTACGGCAATCCGTCGCTGATGAGCCTCGGCGTTGTCCTCGACGGTGGCAGTACGACGGATTTCAGTGAGCGGTTGAGCCTGGCCGAGTCCGTGGCAGGTGCCCAGGTGAGCACTGTTGACGAGCTGCGCGCGGCCACCACCCTGCTCGAGATCCGTGAGCAGCAGGTGGCAGAGGTGCGTAACGAGGTGGCAGCCCGGCGAGCCGAGGCAGCCGAAAACCTCCAGCGTAAGGAACTACTAGAGGCGACGGCTCTGGCCGAGGCGAACGCGGTGATCTCTCTCGTCCAGCAGCGTCAGGCCGCACACGCGCGAGCCACCAAGGCCAAGCGGGCGGACCTGCGCCACATCGCCGAGCTCGAACAAGAGCGGGCTCGTATCGAGCTCATGCTGCAGCGGATCGCGCTGCGTCAGAGCACGGGCAACCTGACCATCGATGACCAGAGCGGCTGGCTGAGCGTGCCGCTGGCCGACCCCTACATCACGTCACCGTTCGGCATGCGAATGCATCCGATCCTCAAGGTCGTGAAGTTGCACGACGGCACCGACTTCTCGGCCGCCTGCGGGTCGCCGATCTATGCGGCGGCGCCCGGCGTTGTGGTCTCGGAGTACGTGGACGGCGGCTACGGCGACCGCATCATCATCTCCCACGGGAACGT
>JACCYJ010000225.1 GCA_013696555.1 Nocardioidaceae bacterium | reverse complement strand
CGTGGCCTGGCCGAGGCGGTCGCGCTGGCGCCGGCGTGCGTGGTCTATCTGGACGCCGACGGGGAGTACGCCCCCGAGGATCTGGTGGCGGTCGCGGCACCGGTGCTGTCCGGGGCCGCCGACTACGTCGTCGGCAGCCGCTTCGCCGGCACGATCGACGTGATGCGCCCGCACCGCCGAGCCGGCAACGTGGCACTGACCGCATGGGTGCGGTGGATGACCCGGCGCGGCGACCTCACCGACGGGCAGAGCGGCTACCGCGCCTTCTCCCCCGCCGCGGCGGCTGCCGCCGAGGTGGTGCACGACTACAACTACGCCCAGGTGCTCACGCTGGACCTGCTCGCCAAGGGGTTCTGCTACACCGAGGTGCCGATCAGCTACTCGTTCCGTACCAGTGGCACGTCCTTCGTCCGCCTGCACCGCTACCTGCGCCGGGTGCTGCCGGCGGTGCACGCCGAGCTGAACGACCGGCAGGTGTCAGTCCTCGTCGACGTGGGCGCGGAAGCGCTCGCGGGCCGTCGCCCAGCGCGCCTCGTTCCACCCCCCGCCGGCCGCGAGGCAGTCGGCCGCGGCTAGCGCCAGCAGCATCGCGTGGTGGGTGTTGGCGTGGCGGATAGTCATTTTACTGCATGCAGCGTTTCTGCTTAGGCGGGCTCGGCGGTAGCCGGAAGGTCTTCGAGGGTGAAAACCGCGTTGCGGCCGGCCGCCTTCGCCTGGTAAAGGGCAGTGTCGGCCTGTCTCAACAGCGCCTCGCTGTCCGACGTGCCGCCGGGAACGAACGAGGATATGCCCGCGCTGACGGTCAGGACGCCCAGCGGTGAACCGCTATGGACGATGCCGAGTTTTTGCACGGTCGCCCGGAAGCGTTTGAGCGCAGCAGTGGCCGCCAGCGCCGCCTGTTCGGGCAGCACCAGAAGAAACTCCTCCCCGCCGTAGCGGTAGATGTCATCGCTGTGCCGACCAAAGGAAGCCAGGGCCGAAGCGACTGCTTGCAGTGCCCTGTCTCCGGCCTGGTGACCGTAAGTGTCGTTGTACGGCTTGAAGAAGTCGACGTCGCACAAGGCCAGGGAGTAGTCGCGGCCATAGCGCACGCTGCGATGGTGCAGCCGTTCCAGGTAGGCAGGGAGCTGCAGCCGGTTGTTCAGCCCGGTGAGTGGGTCGGTGTGGGCTTGCTGGGCGAGTTCCAACCGGTACCGGCCCAGTTCGAGGTGCAACGACGTCACCCGTTGCGCCACCAGCAGGCGGGAGTGCAACGCGAAGGGTTCGACGGGTTTGATGACGTAGTCGTCGGCTCCCGCGTCGATGCCGGCCAGGATCTCGTCGCGTTTGGCCAGCGAGGTCAGCATGACGACGTAGGCATAGCTGTTCCGCTCGCTCTCGCGGACCGCCCGGCACAGCTGCAAGCCGTCAATCCCCGGCATCACCCGATCGGTGATGAGCACCTGTGGCTGGCACCGCCGGAACATGTCCCACGCCTCATGGCCGTCAGCCGCTTGCATGCACTCGTGTCCGAGTTCTTCGACGACCGTCTTCGCCACCAGCCGAACACCGGGGTCGTCATCCGCGACCAGGACTCTCATCGCCTGGCAGTCACGTCATCGCGGAGGATTCGGGCTGCGTTGTCAAGCTCGGTGGCGAGCTGGTCGAGGATGGCAGCGGTGCCGCCACTGGCGCTGGTGCGGGCGGTGGCTTCGAGTCTGGCGCACAGCTCGGCCACGCGGGTGGCGCCGATGTTGGCGGCCGAGCCGTTGAGCTGGTGGGCGGCCTGTTCCAGGTCGTGGCTGTTGCCGGCCGCGGCGGCCTGTCGGATCGCCAGCAGACCACGTGGGCTGTCGGTGACGAACGCGTCGACGAGTGCGGGCAGCAGTCCCTGGCCGTCGTCGGGCCCGAGCTGGCGCAGGGCGGCGAGGCGCGCGACGTCGATGGCCTGGTCTTCGCCGTCCGCGGTGGCGCCGGGTTGTGGGCCGACCCAGCTGGCGAGGGCTGCCTTGATGGCGGCGACGTTGACCGGTTTGGACACATAGTCGTCCATCCCGGCAGCCAGGCATTTCTCCCGGTCTTCTGCCATGGCGCCGGCGGTCATCCCGATGATCGGCAGCCGGTCGCTGTCGTGCTCTCTGCGCCGGAGCTCCTCGGTCGCGGTGAAGCCGTCCATGATCGGCATGTGGCAGTCCATCAGCACCGCTGAGTACTTGATGGTCGAGATGGCGTCGAGCGCTTCGACACCGTTGGCGACGATGTCGACCTCATAGCCGAGCTTGGACACCACACCCTCGGCCACCAGTTGATTCAACGCATTGTCCTCCACCACCAGCACCCGCCCCCGGGCCGCCTCCACAATCAGCGGATGCTCGGGGTGGCGTTGTTCGGGCAGTGTCCCGGTGTGGGCCATCACCCGCATCAGCCGGTCATAGAACTCCGAGCTGCGCACCGGTTTGGTCAACCACTCCCGTATCCCGGCCCGTTTCATCTGCTCCTCGTCGACCTGCGTGGTAGAGGTCAACATGATCAGCCGGGTGCCGCTCAGAGTCCGGTCGGCGGAGATCAAGCCTGCCAGCTCCACCCCATCCATCTCCGGCATGCACATGTCCAGCACCGCAATCGCGTACGGCTGCCCCGCGGCAACGGCGTCCCGCAGCAACGCCAGCACTGAGCGCGGGTGCGCGATCACCTCCGGACGCATTCCCCAAGCGGTCAGCTGCGACTCCAGCACCAACCTGTTGGTCGCGTTGTCGTCAACGACCAGCACCGACAAATCGCTGAGCAAGTCGTGGCTCAGCGCAGGCTCGGCGGACTCCGACTCAGCGGCAACCGGCAGCGGAAGCTGGAACCAGAACGTGCTGCCGGCACCGACGACGCTGTCGACCCCGATCTCTCCACCCATGATTTCGGTCAACCGCCGCGAGATCGCCAACCCCAGCCCCGTGCCCCCATATCGACGCGTCGTCGAAGCGTCCGCTTGGGAGAACGCCTCGAACAATCGTTCCCGATCTGCCATCGAGACACCGATCCCGGTGTCGGCCACCTCGAACCGGACCGCGACTCGACCCGCCCCATCGCGCACGGATCGCACCGTGACAGCGACTTCACCAGCGGCGGTGAACTTCACGGCATTCGACGACAGATTCAACAAGACCTGCCGTATCCGACCGGCATCGCCAACCAGGACCGCCGGCACCTCAGGGCGACAGTAGGCAACCATCTCCAATGACTTTTTGCGCGCGGTCGGCGCGAGCAGCGATCCCACCTCCTCAACCAGCCGCCGTGGGTCGAAGTTGGCCAGCTCCAAGTCGACCTTGCCCGCCTCCAGCTTGGAGAAGTCCAAGATGTCGTTGATCACCGCCAGCAACGCTTCACCCGCCCCCGCCACCCCTTCCGCATACTGACGCTGCGTCTCGTCCAACCGGGTCTCCAGCAGCAGGCTCGTCAACCCGATCACCCCGTTCATCGGGGTCCGGATCTCATGGCTCATCGTCGCCAGGAACTCCGACTTCAACTGCGACGACTCCAACGCCTCCTTGCGAGCCACCTCAAGATCCGCTTGAGCAGCCCGACGGGCGGTGATGTCCTGCTGGATCGACGCCATCCCGACGACGGCGCCACCCCCGTAGATCGGCGACACCGTCAACGCCACCGGCACCAACGAACCGTCCTTGCGCACCCGCTCTGACTCGCTCCTCACCTGCTCTCCCCGGCGGACCCGCGCCAGCACCACCTCCTCCTCGTCCCGCCGCCAGGCTGGCACCACCATGCCGACGTCTTGGCCCACGATCTCCTCGGACCGCCATCCGTACAGTCGCTCCGCACCGGGGTTCCAGCTGGTTACGATGCCGTCCCTGGTCGTGCTGAGGATGGCGTCGGGGGACGAGTTCACGATCGCACCCAACTCCGCCAACTCGGCCGTACGCGCAGTCACCTTGGCCTCGAGGTCACGCGTCAGCGTGACGTTCTCGAACACGATCATCACCTGGCGGGCAGTGACCGCGGCCAGCAGGATGGCACCGCTGGAAAGCAGGAACCGGTCCTGGCCAATGACGACCCCGGCAGACGCCACGATGGCGAAGAGCACGGGCACGTAGGGCACCAGCTCGATGGCCAAGGCGGCCCCCCCGCGCACTTCGTCAGCGCCGGACGCCCGCGGCCACCAGGGCGCGAACGAGACCAGCAACCAGGCGGACATCCACCCGGCGGTTAATACGGTCCCCGTGAGCCCGGTCTCCCCGGCGTACAGCAGGTAGACGTAGAGGCTGTCAGTGACAGTCAGCACCACCAGGCCCCCACCGAGCAGCAGCCACGTCACCCGCTGCCCGGCCGGTCTGCGCATGCCCAGGGTCAACACGAGCGAAGCCACGAGCACGTCAACGACCGGGTAGGCCAAACCGGTCAGCCTGGTGAGCAGGTCGCCGCCGCCCGCCTGGTAGACCGATCCGAGCACGGTGGACCAGCTGATGAAGAGGATGGAGATGGCGATCACGAGAGCGTCGAGCAGACTGCGCAGCCGCGACGTCACGGTCTGAGCGGGTTGCGGAAACAGGACGAGGGCCACGAACAGCGGCACGGAGTAACCGATGAAGCCGGCGTCGGCGAGCGAGGGGAACGGGTAGACGTGATCGCGGGTCAGCCCGTACGTGGTATAGAACGCATTGCCGGTCAGCCACAAAGTCGCGGCCACCGCCATCATCGTCCATGCAGGTCGCTCGTCGGAGGCTCGATGGGCCGCCCATGCGACGCTGACGGCGGCCACCACCACGGCGAGCTGAATGCTGAGGTCCCCCACCGTCTGCGCTGTCGATGTGCCGGGGTGCTGAGCGAGGAAGGCCGTCACCGAGGCGACAAACACCACAGCGCCCGCTGCTGCACGACGAAGTGGCAGGCGGGCGCGCGGCCCCTGTCTGGGGTTACGGTCACGGGGAGCGGCGCCTACATGTGCCATGTCCAGGCTCCAAGAGAATGCGGAGAGTTACGACAGATTACTTAGAGTATCCTGTTCGTCAGCGGAGTCGCGCCGAGGCGCAGCGAACAGTACGAACGGTCGAGCCGGTGTCGGTTTCAGTCCTCGACCACGTGAGCGCGGAAGCGCTCGCGGGCCGCCGCCCAGCGCGTCTCGTCCCATCCCCCATCGGCAGTGAGGCAGTCGACGGCAGCCAGCGCCATCACCATCGCGTGGTGGGTGTTGTCGTGGGCGAACAGCCCGGCCCGGCCCAGCGTGGTGACGCCCGGCAGCCCGGCCGCCCACGCCTCCAGCCCGGCCAGCCGGTCGGCGAAGCCGCGCGCGTACACCGGGTAGACGTGCGGCAGCCGCCGCACCTGGGCGGCGGTGCGCCGCAGCGGCGGCAGCCCGGTCGAGGCGACGGCGTCGTGCACCAGCCGCGACAGCGTGCTGTCGTCGGCGTTCCACAGCTCGTCACCGGCGGTGCACGGGATCTCCGCGCAGACGACGCTGCGGTCGGCGGGGTCGTCGGCGCTGTCGCGATAGTTGGTCGGCTCGCTGATCCGGGTCACCGGCGTGCCCGGGCCGGGCAGGTAGTGCGCGTCGTACGGGGTCCACCGC
>JACCYJ010000263.1 GCA_013696555.1 Nocardioidaceae bacterium | reverse complement strand
ATCCGACCCGTCGCGCTGGCCGGGATTCCGAGGTCGTGGCGAAGGTTCTCCGATGTCGAGTACGTCTCTTCCGGCTCCGGGAACGGGAGGTCCAATGCCTTGTTGATCATCTTCCAGCGCGCCAGATCCGGCCAGTCGACGAACGTCACCGCGATCCCGGAGGCTCCGGCTCGCCCGGTCCGACCCGTACGGTGCAGGTATGTCTTCTCGTCCTCCGGGCAGTTGTAGTTGATGACATGGGTCACGGCTTCGACGTCGATACCGCGAGCGGCAACATCGGTGGCGACGAGGATCTCGATGGTGCCGTCGCGGAAGCGCTTCATCGCGCGTTCGCGGGCCACTTGCGCCATGTCCCCGTGCAACGGAGAGCTCGGGAAGCCCCGCTCCTCCAGGTCGTCGGCGACTCGCTGCGCCTGCCGCTTCGTCCGCGTGAAGACGATCGTGCGGCCGCGGTTCTCCGCCTGCAGGATGCGCGCGACCACCTCGGGCTTGTCGAGGTCGTGTGCCCGGTAAATGAACTGCGCCGTGGCAGGGACGGTCTGCTGCTCTGACGACGACTCTGCCCGGATGTTAACGGGGTGGCGCATGTGCGTGCGTGCCAGGCCGACGATCTGGCTGGGCATGGTCGCCGAAAACAGCATGGTCTGGCGCAACTCAGGTGTCTTGGCCAACAATCGCTCGACATCCGGCAGAAAGCCGAGATCCAGCATCTCGTCGGCCTCGTCGAGCACCAGGACCTTGACGTGTGACAGGTCGAGCACCTTGCGATCCACCAGATCGAGCAGCCGTCCCGGGGTTCCCACCACGACGTCGACGCCGGACTTCAAAGAGTCCAGCTGCAGCTCGTACGGGACACCACCGTAGATCGTCACGGTCCGGGTGCCACGCCGGGTGCTCGTGGTCACCAGGTCTGCGGTCACCTGCAAGGCCAGCTCACGTGTCGGTGCGATGACCAGGGCCTGCGGCTTGCCCGGGGCAACGAGCTCGTCGAAGTCGGGGTCGTGCGGAGCCACGATCCGTTGGACCAGCGGAATGCCGAACGCAAGGGTCTTACCGGTGCCGGTCCTGGCTTGGCCGATGAGATCGGTGCCCATCAGCGCGATGGGGAGGGTCATCTCCTGGATCGGGAAAGCATCGGTGATGCCGACATCGCTAAGGGCATCGGCTATCTCCGGCATCACGCCGAGGTCGCGAAAGCTGGTCAGGATCGTCTCAATTCGCGTGGTGGGTGGATCGAGTCTAACGGTCGGTCGAGTGACGGTGGACGACAACCGTGCTCGCTACGCTGCCCGTCATGGCCCACAGCACTGACGGTGTCCCGCAGCCGGATCCCGCGGCTGCCGGTTTCGAGGATCCGGAATATCGGACCGGCGTCGTCGACCTGCTCGGCGCGTTGGCCTACGGGGAGCTGACAGCGTTCGAGCGGCTCGCCGAGGATGCGAAAATGGCGCCCACGTTGCTCGACAAGGCGGCATTGGCAGCGATGGCCAGCGCCGAGCTGGCACATTTCTCCGCCCTCCGGGATTACCTTGCCGGGCGTGGAGTGGACGCTTATGAAGCGATGGAACCTTTTCGGGGCACCTTCGACCGCTTCCATGAACATACGACCCCAGCAGACTGGCCGGAGGGGTTGGTCAAGGCCTACGTCGGTGACGGTTTGGCGGCCGACTTCTATCGCGAGGTCGCGGCGTACCTCGACGGCGCGACCCGCGAGCTGATCCTTGCCACACTCGCCGACACCGGACATTCGCAGTTTGTGGTGGATCGAGTACGAGAGTCCATCACGACGACACCCGCGGTCGCCGGCCGGCTTGCGCTGTGGGGACGCCGTCTGGTCGGCGAGGCGCTGACCCAGGCCCAGTCGGTGGTAGCGGAACGGGACGCACTCAGCACGTTGTTAGCCGGTGGCGTGGACCGGCCCGGAATGGACCTGGCGGCGATCGGACGCATGTTCGCCAGGCTCACCGAGAATCACGCCGTGCGAATGGCTCGGCTGGGCCTGTCGTCCTGAGTTACTGCTGGGTTACGAAAGGTCCCGGAAATGGTCCGGGACCTTTCGCAACTCGCTTTGGTGTGCGGTTGCCGTCAGACCCGGCTGCGGCCGCGGCTCCCGCCGGTGACCGTGGCGGCGATCATGACGAGCACCGCAGCCACTCCGATGGATATCAGCAGGCGCAGCCAGTCGATGCCATTGGTTTCTTCGACGCCCAATCCGGCGGCGACGTAGTACCCAAGGATGACGCCACCGATCCCGCACAGAATCGTTAGCCAGATGGGAATGTTGTCGCGGTCACCGGGCGCTACGAACTTGCCGAGCAGCCCGATGATGATTCCTACAACGATGACGTAGATGATGTCCATGCCGACGCTTCCCTTTCTTGTCGACTGCCCACGCGACAGTCAGCCAGCAGAGCGATCCGTTAGAACGAACGCGCCGGCGTCTGCCGGGTGGCGATCCTACATACCGTTCCCCATTTAGCGGGCGCCGAAACCTACTCGCCGCGAGCCATCCGCCCCGAGCTCGATGTAAGCCACTCGTGATCCGGGGATAGCGATGGTCCTCCCTTTCTCGTCGGGCAGCAACAAAAGACCGTCAGCCGCGGCGAGCGCTGTCCGCAGCGCCGACAGAATGTCGTCACGCGCCTCTTCCGACTCGAACACGATTTCGCGTGGCGAGTTATAGACGCCGATCTTGACTTCCACAGGAGCCCTCCTCGGTACCGGCTGATCGTTGCTGCCGCGTATGGATCTGCCTCATGCCTACCAGACTCTTCCCGAGCTGTGTCGGAACAGCTGACCACGGTCGGCTGTTGTACCCCCTGCCGGCCGTCGGTCGCTCGTACCTGGAAGTAGGAGGAACCGTGTCGCTCCCGCCGTTGGTGGAACCCGCTGCGGATTTGAGCACCGACGAGGTGCGCCGCTACAGCCGGCACCTGATCATCCCAGAGGTCGGCATGACCGGGCAGAAGCGGCTCAAGAACGCCAAGGTCCTCGTCGTCGGAGCTGGTGGGTTGGGCAGCCCGGCACTGCTCTACCTGGCGGCGGCCGGTGTCGGGACCCTTGGCATCGTGGACTTCGACACGGTCGACGAGTCCAACCTGCAGCGCCAGATCATCCACGGTCAGAGCGACATCGGCAAGCCGAAGGCTCTCTCCGCACGGGAGTCCATCGCCGAGGTCAACCCGCACGTCGCCGTCATCGTGCACGCGGAGCGGCTTGACGCTACGAACGTGACGGCCGTGTTCGCTCCGTACGACCTGATCGTCGACGGCACGGACAACTTCGCCACCCGGTACCTCGTCAACGACGCCTGCGTGCTGTTGGGCAAGCCGTACGTCTGGGGGTCGATCTTCCGCTTCGACGGGCAGGTCAGCGTCTTCTGGGCGGAGCACGGACCGTGTTACCGCTGCCTGTACCCGGAGCCGCCACCGCCCGGCATGGTGCCGTCGTGCGCCGAAGGCGGGGTGCTCGGTGTGCTGTGTGCCTCCATCGGCTCGGTGCAGGTCACCGAGGCGCTCAAGCTTCTCACTGGCATCGGCGAGCCGTTGCTCGGACGCCTGCAGATCTACGACGCTCTCGAGATGAGCTGGCGTGAGCTGGCGGTGCGCAAGGACCCGGGGTGTGCGATCTGCGGGGACAACCCGACGGTGACCGGGCTCATCGATTACGAGGCGTTCTGCGGGGCGATCAGCGACGAAGCTGCCGAGGCGGTCGCAGGCGCGACGATCTCGGTCAGCACGCTGGCTGCCTGGCTGAAGGAACGCGAAGAGGGTCGCCGCACCTTCACGTTGGTCGACGTCCGCGAGCCCAACGAGTACGAGATCAACCGCATCCCCGGTTCGGTGCTCATCCCGAAGGGGGAGTTCCTGTCCGGTGAGGCGCTGGGCAAGCTGCCGCAGGACCAGCCGGTCGTACTGCACTGCAAGGTGGGAGCGCGCTCGGCCGAAGCGTTGGCGGTGATGCATGGTGCCGGCTTCGCTGACTCCGTGCACGTCGGTGGCGGCGTCGTCGCCTGGGTCAACCAGATCGACCCTTCCCAGCCTTCCTACTGACCGGGTGTCG
>JACCYJ010000213.1 GCA_013696555.1 Nocardioidaceae bacterium | reverse complement strand
AGCTCCGTGTCTTCCTCGAGGGCTTTGACGAGGAGGTCGAGCAGCCAGGACCGGATCACTGTTCCCGCGCGCCAGGAGGCGAAGACTTCGGCGACGTTCTCGACGACGTCTGTCTTGCAGAGCAGCTCGTAACCCTCGCCGTACGCCTGCATAATGGCGTACTCGATGCCGTTGTGGACCATCTTGGCGAAGTGGCCGGCGCCGACCGGCCCGGCGTGGACGTAGCCGTCATCACCCTCGGGCTTGAGCGAATCGAATGCGGGCTGCACCTTGGCGATGTCGTCCGCCTCACCACCGGCCATCAGCGCGTAGCCGTTCTCGAGCCCCCAGATACCCCCACTGACTCCGCAGTCGACGAAGCCGATGCCCTGCTGGCCGAGGAGCTGCGCGTGCGCGTCGTCGTGGAGCCAGCGCGAGTTGCCGCCGTCGACCACCACGTCGCCTTCGCCGAGCAACTCCGCGAGCGCCTTCACCGTCTCGAGCGTCGGGTCCCCGGCGGGCACCATGACCCACACCACCTTCGGCGCCGGAAGTTGCTCGACCATGTCGGCCAGCGACCCGGCGTCACTGATCTCTGGGTTGTGGTCGAAGCCGACCACAGTGTGGCCGTCGCGGCGTAACCGCTCCCGCATGTTGTTGCCCATCTTGCCCAAGCCGACCAGACCGATGTGCATTCGTGCTCCCCTCGGTGAGCCAGTCAGCCCTGAAGGCGGACCGGCATCAGCAGATAACGGAAATCGAGCTCCGGGTCAGCACCGGTCTCCGGAGCACCGGCGAGTGCCGCCGGACGAGTGTGGGCGGTGAAGGCCATGTGCACCGACGGGAGCCCGATCGCACTGAGCCCGTCCAGCAGGTACTGGTGGTTGAAACCTATCGATATGTCCGGACCGTCGACTCGAGCCTCGACCGACTCCGACGCCTGAGCCTCGTCCCCGCTACCCGCCTCCAGAACCACCTGGCCCTCGGTGAAGCGCAGCCGCACCGGGGTGTTGCGTTCGGCGACCAGCGAGACACGTTTCACCGACTCGACCAGGGCCTCGGTCTCCAGCCACACGATGGTCTGGGATTCCGCCTGGAAGAGCTGCCGCACCCGCGGGAACTCACCCTCGAGCAGTCTGGTCGTCGTGCGCCGGCTGCCGGTCCCCGCAACCCCCTCGAACCCGATCAACCCATCACCGGAACCGGTCGAGGACAGGGCGACCGATACCTCGGATCCGGCGGTCAGTGCCTTCGCGGTCTCGGCAAGAACCCGGGCCGGCACCAGGGCGTGTGCTGAGGCGTCGCTGCGTTCCGGGACCCAGGACAGCTCGCGCAAGCTGGCGCGGAACCTGTCGGTTGCCATCATGGAGATCGTGGATCCCTCGATCTCCATCCGGACACCGGTGAGCAACGGCAGCATGTCGTCGCGACCGGCCGCAGACACGGCTTGGGCGACCGCACGACTGAACTCCTCGGCCCGCACGCTGCCGGAAGCGGTGGGCATGTCGGGCAGCGTCGGATAGTCCTCGACCGGGAGCGTCGCCAGACTGAACCGCGCCGTACCGCACACCACCGTCACCTTGGTGCCGTCCTGCGTCACCTCCACAGACTTGTGCGGCAGGCTGCGACAGATGTCGGCGAGCAGTCGACCGGAGATCAAGGCTCGGCCCTCGTCGGCCACCTCGGCCGACACCGTGGCCTGAGCGGAGGTCTCGTAGTCGAACCCCGACAGCGACAACCCGTCCGCTGCCGTCTCGATCAACAATCCAGCGAGCACCGGCACGCTGGGTCGGTTGGGCAGGCTACGCGCCGTCCAGGCGACGGCATCGGCGAGCTCATCGCGATCGATTCGGAATTTCACGGCTGCCTGCCTTCGAGGTGATCGGAGCGATCTTGCCAGAGGCCAGTTGTCCCCAGACAGCTGCCCGGCATCCTTTGGGCGGGAATCTGACCAGTTATCTGATCGTCGTCTCCATCGCTACTGTGGACACTGTGGACAAGCATCATTCTTGCTGGTGAGGCAGCATCTTTGGCGCCCACTGTGCTGTGGACGACGCGGTGCCGACTGGGCCGTGGCTGTGGAAGTAACCTCAGCGTCCACCGCGGCGCCACCTCGTGTTCACAGCCAGTCTGCTGCGAACCTCTCATCGTCAACACCTTCGTCCCCAGCTTGTTGAGCGGTCAGGCTTGCCGGGCTTGCTGCTTGATCCGGTTGGTCAGCTCGGTCACCTGGTTGAACACGCTTCGGCGCTCGGCCATGAGCTGCCGGATCTTTCGGTCGGCGTGCATGACCGTGGTGTGGTCGCGACCCCCGAACAGCTGCCCGATCCGCGGCAGTGACAAGTCGGTGAGCTCGCGGCACAGATACATCGCTATCTGGCGCGCGGTCACCAGCACGCGACTTCGGCTAGGCCCGCACACGTCGTCGATGGTCATCGCGAAGTAGGCGGCCGTTTGGGCGATGATCACCCCGCTGGTGATCTCGGGCTCACCACCTTCGGGAATGAGGTCCTTGAGCACGATCTCGGCCAGCGTGAGATCGACCGGCTGGTGGTTGAGGCTGGCGAAGGCAGTGGCTCGGATCAAGGCCCCTTCGAGCTCGCGAATGTTGGTGTGGATCTTGCTCGCGATGAACTCGAGGACGTCTGGCGGCGCGGTGAGCCGCTCAGTCGCCGCCTTCTTACGCAAGATCGCGATCCGGGTCTCCAGGTCGGGCGGTTGGACGTCGGTGATCAGGCCCCACTCGAAGCGGTTGCGCAACCTGTCCTCGAGTGCCTCGAGGCGTTTCGGCGGCCGATCGGAGGTGATGACGATCTGCTTGTTGGCGTTGTGCAACGTGTTGAAGGTGTGGAAGAACTCCTCCTGCGTCTGGATCTTGCCTTCCAGGAACTGGATGTCGTCGATCAGCAACACGTCGACATCGCGGTAGCGGCGTTGGAACGAGGCCGCCCGATCGTCACGGATCGCGTTGATGAAGTCGTTGGTGAACTCTTCGCTGGACACGTAGCGCACCCGGGCACCGGTGTAGAGGCTGCGGACATAGTGCCCGATCGCGTGCAGCAGATGGGTCTTGCCCAAACCTGATTCGCCGTAGACCAGCAGCGGGTTGTACGCCTTGCCTGGGGCCTCGGCCACGGCGACCGCCGCCGCGTGAGCGAACCGGTTCGACGAACCGATCACGAAGGTCTCGAAGATGTACTTCGGATTCAGTCTGGCCTCCGCCACACCGGGAGCCGATGACGGCGGCCGTCCGGCGCGCGGGTCATTCGAGCGAGATGTCACCGGCGACTCCTCCTCCGGTGACGTCCACAGATCACCGGAATCCCGCAGCAGCGCCTCGAGCGGTGGATCGGGTACGTCGAGCTCTTGCTCGACAGTGACCGCGATCCGGATGTCGCGGCGCAGTGTCCGAGTCAGTGACTCCTCGAGGCGCGAACGCAGTCGGGTCTCCAACTGACCTCGGGTGAAGTCGTCCTTGACTGCGATGATGACCGTGTTGCCGTGCAATGTGACCGGGGCTGATGCTCGCAGCCAGGCCCGTTGGTTGGGCGGCAGATCACCGACCAGCTGCCGCCAGGAGTCGACCAGGTCGGGGGGAACAGGATCCGGAGCTGCCTCGTTGTCGGGCACGTGCCATCCCTTCCGGCCACCTAGGCCGCAACGTCCACAAAGTTGTCCACAGGCTGTGTACGAAGCGTCGTGTGATGTTCCGAGGTTGACCTCGAGCACCGCCCTTGGCGGACGCTAACAACGATCCGATGACGCGGACAACCCGCTGTCCACAGCGGTTTGACCTCCTGCGACGCGGCCCGTACCGTGGGCAGGTCGAGGACATCTCGACTGCTGCCGGTCGCCCACATGGGCGGCCCCTTCAACCTTGATTCTGGAGCCACCCCGTGAGCAAGCGCACGTTCCAGCCCAACAACCGGCGCCGGCACAAGACGCACGGCTTCCGGTTGCGGATGAGGACTCGGGCGGGTCGCGCCATCTTGTCGGGTCGGCGGCGCAAGGGCCGCCAGCGGCTGGCTGCCTGAGACGCGCTCGCTGATCTCGTGTTGCCCGGTCGACATCGACTGCGTTCGAGTCCAGACTTCCACGAAGTGCTGAGATCTGGTCGCCGGGCCGGTTCGGGGACGATGGTCGTCCACCTGTTGCGCCCGTCGACCGCTACCGTGGATCCAACCGCCCGAGTCGGGTTCATCGTCAACCGAAAAGTTGGCGATGCCGTGACACGTAACCGCGTGAAGCGCCGTGTCCGCCACCTCGTCGGCCGCTTCGTTTCCCGCCTGCCAGCTGACAGTGTCTTGGTCGTGCGTGTCAACGAGTCCGCGAAGGGAGCCTCGAGCGGCGTCCTCGAGTCCGATCTAGACTCGTGCCTTCGTCGGCTTCTTGGTGAGACCGGATGAGGTATGTGCTGATCGGCCTGCTGAGGCTTTATCGCGCCACAATCAGCCCGCTCTACGGTCAGGTTTGCCGCTACTACCCCTCCTGCTCGGCGTACGCGCTCGAGGCGGTCACCCGATATGGCGCAATGCGAGGTACCGTCCTTACGGTGCGCCGTCTCGGGCGCTGTCACCCCTGGGCTGCGGGCGGGCACGATCCCGTACCACCGCCGAGGGAACCCTCAGCGCGGGCGCCAGCGGTGACCTCGCAGCAAGGAATGTGAATGCTGGACTTCTTCTCGTCGCTCGGGTCGACGATCATGACACCGCTGTACTTCGTGACGTCGGTGATCTTGGCGGGCTGGCACTGGGTGTTCACCACCATCGGGCTCTCCACCGACTCGGGTTGGACCTGGGTGCTCAGCATCGTCGGGCTGACCGTCACGATCCGGGCGCTGCTGATCCCGCTGTTCGTCAAGCAGATCAAGTCCAGCCGGAACATGCAGGTCCTTCAGCCTAAGGTCAAGGAGCTGCAGAAGAAGTTCGGCCACGACCGCGAGCGCCTCGCCCAAGAGACCATGAAGCTCTACCAAGATGCCGGAACCAACCCGTTCGCGTCGTGTCTGCCATTGATCTTGCAGGCGCCGATCTTTTTGGCTCTGTTCCGGCTCCTCGACAACGCAGCGCACGGTCGCGCAAAGGGCGTCCTCACCGATGACCAAGCGAATTCGATCGAGGGCGCTGAATTCTTAGGCGCCAAGATCGCGGATCGATTTATCGACTATTACCAAGGTGCGGCCGGGACGACGTGGCACGTGGGCGCGCTGACCGCCGGCCTGGTCTTGTTGATGACGCTGACCACGTTCACCACCCAGCGGCAGTTGATGCGCAAGAACATGCCGAAGGACGCGCTCACCGGCCCCTATGCGCAGCAACAGAAGATCCTGCTCTACGTGCTCCCGGTCGTCTTTGCCGTCGGCGGTATCGCCTTCCCGGTGGGGGTGTTGCTGTACTGGACTACCTCCAACCTGTGGACGATGGGCCAACAGTTCTATGTCATCCGCAACAATCCGGCTCCGGGAACTCCCGCCTTCGCCGCCAAGCAGTCTCGGGAGCGTAAGAAGGGCCACGTGGTGACTCAGGATCCGCTGGCGCCGGAAGCGGCCCCGCCGGTGGTCAGGGCGCGGCAGCAACCGAAGAAGCAATCACGCTCGCAGCGCAAGGGCCCGGCCGGTGGCCGGAGCGCGTCATGAGTGGCGAGGCGCCACCCAAGGATTCCGCTGGTGCTGCGGTCAAGCGGCTCGAGCACGAGGGTGACGCCGCGGCGGACTTCTTGGAGGAGCTGCTCGACATCGCCGACCTCGACGGGGACATCGATCTGGACATCGAGGGTGACCGTGCCTCGGTGTCGATCGTCGGAGCCGAGTTGTCGGTGTTGGTGGGAGCCAACGGCGAAGTGCTCGAGGCCCTCCAGGAGCTGACTCGCATTGCTGTCCTGCGGGAAACCGGCGAGCGAAGTCGACTGATGCTCGACGTCGCCGGATATCGGGCCGACAGAAGGGCCGCCTTGACCGAACGGGCGCAGCAAACGGCAGCGCGGGTGCTGTCCTCCGGTGAGGCCGAGAGCTTGGAGCCGATGACACCGTTCGAGCGAAAGGTCGTGCACGACGCCGTGGCCGCCGCTGGACTGCGCAGCGAGTCCGAAGGGGAGGAGCCGCAACGGCGGGTAGTGATCCAGCCCTCCGGATGACCGATCGGGTTTCCCGTGGAACGCCGCCGCCGCCCGCCGCGGCTGCTGAGCTGTTCGGCCGGAGGTTGTGGCTGGCCCAGCGGTACGCCGATCTCCTGTGCGGCCCTGGTGTCGAGCGGGGCCTGCTAGGCCCTCGGGAAGCCGCCGTGGTGTGGGAGCGGCACTTGCTCAACTGCGCTGTGGTCGCCGCGGACCTGCCGGCGGGCGCCACCGTGGCCGACATCGGCTCAGGCGCCGGCCTGCCGGGGCTCGTCTGGGCGGTCCAGCGACCCGATCTAGTGATCACTCTGGTCGAGCCGTTGCTGCGACGTTCCCGATTTCTCCACGAAGCCGTCGAGCAGCTGGGGCTGGCCAATGTCACTGTGCTCCGAGCTCGGGCGGACGACCTGCCCGAATCCGCCGCGTACAAGGTCGTCACCGCGCGGGCCGTCGCGCCGCTCGACCGGCTGGTGCATTGGTGCCTGCCCCTGGTCAGCGATGACGGGGCGCTGTATGCCTTCAAGGGCCGCTCTGCCGCCGATGAACTTGCCAAGACACGCGCGACGCTCCGAGCGATGAATGCCCGTTCGGCGGAGCTGAAGACCTACGGTGAAGGTGTTGTGATCCCTCCGGCCACCGTCGTCGTCGTGCGGCCCGGATGGGCGCGGCGCAAGCGGACCAGCTGACCCGAGGAGGGTGGCGCATGACGACGCAAACCCCGACACCGCAACCCGGTCTCGGCTGGCCACCGGAACCTCCGGTTCCACGTGGATCGGCGTTCGGGCCGTGGCCGGCTCCGGGCACCCGGGACTACGACCCCAGCAACCGCAGCCCCGCCTCAGAACGGCGTCCCGACCTCCCCGCGCGACCCGGATACGTACGGACCAAGGCGGCGTGGCCGCGGCCACCCAGCCCGCGCGTCATCGTCGTCGCCAACCAGAAAGGCGGCGTGGGCAAGACCACGACAACCGTCAATCTCGCTGCCGCGCTCGCGCAGCATGGCGCTCGGGTACTGATCGTCGACCTCGACCCACAGGGCAACGCCTCGACCGCGCTCCGCATCGAGCATGGCGACGGCACCCCAGGGGTCTACGACGCCCTTGTGGACGGCACCTCGCTAGCGAAACTCATCCAGCCTTGTCCGGACGTAGCCGGCTTGTTCGTCGTCCCCGCGTCCATCGACCTCGCCGGAGCCGAGGTCGAACTCGTACCGTTGCTCGGCAGGGAGTCGAGGTTGCGCAGAGCGCTCGACAGCCACCTTCAGGAGCTCACTGAATCGGCCGACCGTCTCGACTACGTCTTTCTCGACTGTCCGCCGTCCCTCGGTCTGTTGACGATCAACGCGCTCGTGGCCGGCCAGGAGATGTTGGTCCCCATTCAGTGCGAGTACTACGCATTGGAAGGTGTCAGGCAACTGCTGCGCAATGTCGAGCTGATTCAGGCGCACCTCAACGCAGGTCTGAGCGTGTCCACGGTCATTTTGACCATGTACGACGCGCGGACCCGGCTCTCGGCCGGGGTCGCCCAGGAGGTGCGTGACCACTTCGGAGACCGTGTCCTGCGGACTGCGATCCCGCGCTCGGTGCGCATCTCGGAGGCACCCAGCTATTCACAGAGCGTCATGACGTACGACCCGTCGTCGCCTGGGGCGATGTCTTACGACGAGGCGGCGGCCGAAATGGCGCGTCGGAACGAGCCGAGCCAACGACTGCAAACCGAAACTCAGGAGGCATCATGACGGCACGACGAGGCCTCGGCCGCGGGCTCGGCGCGCTCATTCCACCAGGCCCGGCGAGAATCTCCGAGTCGACCAGTAACGGCGACCTTGTCGATTCATCGATGTTTGGGGTCGCGCCGCCGTCGCCGCGCCCGGCCCCGCCGGTTATGCGTGATGTCGAGCCCACTTCGGGGGTGTACTTCGCTGAGCTCGCTCCCGAAGACATCGCGCCCAACCCTCGGCAGCCTCGCCAGGTCTTCGACGAGGATGCCTTGACGGAGCTGGTGCACTCCATTCGCGAAGTGGGGCTGTTGCAGCCGGTCGTTGTCCGACGCGTCCCCGGGGGCACGTATGAGCTGGTCATGGGGG
>JACCYJ010000211.1 GCA_013696555.1 Nocardioidaceae bacterium | reverse complement strand
GCACCGCCGCGCTCGAGCGGCCGGCGTGGTGCGCCGGCGTCATCGCCGAGCACGGGGAGCGCGTCGCCGTGGGCCTCGACGTGCGCGGCCGTACGCTCGCGGCCCGCGGCTGGACCCGCGAAGGTGGTGACCTCTTCGAGGTTCTCACCCGGCTCGACGCCGAAGGCTGCTCCCGCTACGTCGTCACTGACGTCGCCCGGGACGGCACCCTGTCCGGGCCGAACCTGGAGCTGCTGCGTTCGGTCTGTGCGGTCACCGACCGACCGGTCATCGCCTCCGGCGGTGTGTCCAGCTTGGCCGACCTGGAGGCGCTGGCCGGCCTCACCGCGCTCGGGCTGGAGGGCGCGATCGTCGGCAAGGCCTTATACGCCGGCGCGTTCTCGCTGTCGCAGGCCCTGCAGGCGATCGCCGGGGAAGCGGCGTGAGCCTGGCGGTCCGCGTCATCGCCTGCCTGGACGTCGATGGCGGTCGGGTCGTCAAGGGCGTCGGGTTCACCGACCTGCGTGACTCCGGTGACCCGGTCGAGATGGCACGGTCCTACGACGGCGCCGGCGCGGACGAGATCGTCGTCCTCGACATCACTGCCTCCGCGGACGCCCGCGAAACCACCTACGACGTGGTACGCCGCACCGCGGAGCAGGTGACCATCCCCCTCACGGTGGGCGGCGGTGTCCGTGTCGTGGCCGACGTGGACCTGCTGCTCCGCGCCGGCGCGGACAAGGTGTCGGTCGGCACCGCGGCGGTGACCCGACCCGACCTGGTCGACGAGGTCGCGGACCGGTTCGGTTCCCAGGTGTTGGTCGTCAGCGTGGATGCTCGGCGCACCCCCCGCTCGCCGTCCGGCTTCGAGGTCACGACGCATGGCGGCAGACGTCCGACTGGTCTCGATGCCGCCGACTGGATCAGGCACGTCTGCGAGCGGGGAGCGGGTGAGGTGTTGCTGAACTCCATGGACGCCGACGGCAGCGGAGCCGGGTTCGACCTGGAGCTGATCGTGGCCGTCCGGGAAGTAACGACGGTCCCGCTGGTGGCGAGCGGCGGAGCCGGGGCCGCCGCACATTTCCCCCCGGCCATCGCCGCTGGAGCCGATGCGGTGCTGGCCGCCGGCATCTTCCACCGTGGCGAAGTGAGCATCCGGGCGGCCAAAGCGGCGCTGCGCGCGGCTGGGCACCGCGTTCGCCCGGCACCGCCGTGAGGATCAGTGGGTTCCGACCGACCGGGTCTGCGGATCGTGGCTGACAATGGTGCCGTGACCGCAGCTTCGCTCGACCCCAACATCGCCGCCCGGTTGCGGCGCGATGAATCCGGCCTGGTGCCGGCGGTCGTCCAGCAGTACGACACCGGGGCGGTGTTGATGGTCGGCTGGATGGACGACGAGGCACTGCATCGCACCTTGAGTACGGGACTGGTCACCTTCTTCAGCCGCAGCCGGCAGGCGTACTGGGTCAAGGGCGCGACCTCCGGCAACCTGCAACCCGTCTTCGAGGTGCGCCTGGATTGCGACGGCGACACGATCCTGGTGCGCGTCGACGCCCAGGGGCCGGCCTGCCACACGGGTTCCACCAGCTGCTTCGACGCCCCCGCCCTACCGTTGCCCGCCGGTACCCGTACTCCACAAGGCGTGGCCGGCAAGACGTTCGATTCGCTCTTTCGCGAGCTCGCCGACAAGGCCGAGCACCGACCCGCTGGGTCGGCGACCGTTGCCGCGTTGGACGCCGGAAGGCACACCGTCGGGAAGAAGTTGGTCGAGGAGGCCGCCGAGTCGTGGATGGCAGCCGTGCACGAGTCTCCGCAGCGAGCCGCCGAAGAGATCAGCCAGCTGCTCTACCACGCGCAGGTGCTGATGCTCGCCTGCGGGTTGACCCTCGACGACGTCTACGCGCGGCTGTGAGGCCGCCGTGCTGAAGGTTGCGGTGCCCAACAAGGGATCGCTGTCCGAGGAGGCGACCCAGATGCTGCGCGAGGCCGGCTACCGACAGCGGCGGGACGTGCGCGAGCTGACTCTGGTCGATCCTGACAATGACGTGGAGTTCTTCTACCTACGACCGCGCGATATCGCCGTCTACGTCGGCGAGGGCACGCTCGACGTCGGCATCACCGGTCGTGACCTGCTCCTTGACTCTGCGGCCTGCGCCGAGGAGGTCATGGGTCTCGGTTTCGGCGGCTCGCGGCTGCGCTTCGCCGCTCCCCCCGGCGACGTCCAAGGTGTGGCCGACCTGAGAGGCAGGCGGGTGGCGACATCGTACGCGGAGGTGGTGGGCGACTACCTGCGCCGGCGGGAGGTCGACGCGACCGTTGTGCGGCTGGACGGTGCCGTGGAGTCCGCGGTACGACTCGGGGTCGCGGACGCCATCGCCGACGTCGTCTCTACCGGCACGACGCTGCGCTCGGCCGGGCTGGTGGTCGTCGGGGAGACCATCTTGGTCTCGGAGGCGGTGCTGACCACGCGTCGAGGCGCCGACGAGCCAGCTGGTTTCGCGGTCTTCCAGCGCCGGCTGCAAGGCGTGCTGGTCGCCCGGACCTACGTGATGATGGACTACGATATCCGGACCGAACAGCTCGAGGATGCGGTGGCTCTGACGCCCGGAATCGAGTCGCCGACCGTCTCGCCGCTGCACCGTGAGGGGTGGCTGGCGGTCCGAGCGATGGTTCCGCGCGACAGCGCCCAGCGAGTCATGGACGAGCTGTGGACCCTCGGGGCTCGCGGCACGTTGATGTCCGACATCTTGGCCTGCCGGCTCTGAGCGTCGGTGAGCCTGACGCAGTTGCCCGTACGGGCGGCGTGTCGCTGCAAAACGTGCGGGTCACTGGCGGCTCAGGTTTCGAAGGCCTGGCACACGGGAAGCTCCGGTTCACCGCTCCGCGAGAATGAGCGGACAGTGATGGGGGCACCCCGATTCCTTCGCCCTATGCAGTTGAGCAAGCGCTGCGCCGCACTCGCCCATCGGGGACGTGCGGAGGCGGTCCTGCCTTTGTCAACCAACGGTGGGACGTACCGCCCAGTCCGGATTTTCCTCGGTGAAGGCCGGGGAATGGGTAATCCGGCGCCGGTCGTTGCCATCGATTCTCTTGCTGAAAAGGTCTGAGCCTCTTTCGCCATCCTGCTGGTAGGCGATGCGTTGCCCGTTGGGAGACCACGTCGGTCCGTAGTGGGCGGCCCTGTTGTACGTGAGCTGTCTGCGCTTACCGCCTGAGATGGGCTTTGTGAAGACCTGGCATTCGTCCTTCTGGTTGCAGGCGGTGTAGGTGATCTGCCGACCGGAAGGCGAGAATGACGGGTCCTGGTCCAGCGTCCGATTGTGGGTGACCTTCTGAAGACCACTGCCGTCAGCCTTGATGGTGAAGATGTCGGGATCGAGCACGCCGACCACGTCGAAGGCGATCCGGTTCCCGATGGGAGACCAGTCGGGATGCAGTTCCGTGCGGTTGTTGTCGGTCAACTGGCGCAACCCGCCGCCGTCGAGCCTCATGGTGAAGAGGTCAAAGTCCTCGCCGGCCGGGCCCCCCACGAAGGCAAGCCGCAGACCGGATGGAGACCACGTCGGATGGTATTGGCTGATGTTATCGTCGGTGATCGCTTGCACGTCGCTCCCGTCGGCGTCGATCACATAGAGCTCCATGTCATTGCCGTCGTAGAACATGAACGCGATTCGCTTACCGTCGGGGGACCAGGCAGGTGCGCTGTCAAACGTTTGATTGTGCGTCAGCCGTTTCCTGCCGTCACCGTTGCGGCTAATGGTGTAGATCTCCGGGAAGCCGTTCGGGTATGCCTGATACGCGATGCGACCATTGCGCTGGTCGCTGGCACGGGCTGTTGAGCCGCTTGCGCGATCGGTGGTCGCTCCAACCGAGAGCATCACTGCGAGCGTCGAGATCAGGACGGTGTGTCTGAGAGCGGTCACGTGTGGGCTCCCTCCTGGCATCCTTCCCTGCATAGCGCATATGCGTGGGGGCTCCCTCCTGAGGCATTCTTCCCTGCATAGCGCATGTGCGTGTGGGCGTCTAGGCCGCTCGGGTGGGATCACCGCTGTAATCCCCAAGCGGCCCTACCGGATCGGACACCGAATGAACCGAGGATCAGCAGGCGGCCGACCCGTTGATTTCGACACCGAGGACTACAAGAACCGCAACGTCGTCGAGCGTTCGACAAGCTCAAGAACTGGCGAGGACTCGCCACCCGATGCGACAAGCACGCGCTGATGTACCGAGGTGGCATGGTCCTCGCCTCGATCGTGCTCTGGCTGGAGGGATTTACGAGACATGCCCTAGTGCAGCAGCAACTTGCCGAGACGTCGTGACGCCACCTGCAGTCCCAGCGTGCCCATCGCCGCCAGGTAGACCACCGCGACAAGGACCTCGACGCCGATCACGCCC
>JACCYJ010000208.1 GCA_013696555.1 Nocardioidaceae bacterium | reverse complement strand
TGGTCAGACCCGCCCTCTGCACCACACTGCCGGAGGCTCGCTTCTGACCGACGTAGACCCGCAGCTCACCGGGGTTACTGTCCTCGTTGCCCATGACCACGGTGGTCCTACTTGCGTTGTCGGCGGCCACTGTGTTCTCCCACGACATTAGACCGAGTCGTGGCAGCTGGATTGCTGTCCCCCGCTTCAGGACACCGAACACCCTGCCCTCGTCCCCGCTCTCCTCGTTGGCGAAGTAGACCTGGCGACGGGTTCCCACTCCAGAGGCCTCGCTGAACAGTTGTCCCTGGTAGGTGAGGTAGCCGGAGCAGAAGCGACTGAATGCCGCCGTGTGCCCCTCCACCGCTCCTGCCGGAGCTCCCGGTGTGTCGGCGTACGTCCCCGCCGGGTAGTCCCAGTACCTCACCGACCGGATGAGGTCGCGACCCTTGACCACGGCACCGGTCTCCGGGTTGATCACGAGCCGCGACACGAACGCGCCCTCCTCGCCGTGGGCACGCACGATGCCTTCCCCATCCGAGATGTCAAGCTCGTGGTTCATGAACGTGACGACTCGTCCGGCCTTTTGAAAGGCGCCAAGCCCGTCGGGGATTCCTACCATGTCGTAACCGTTGCCGGCCGGACGGTCGTTGACGGTCAGCAGGGACTTCAGATGTACGCCGGGGGAAACGGGGAGCAAGTAGGGGTCGACAGTCGTCGTCGGGCCGGTGTCCCGCGAATCACGTGGGCTGGCCTGAGCCGTCGAGACGACCGCTGTTGCCGCCAGTGCCGAGGCTAGCGTTGCGGCTCCGATGGCGGTCACGCGGCGGCGGGTGTGGTGCGCTGTCATGTGCACTCCTGTTGCTGCTCAGCTGTCGGCCCGATCGAGTTCGGGCCGACTTCGCGCCTTCACGCTAGGGCGCGCCGGCCGCCGCCAAGGTGCCCGTCAGACGACGCGAGAATGAACGCTGCATGGCACCTAGGCGCTACCCACTCGGCGAATGCCCGGCTGTAGGCGAGACGCAGGCGCTCCGGGGTGTCGTCGACGCCGAAGCAGTGGCTGTCGCATACTGACCCGGTGGCAGCATTCATGCGTCCTGGGTTCGCGGTCTTGTTACGCCCGTCCGTCGACCAATCGCCGCGGGCGGGCGCCATTGTTCTTGCCGGTCTGCGCGTCCTGGTCGGCCTGCTCTGGCTGTACAACGTGGCTTGGAAGCGGCCGCCGACCTTCGGTAAGAGTGCTGGGAATGGGCTCTACGGCTTCTCGAGGGATGCGGTCGAGAATCCTGTGTTTCCGCCCTACAGCTGGGTGGTGGAAAATGTCGTGCTGCCGAACTTTACCGTCTTCGGCTGGACGGTCCTCGTCATCGAGTCGTTGCTGGCGGTGCTGCTGCTCACGGGCACGCTGGTTCGTCTCGCCGCGCTGGTAGGCGTCGGCCAATCCCTGGCGATCGGCCTGTCGGTCGCCCAAACACCCGGTGAATGGCCGTGGTCGTACTGGATGATGATCGGGATCCACCTCGTTCTGCTGTTCACCGCGTCAGGGCGCACGGCTGCGGTCGACTCGGTCCGCGCCGAGGCGGCTGCCGGCCGTGGTTCGCTTGCGGGGGTACGGCTGCTCCGCGGGTGGGGCATCGTCGTCGCTCTCGCCGGGCTCGTCGCTCTCCTTCTTGCCATCGGCGAGGACCCACTCGCGTCGGCCGGCCAAGCTGTGGGATACCTCGAGTTGTCGGTTTCCCTGGGTGGCTACAACCTGCTCGGTGCCCTCGCACTGCTCGTCGTGGCAGCGCTCATGCTGACGGCAGCGACGCTGCGCCAGCGCACGCTGGCCCTGGCAGCGGCAGCAGTAGCGAGCGTCGCAGCACTTACGATGTATGCTCAGCTGAGCCGCGCCGATGTCTGGCTCGGTGGCTCAAACACCTCGGCCGCGTTCTTCTTGTGCGCCGCAGTAGTCAGCAGCGTGACAGCCGGTCTGCTCACACCAGCTTCGGACGCAAGGAGAAACGGACAGCATGGATCTGCGTGATCGACTTGAGCCAGTTCTCGCCGATGCACGGGAGTCAGCCCGCCAGGTGGACGCCGATGGGAGTTTTCCGGCGGCATCCGTCTCTGCCCTCAGAAACTCAGGACTGCTGGGTCTGACCCTGCCCGAAGAGGTCGGTGGGTTGGGTGCGGGGCCACACGAGCTCGTAGCTGCGGTCAGCTCCCTGGCCGGTGCCTGCGGCTCGACAGCGATGATCTACCTGATGCATGTGAGCTCCGCGATGGCGGTCGCGGCCGCGC
>JACCYJ010000188.1 GCA_013696555.1 Nocardioidaceae bacterium | reverse complement strand
GCTCGAGCACGAGCGCCGCGAGGCCGGGCGCGCGGTCCTGCGCGCGCAGGAGCAGGAGCGCTCGCAGATCGCCCAGGACCTCCACGACGAGGTCAACCAGGCGCTGACCGGGATCCTGCTGCGCCTCGAGGCCACGATGTCCGACGCCCCGGCCCACCTGGTCGTCGAGCTGGCCGAGACCAAGCAGCTCGCCACGCAGGCGATGGAGGAGCTGCTGCACCTCGCGCGCGAGCTGCGCCCCACCGCGCTCGACGACCACGGCCTGGTGCCCGCGCTCGCCTCCCAGATCGCGACCTTCGGCGAGCGCACGGGCATCCGCTCGCGCTTCCGCCAGCCGATCGGCGACCTCCCGATCCTTTCCGACGAGGAGCAGCTCGTGATCTACCGGGTCACGCAGGAGAGCCTCTCCAACGTCGTCCAGCACGCCGGCGCCTCGTCCGTCGACGTGGAGCTGAACTTCGTCGGGCGCACTGTGCTGCGCGTGCGCGACGACGGGCTCGGCTTCCCGACCGCCAACGGGACCGGCCGCAACCGGCTCGGCGTCTCCGGCATGCGCGAGCGCGCGCTGCTGGTCGGGGGCAACCTGCACATCTTCTCCACGCCCGGCGAGGGCACGACCATCGAACTCACCATGGGAGCCACATGAAGATCCTCATCGCCGACGATCACGGGATCGTGCGCGGCGGACTCAAGCTGCTCATCGACCGCCAGCCCGACATGGAGGTGGTGGCCGAGGCCGAGGACGGTGTGGAGGCCTTCGAGCGCGCGCTCCAGTCGCGCCCCGACCTGTGCGTTATGGACGTCTCGATGCCGCGCATGACCGGCCTGCAGGCCGCCCGCCAGATCCGCGCCCACCTGCCCGACACGCAGGTGCTCGCGCTCTCGATGCACGACGACGAGCGCTACGTGTTCGACGCGCTGAAGGCCGGCGCGTCCGGCTACGTGCTCAAGCGCGAGGTCGACCAGGCGCTGCTCAACGCGATGCGCGCCGTGCACCGCGGCGAGGCGTTCCTGACCAACGCCGTCCAGCGCTCGCTGGTGCGCGACTGGATGGCCGACGACTCGACGGGCCCGGAGGAGCCGCTCTCCCCGCGCGAGCAGGAGGTGCTCAAGCTGATCGCCGAGGCGCACACGAACAAGCAGATCGCCGAGATCCTCCACCTCGCCGAGAAGACCGTCGAGTCGCACCGCGCGAACCTGCTGCGCAAGCTCGGGATGCGCGATCGCGTCGAGCTCGTGCGCTACGCGATCCGCCGGGGGCTGACCGAGGCGTAGCCTGAGGGGGTGCGACTCGAAGGCATCCACCACATCACCGCCATCACCGGCGACGCGCCGGGCAACGTCGACTTCTACACGCGCGTCCTCGGCCTGCGAATGGTCAAGAAGACCGTCAACCAGGACGACCCGACGGTCTACCACCTGTTCTACGCGGACGAGCGCGGCAGCGCCGGCTCGGACCTGACGTTCTTCGAGTACCCCGGCGCGCAGCCCGGGCGCGCGGGGCGCGGGATGGTCCACCGCATCGTCTGGCGCGTGGGTTCGGACGCGCTGTCGTTCTGGGCCGAGCGGCTCGCCGGCGAGGACGTGGCCGTCGACCGGACACAGTCCCGCCCACCCGGCGCACTGCGCTTTCGCGACCCGGAGGGGCTCGAGCACGAGCTCATCGTCGACGCCAGCGGCGACGACCCGCTGATGGCCGAGCACCCCGAGGTTCCCGCCGAGCACTCTCTGCGGGGCTTCGACGGCGTGCGCGCGTACGCGGAGGACCCCGAGGCGAGCCGCTCGCTGCTCGAGCGCGGGCTCGAGTTCAAGCCGGCCGAGGACGGCTGGGAGGCGCGCGGCGAGGCGCGCGGCGGCTTCTACGCCTACGACCCGCCGCCGGAGGCGACGGGAATCCAGGGCGCGGGCACCGTGCACCACGTGGCCTGGGCCAGCGTGCCGGAGGAGCAGGAGGAGTGGCGCGAGCGCGTCCTGCGCAGCGGCGGCCGCCCGACGCCGGTCATCGACCGCTTCTATTTTCGCTCCGTCTACTTCCGCGAGCCGAGCGGGGTGCTGTTCGAGCTCGCCACGATCGGGCCGGGCTTCGCGGTCGACGAGCCGCAGGAGAGCCTTGGCCAGCGGCTCTCACTGCCGCCGGACTACGAGCACCTGCGCGCGCAGATCGAGGCGACCGTCACGCCGCTGCCGCCGACGCGCAGCTAGCCGCGAGGGCGTCCTGGGCGGCGTCCTCGCGATCCTGCGCGGCCCGGTAGGCGGCGTAGGACGCGACGTCGCGCCGGTGCTGCCAGACACGGTAGGCGCGGGCGGCGTCCTCGTGGGCGTCGCCCCAGGCGTCGCGCACGGGTGCCCAGGTCGCCGTCCGCCGCAGGATCAGCTCGCGCGTGTCGGCGACCTGGTCGAGGAGGACCTTCAGCTCGTTAACGCTCATCTCCGTCTCCTGAACGGACGGCATGCCCGGTCTCGTCTCCGTCTACGCGCCAGGACGGCGAGCGGTTGCCGTCATGACCACCGGCGGGTCAAGCGAGCGTCAGGGTGCCTGCGCTGAGCGCGACCTCGGGGGCGACCGCGCGGTCTTCTGCGGCGCGGTAGACCGAGTAGGCGTCGACCCCCGGCTCGCCGCACCAGGCGTCGTAGGCGAGGTTCGCCTCGGCGCGCGCGGCGCTCCACAGGACGAACAGCTCGTCATGGGAGAGGCAGGGAGCCATCTTTCGCGCGTACCCGCGGCCCGTGGCGTCGAACCTCACTCCAGATCCCCGTCACGCACCTGCTCGTGCGCCGACTCCCGGCGGTCGCGCAGGCGCCCGGCGACGATCACACCCACCAGCACCACGAGCGCACGAGGTAGATCAGCTGCACCAGCCAGTGGCCCGCGTGGGCGAGCAGAAGCATCAGTCGCCCAGCGCCGCCGACAGCAGCAGGAGGCCGAGGAGGGTGAAGCAGACCATCAGCACCAGCATGACAACCTGCGAGCGCGCGGCGGCCCGGGCGGAGCCGTAGACCACGAGCGCCCGGTCGTGCGCGAGCACGAGCGCCGCCACGTGCCCGGCCACGAACGCGAGCACCTGGACGTACCAGATCGCGGTCGCGCTCACGATCGAGTGGTCGATGCCGCTCGCGGCGCCGCCGAGCAGGTCCGATCCGCGGCCGAGCGGGTCCGAGGCGAGCCGCCAGAGGTCCTGCCCGTTGTAGGAGAGCAGCGAGAAGTAGTGCGCGACGACGTAGGCGGCGGCGATCGGGATCAGCGTGTGGGCGAAGCGGCGGCTGAGCGCGCGGCGGCCGCGCCGGGCCATCCCCAGCGTCCCGAGCCACCAGATCGCGCCGACGATCGCGATCGCGACCACCAGCCCGGCCAGGAAGGCCAGCTCGAGCGCCGTCCCGAGCGGCACGCCGAGCGAGACGAACGCGTCCTGCACGTCGCCGCGGACGCCGTTGAACACGGGCCCCTCGCTGGCGCCGTCGAAGCCGGTCGAGCCGACCCCGATCACCAGCAGCGCCACCGTCCCGGCCAGCGGCTCCAGCCGCGCGGCGCCCCGCGCGGAGCCGTAGACCACCAGCGCCCGGTCGTGCGCGAGCACGAGCGCCGCCACG
>JACCYJ010000186.1 GCA_013696555.1 Nocardioidaceae bacterium | reverse complement strand
CCAGTGAGTCGAACACAGTCGGCACGGTCTCGCCCTGCTCATACCCGCTGTCGATGCGCACTCCCGGCCCGGACGGCGGTTGCCAGCGTGTCAGCGTCCCGGAAGCCGGAAGAAACCCCCGCCCGGCATCCTCGGCGTTGATGCGGAACTCGATGGCGTGTCCCTGTGCAACGGGGTCGTCGTAGCCGAGCCGCTCCCCGCAGGCGATGCGGAACATCTCGCGGACCAGGTCGATGCCGGTGATCTCCTCGGTCACGGGGTGCTCGACCTGCAACCGGGTGTTGACCTCCAGGAAGGAGATCGTGCCGTCCTGGCCGACGAGGAACTCACACGTCCCGGCGCCGACATATCCGGCCTCCGCAAGAATCGCCTTGCTCGCGTCGTAGAGCGCGCTCACCTGGTCCTCCGACAGGAAGGGTGCGGGCGCCTCCTCAACCAGCTTCTGATGTCGCCGCTGCAGCGTGCAGTCGCGGGTGGAGACGACTGCGACCCTGCCGTGGGTGTCGGCCAGGCACTGCGTCTCCACGTGTCGGGGCCGGTCGAGATAGCGCTCCACGAAGCACTCGCCTCGGCCGAACGCACCAATCGCCTCGCGGACCGCGGAGTCGTACCGGTCGACGATCTCGTCCTCTTGCCAGGCCACCTTGAGGCCGCGGCCGCCGCCGCCGAACGCAGCCTTGATCGCGATCGGGAGCCCGTGCTCGCGGGCAAAGGCGATGACCTCGTCGGCACCGGAAACCGGCTCGGGCGTTCCGGCGACCAACGGCGCTCCCACCTTCGCCGCGATGTGGCGGGCCTGCACCTTGTCTCCGAGCGCGAGAATTGCCGACGGCGGGGGGCCGATCCAGATCAGCCCGGCGTCTATAACCGCCTGCGCGAAGTCGGCGTTCTCAGCCAGGAAGCCATAGCCAGGATGCACTCCGTCGGCCCCGCTGCGTCGCGCTACGTCGAGGATTCTGTCGATCGAGAGGTACGAGTCCGCGGGCGTCGATCCTCCGAGCGCGTACGCTTCGTCGGCCAGTCGTACGTGCACCGCTTCCCGGTCTGCATCGGCGTACACCGCGACGCTGCCAAGCCCCGAGTCCTTGCAGCCGCGAATAACGCGGACCGCGATCTCGCCCCGGTTGGCGATCAGGACCTTGCTCAGCTCGCTCACGCCGGGCGCCTCCCTTCGGTGCTGGAGCGGAGTCTAGGGCCGCTGCGTCGGCCGGGAGGCCCCGTGCCAGTCCTCATGGCACAGGGGACCCCATCCCAATACGGACCAGCTCCGCGATGCGGTCAGCACTAGGCATGCGCCTGGGCGGCGCTGCGCACCTCCCGGCGGTGGTCACGTCTCGCCACGGCCTCGTACAGGACCAGTGCCACCATCACGGCGGTGACGGCGACCAGCGCAACCAGGGAAGACAGCGTGGTCATCACGAGACCTCCGAACACCAGGATGCCGACTGCCAGCAGGCAGGGGAGCGGCACCGCATCACCGATCCGGTGACGGAACGCCACATGGCCGAGCAGGAACAACGCCACCCCCCACGGCAACACGTACGCGGCCAACCCTGACTGCGGATCGCGCCAGCTGTGTCCCTCTTCGCCGCCGATGTACTCGAACGCCTTCTTCAGCCCGAGCGCCATGATGACGATGCCTGCGATCAATGGCAGATGCAGGAGGCTGTACGCGTCGCGGGCCAGTGCAGCGCGTTCCTCCCGATCTGTCGTTGTGGCCAGTCGATGCTCGCCGACCAGCGCGGTGACGTCGAAATACACCCACCACAGCATGCCGACAAGCAGAATCCCCAGGGTCGACGCGACGATCACCGGGATCGAGATCGGCAGGTCGGTCACACCGACGCCGATCGCCACGATCGACTCGCCGAGCGCAATGATCACCACCAGGCCGTGACGTTCGGAGAAGTGACTGGCTGACTGCACCACCCACCCTTTGGCGCCGATGGCCACGGTTCCGCCGAGGTCGACTACCAGTGCCGACAGCCAGAGCGGCAGTTGCCACGGATCGCCGAGCAACGCACCCGCGAATAGCAGGGCCACCGAGCCCAGCAGGGTAGGCGTCCACATCGCGAGTTGGTGCAGCAACGCCGGATCCCCGCGCCCGGCTGCGGCGAACAACAGAAGGTGGGAGAGGCGTACGACGACCAGACAAACTACGACAACCACCGGCGCGTCCAACCCGCCAGACCGATCGGCGAACGACTCCGGCACCGACAGGGCAAGGACGAACATGGTCGACATGACGATCAGGAACACGTACCGGGTGAGCCCCTCGTCGGCACGGGCCAGGTTGCCGAGCCAGCAGTAGCCGACCCACTGCCACCACACCAGCGTCAACACCACGAGTCCTACAACCACGCCCTTGAGTGATACGTCGGTCGCCATCAACGCGGTCACCTGCGTGAACGCGTAGACGAAGACGAGGTCGAAGAACAGCTCGAGCGGGGTGACCGACGCGTTCTCGGCCATCAGCGTGACGCGTCGTGAGCCGCTCATGGCTGAAGATCCTGCCTGCTGGCGCTCCCGAGCGCGACAGGTCAGCCCAGCCGAGCCAGGTCCTCCCGGCAGCGGCGCTCCACCTCGTCGAGCTCGCTCAACGTCTCGTCGATGTCGTGTCGGCGCTGCTCGAGCTCGGCCCTGCGGGCGGCGATCTGCGTCAACAGGTAACGCAGCTGGCCCGCTTCGCCCGGCTCCGAGTCGTACATGTCCACGATGCGGGCGATCTCGTCGAGACTGAAGCCGAGGCGCTTGCCTCGCAGGACCAGCGCCAGCCGAACCCGGTCCCGGTTGTGATAGACCCGCTGGACCCCCCGACGCTCCGGCGACAGGAGCCCACGGTCTTCATAGAAGCGGATCGTCCGAAGCGTGACTCCGTGGTCGCGGGCGAGCGCGGTGATGCTCCAGGTGCGTTCGGCTGCGGCCTGCTCGGTTCCAGTGGACATCACGACCTCCGCCGCTTACGTTGACGTAAGAGTAAGCGATTGCACTGGAGGACCGCCATGACCGCCGGCCTGTCGCGTGAGCACGAGGAGTTCCGTGCTGTCGTCCGCGAGTTCGCAGTGGCCGAGATCACGCCGTACATCGCCGAGTGGGACAAGAAGCACTACTTCCCGGTCGAGGTCGTCCACAAGATGGGCGACCTCGGGCTGTTCGGGCTGACCGCCCCGGAGGGGTACGGGGGAGCGGGTGCCGACTTCACCAGCTTGTGTGTGGCCATCGAGGAGATCGGACGGGTCGACCAAGCGCTCGGCATCACCCTCGAGGCGGCCGTGGGACTCGGCATCAACCCGATCCTGACGTTCGGCAATGACGAGCAGAAGTCGCAGTGGCTGCCTGACCTGGTGGCCGGGCGGACATTGGCCGGCTTCGGGTTGACCGAGCCGGGGTCTGGCTCGGACGCCGGAGCCACCCGTACACGGGCCGAGCTGCGTGCCGGCGAGTGGATCGTCAACGGCGCTAAACAGTTCATCACCAACTCTGGTTCGGCCATCACGTCGGTGGTCGTCGTGACAGCGAAGACGGGCGAACGGGCGGACGGCCGAGCCGAGATCTCCGCCATCCTCGTCCCGAATGGCACGCCTGGATTCCTCGTCGAGCCCGCGTACGACAAGCTCGGCTGGCACTGCTCGGACACCCACCCGCTGACGTTCACCGACGTCCGGGTGCCCGCAGACCACCTGCTGGGGGAGCGGGGTCGCGGTTTTTCCCAGTTCCTGGCGACGCTCGACGACGGGCGGGTGGCGATCGCAGCCCTCGCGGTCGGGTGCATCCAGGCGTGCCTGGACATGAGTGTGGAGTACGCCGGACAACGGACCTCGTTCGGTGTGCCGATCGGCGCCAAGCAGGGTGTCGCGTTCCAGATCTCCGACCTTGCCGTGATGGCGGAGGCCGCCCGGGCGCTGACCTACAAGGCGGCGGCGATCAAGGACGCGGGTGCGCCGGCCAAGGTTTTTCGTCAGGCGGCGGCCGTGGCAAAGCTGTATGCGACCGAGTCGGCCGTCACCGCCACGCGGATCGCCACACAGGTCTTTGGTGGCTACGGCTTCATGGAGGAGTACCCCGTCGCCCGGTTCTATCGCGATGCGAAGATCCTCGAGATCGGCGAGGGGACCTCGGAGGTGCAGCGCATTCTCATCGCGCGAGGCCTCGGCCTGCCGGTCGAATGACGGAGTTGTCACTCTGATCAGGCTAGGACCTGCTGTCGCGGTGACAACTCGGCTGGGCTGGGCGGGTGGCGGACGCTAGCTGCTCAGCGGTGACCACAGGTCGGTCCATCGCACGCCGAGCTTGCTCAGCATGTCGCGAAGGAGCGGCAGGCTGATCCCGACCACATTGTGCGGGTCGCCCTCGATCCCGGTGACGAACGCGCCGCCGAGACCGTCGATGGTGAACGCACCGGCCACGACTAACGGCTCGCCGCTGTTGACGTACGCCTCGATCTCGGCGTCGGAGAGGTCGGCGAAGTGGACCGTGGTGGCCGCCAGCGCAACCCGTTCCGCGTCAGGACCCGCACCGAGCAGTCGGATGCAGTGCCCGGTGACCAGCACCGCGCTTCGGCCCCGCAGCCGCCGCCAGCGCTCGCGGGCATCGTCGGCGTCTCGGGGGCGGCCCAGGGCCACCCCGTCCAGGTTGAGGACGGAGTCGCAACCGACCACGATCGTCGGCTCCGTAGGCGCCAGCCCAGCCGCCACCTGGCGGCACTTCGCAGCTGCCAAGACCTGAACCAAGCTCGCGGGGTCGGGAAGGTCGAGCTCTGCCTCGTCGACGCTCGAGACCGCGACCTCCGGGTCCAGCCCGGCGCGGCGAAGTGTCTCCAACCGGGCGGGTGAAGCGGACGCGAGCACCACGTGGTACGCGGACCTGGCCATGCGCACCTCCACGGTGCACCTCATCGAGTTCCCGCTGGCAGGGAACCTAGGCACGGTACCGAGTAGCCTGGTCGAACGATCCTGCGGGGGAGGTGCCGCGATGGCGACGCACGCCGCGCTCATGCTGTCGGTCGTCATCCCGATGTACGACGAAGCAGAGACGCTGCCGTACCTGCTCGCCCGGTTGCGCCCGGCACTCGAACGGCTCGACGTGCCGTACGAGGTCATCGCCGTCGACGACGGCAGTCATGACGAGACAGCCGAGCTGGTCAGTGAGGAAGCCGGTCGGTGGCCGCAGCTACGGCTGCTGCGGTTGCTGCGCAACGCCGGCCACCAGGCTGCAATCGGCGCCGGGATGGAGCACAGCCGTGGTGACTACGTCGTCACCATCGATGCCGACCTGCAAGACCCCCCGGAGGAGATCGCGGCGATGTTGGCCGTCGCCCGTCGCGATCGGCTGGACGTGGTTTACGGCGTCCGCTCCGACCGGGAGTCGGACAGCCGCGCCAAGCGGGTCAGCGCCGGCTGGTACTACCGGCTGGTGCGGCGGCTGGCCGGACCGCAGGTGCCCTCGCACGCCGGCGACTTCCGGCTCGTCTCCCGTCGCGTCCTGGATGCGCTCAGCCGGCTGCCCGAGCACGGCCGCGTCTACCGCCTGGTGATCCCGTGGCTCGGGTTCCCCGCCGCCGAGCACCACTACATCCGCGGAAGTCGCGCCGCAGGCCGATCGAAGTACCAGGTCACGCACATGCTGCGGCTGGCCGTTGACTCCGTGACGTC
>JACCYJ010000177.1 GCA_013696555.1 Nocardioidaceae bacterium | reverse complement strand
CCGTGCAGCCTTCGACGTAATGCACGTAGGCGCCCTCGTCGACGATGATCAGGGTGCGCTCGAACTGCCCCATGTTCTCGGTGTTGATCCGGAAGTACGCCTGCAGCGGGATCTCGACGTTGACGCCCTTGGGGACGTAGATGAACGAGCCGCCCGACCACACCGAGGTGTTGAGCGCAGCGAACTTGTTGTCGCCGACGGGGATGACGGTGCCGAAGTACTCCTTGAACACGTCTTCGTGCTCACGCAATGCGGTGTCGGTGTCGAGGAACAACACCCCCTGCTCCTCGAGGTCCTCACGGATCTTGTGGTAAACGACCTCAGATTCGTATTGCGCGGCAACACCGGCGACCAGGCGCTGTTTCTCGGCCTCGGGTATTCCGAGCCTGTCGTAGGTGTTCTTGATGTCCTCCGGCAGCTCGTCCCAGCTCGTCGCCTGCTTCTCGGTGCTGCGGACGAAGTACTTGATGTTGTCGAAGTCGATGGTGTCGAGCTCCCCGCCCCACGTAGGCATCGGCTTGCGGTGGAAGAGCTTGAGGCCCTTGAGGCGCAAGTCGAGCATCCATTGAGGCTCGTTCTTGAGCATCGAGATGTCGCGCACGACAGCCTCGGACAGCCCGCGCTGCGCACCCGAACCAGCGGTGTCGGAGTCTGACCACCCGTACTTGTAGCGACCGAGGCCGTCGAGCTCCGGGTGCGTGGTGCTGGTCATGAAGTGATCCTCCGGTTCGTGGGGATGTTGGTGGTGCAGACGCCATCGCCGTGTGCGATTGTCGCGAGTCGTTGGACGTGGCTGCCGAGCAGGCGCGCGAACGCCTCGGTCTCGGCCTCGCACAGTTGGGGGAACTCCGTGGCCACGTGGGCCACCGGGCAGTGGTGCTGGCACATCTGGTCACCGCTGGGACCGGAGCGGACGGAGGCGGCGTAACCGTCGGCAGTCAGCGCCTCGGCGAGGGCCAGCGGTCGCTCGGACTCGCCGACAGCCTCGACCAGCGGGCGGTAACGCGTCTCGAGCTCGGCGATCCGACGCCGGGCGAACTCCTGAACCGCTGGCTTGCCACCGGTCTCGGCCAAGAAGCGCAACGCATGCACGGCCAGGTCGTCGTACGCCTGGTCGAACTCGTCCCGTCCGGTGTCGGTGATCGCAAACACCTTGGCGGGACGGCCACGGCCACGGGTGCCGTAGACGCGTTGTTCGCGGGCCTCGAGGATCCCCTCGGCCACCAGGTGATCGAGGTGGCGGCGGACCGCGGCCGGAGTCAGCAGGAGCCGATCGGCCAGCGCAGCCGCGGTCGACGGGCCATGCTCGAGCACCGAACGCGCAACCCGGTCACGCGTTGGTGCGTCGGCGGTCGGCACCGCCGGCTGAGCGGCCAGAGCAGTTTTCACAACACCAGTGTGCCGTTATTCGGCGTACACCTCAACCCGGCACCCCCATTGCCGCGTCGTCCGACCGGAGTTGTCACCGTCAGACCAGGCTGAAACCTGTTCGCTAGTGACAAGTCGGCGGGTGCTGGCATGCGTAGCGCGTGGGCGCGGCGTGTCCCGTCAGCGCCCGGATCCTTAGACTCGGCACCGTGAGCAGCCCGGCGGTCGAGGTTGAGGACCTCGTCCTCACCTATGGCAGCATCCGGGCCGTCGACCGACTGACCTTCGAGGTGGCCGCCGGCAGCGTCACGGCCGTTGTCGGCCCCAACGGGGCCGGGAAGACGACGACGATGGAGACCTGCGAGGGTTACCGCCAACCGCACGGTGGCCGGGTACGTGTCCTCGGTGCCGATCCCCGACGCGACGCAGCGCGGCTGCGACCCCGCGTCGGTGTGCTGCTCCAGTCCGGTGGCGCGTGGTCAGGTGTGCGGGCAGTCGAAATGCTGCGTCACATCGCTTCGCTGCACGCTCACCCCCTCGACATCCCTGCCCTGGTGGAGCGCCTCGGGCTCGGCTCTTGCGGACGTACTCCGTACCGCAGCTTGTCCGGCGGGGAGCAGCGGCGGCTGGGATTGGCGATGGCGGTGGTGGGTCGCCCAGAGTTGGTGTTCCTCGATGAGCCCACCGCCGGCCTTGATCCGCAGGCCCGCCACGGCACCTGGGACCTGGTGCAAGAGCTGCGCTCGAGCGGCGTGACAGTCGTGCTCACCACGCATTACATGGACGAGGCCGAACGACTCGCGGACACCGTGCACGTCATCGACTCCGGACGGCTCGTTGCGTCGGGCTCGCCGAGCGAGCTCATGGCCCACGGCGCGGAACGTACCGTCCGCTTCTGGGCGCCGGCGGGCCTCGACCGCATCAGCCTCCGTGCGGCCCTCCCGGAGGGGTCCCGGGTCGACGAGCCGTTGCCCGGCTCATATGTCGTTCGCGGACACGTCGACCCCCATCTGCTCGCCGCCCTCACCGCATGGTGCGCCGCCAACGGCGTGCTGGCCGAAGGGCTGGCGGTCGAACGGCGGACTCTCGAGGATGTCTTCTTGGACCTCACCGGCCGGGAGCTTCGGCCGTGACGCTGGTCTTCACCCCGCGGCCTGGGTCCGCGCCGCTGACGTCGATGGTCGCCGCACAGGCACGCATGGAGGCGCGACTGCTGCTGCGCAACGGTGAACAGCTGCTGCTGGCGCTGGTCATTCCAGTCCTGGTGCTGGTCGGACTGCAGCAGGCCGATGGCCTGCTCGACCTCGGACCCGGACGACGCATCGACGTGTTGACGCCAGGCGTCCTCGCTCTGGTGGTGCTGTCGACCGGATTCACCTCGGTCGCGATCTCGACCGGCTTCGAGCGGCGGCACGGACTGCTCAAGCGGCTGGGCGCCACGCCGCTCCCCCGCTCTGCCCTGCTGGCCGGCAAGGTCGGGGCGGTACTCATCGTCGAGGCCTTCCAGCTCACGCTCATCAGTGCGATCGCGCTCGGCCTCGGCTGGCAACCGCGTGGTGGCGTCCAGGCACTGCTCTCCGTTGTTGGGCTCGTCCTCGCGGGCACAGCGGCGTTCGTCGGCCTTGCCCTGCTCATGGCCGGGACGCTGCGCGCTGATACCACGCTGGCTGCGGCCAATCTGGTCTACCTTCTGCTGCTAGCTGGCGGCGGAGTCATCGTGCCCTTCGACCGCTATCCAGCTAGCGTCCAACCGGTCATGGAGTTGCTCCCGACCGGCGCACTGGCGGAGGGGCTGCGCGATGTGCTCGACGGTGCCGCTGTCGGCTTGGGTCACGTGGCCATCCTGCTCGCCTGGACTGTAGTTGCGGCCACACTGGCCGCCCGCACGTTCCGGTGGGAGTGAGATGAGCACGCTCGTCGATGCCGGACCCCGACCGGCGCGAACCGCAGTCGGCCGCCTCGCGCTTGCCTCGCTGGTCGCCAACATCCTGATCGTCGTGACCGGCGGCGCGGTCCGGCTGACCGGGTCCGGACTCGGCTGCCCGACGTGGCCGGAGTGCACCGACACCACGGCCGACCGTCCCGGGTCGTTCGTGCCGCATGGCGAGCTGGGGGCGCACGGGGTGATCGAGTTCGGCAACCGGTTGCTCACATTCGTGTTGGTTGCCGTCGCGGTGGCCACGCTTTTCGCCGTCTGGCGGACCCGGCCGGCACGTCGCTCGCTGCGCCGACTCGGTCTGCTGCTCGCGCTGGGCATACCGGCTCAGGCTGTCGTTGGTGGCGTCACGGTGCTGACCGATCTCAATCCGTGGCTGGTCGCGCTGCACCTGATGCTGTCGATGGTGCTGATCAGCCTGGCCGTGGTACTCGTACACCGGGTTGACGAGGGCGACGGCCCTGCCCGACCGACGATGTCACCGGCGGCAGTCTGGCTGGTGCGAACGACGTTCGCGCTGACGTGGATGGTGTTGTACGTCGGGACCGTCGTCACCGGGAGCGGTCCCCACGCGGGGGATGCCGACGTACCACGCAACGGCCTCGATCCGGCCGTGACGAGCCAGCTGCACGCCTCCCTGGTCTTCCTGCTCATCGGCTTGACGGTGGGCGCTGTCTTCGCCTTGCGAGCAACTGGTGCGCCCCGGGATGCCGTCATGGCCGCCCAGGTGTTGCTCGGTGTCGAGCTGGCGCAGGGGCTGGTCGGCTTCGTGCAGTACGCAACCGACCTGCCGGTCGTGTTGGTTGGTCTGCATCTGCTCGGCGCCACCCTGGTCGTCGTTGCCGCAACCCGGTTGTTGCTCCTGACCGCGACCGCGGCACGCCCACGCGAGCGTGACGAGTGGCGCAAACCGTCACCCTCATGCCGAGTGGCGCAAACGGTGGTGAATCAGGAGGTTCGGGCCACGAGGTTGCGCCACTCGGTGGACCCGTGGCAGTAGCGAACCGCGCCTGGAACTGGGCGGGCTCAGCGCAGCACAGAGTCGACCGCAACGGCGACGAACAGCAGCGCCAGATAGGCGTTCGACCCGTGGAACAGGCGCATCGGCGCCAAAGCCGAGATCGCCTCGGTGACCTGCGCCCGGCGCAGCAGCAAGTGCGCCTCGACGAGGAACACCGTGCCGAGCACTCCAGCCGCCGCGACGTATCCGAACCCCATGCCGGCAACGGGCCACAGCAGCAGCGACACTGCCACCGTGACGTACGCGTACGCCATGATCTGCCTGGCGACGACCCGCGCCGGAGCCACCACGGGCAACATCGGCACTCCTGCGGCGGTGTAGTCGTCGCGGTAGTGGATCGCCAACGACCAAAAATGCGGCGGAGTCCAGAAGAACACGACAGCGAACAGCACCACTGGCGGCCAGGCCAGCTCACCGCGCACCGCGGTCCACCCGATCAGCGCGGGGAAGCAGCCAGCGGCCCCGCCCCATACGATGTTTTGCGGTGTACGACGTTTGAGCAGCACGGTGTAACCCAGCACGTAGAAGACGTTCGCGGCCAGCGCCAGACCGGCAGAAAGAAGGTTCACGGTCAGCGCGAGCCAGACCGTCGAGACGACACCGAGCACGATCCCGAACACCAGCGCCGCACGCCGGGTGATGGCATGGCGGGGCAGCGGCCGCCGCCTGGTCCGGCGCATCCGTTCGTCGACGTCGGCGTCCACGACACAGTTGAGCGCATTGGCGCTGCCGGCCGACATCGCTCCCCCGACGACGGTGGCCACCACCGGCCACAGCTCCGGCACCCCGCCGCTCGCCAAGAACATGACCGGGACCGTGGTCAGCAGCAGCAGCTCGATGATTCGCGGCTTGGTCAAAGCAACGTAGGAAGCAACCGCGGCGGTGAGCGGCGTACGCCTCCGACCCGAAACGTCGTGTGCAAGCTCCGACGGGGAGGAATCGACGGCCGTCACGGACACCTTCGCTCGCAGCGGGGACGAAAGACCGGAGAACCGGCCGGGACGAGTCTAGTGCCGCCCTGATTGGGTACCTGTGTGGGGCGAGCCGGAACGCGATCACCGGTGGTGTCCCCAGCGCGAGTAGGCTCACCGCCACTGCACCCGGACCACGAACTGAGGAAGCACGGACGTTGAACACCCCTGCGGCAGAACAGACCGGGTACGCCCCGCTGGAGTGGACCGAGCTGGATCGGCGTGCGGTCGATACCGTCCGTGTCCTGGCCATGGACGCGGTGGAGAAGGTCGGCAACGGCCACCCGGGCACCGCCATGAGCCTCGCCCCGGCGGCCTATCTGATCTACAACCGGCTGATGCGCCACAACCCAGCCGATCCGCACTGGAT
>JACCYJ010000257.1 GCA_013696555.1 Nocardioidaceae bacterium | reverse complement strand
GTGATCAGGCGCGGCCAGGTCCGGTTTGCGCCACTCGCGGCGTCGCCGGCTCTCAGTCGATGGCACCGTAGCTGCGGAAGACCGAGACTGCCCGCGGCGCGGCGTCGGCGAAGGCCGCCGCGAAGTCGTCCGGCGTCGCGATGCGGTGCGCCTGCGCCGCGACATAGTCGCGCAGCAGCCGGTCGAACGTCTCCGCGCCCACCGTGGTTCGTGCCTCCGCCAGCATCGCGGCCCCCTGGCGGTAGACCCCCTGGGCGTACGCCAGGCTGACCTCCGGCCGGGCGTACCAGGTCATGGGTTCGCCGACGTGCCCGCGGACGGCGGGGATGATGCTCGGCGGCGTCGTGGTGAGGGTGTCGTCGACGACCTGCTGGACGTATGTTGCCAGCGCCTCGTCGAGCCAGGGCGAGGTGCCTTGGTTGTTGCCGATGAGGCTGTAGAACCACATGTGCGCGACCTCGTGCGACACCAGCAGCTCGAACGCGTCGTGACCGGCTGGTAGGTCGGTGAACTGGATCGCGCCGGGGAACTCGATGCCTGTGGGGCAGTCCGGGATCACCGAGAGCCACAGGTCGGGATAAGGGTACGGGCCGAGCAGTGCCGAGATCTCCGCGATCGCCCGGTCCGCTTCGTGGGCCCAGTCGGCCAGCGCGGTGCCCGTCCCGTCCGCCGGTCCGCTCACGTGCAGGCGCACACCGCCCTCGGTTTCCAGCTCGTACGTCGTCAGCTCCCCGACGGTGACGGCGACGTCGCGTACCGAGGGCGCGCGAAACGACTCGACCGCCGTGCCCGGCTCGGTCCCGGGTCGACGTGGCAGCCGCTCGCCGGTGGCGACCACCTCGTACTGCTGCGGCACGACGACCTCGAGGCTGCGTAGCCGGAATGCCTCACTGCTCGCCGTCTCACCTTTCTGGTTGACCACCGGATTGGTTGCCCAGCCGCGGCCGCGCTGCCAGCCGAGCACGGGGAACCCGGTGCCGAACCACGCCAGGTCCGGGGCCCACCCCAGGCGCTCGGCGGCGTGCTCACCGAGACGAAGCACGAAGTCGAGGGTGGCGGTGGTGCCGTGCCCCGGCCGCAGGCAGTGTTGCAACGGCAGCCGCAGCAGTGAACCCTGCGTCGAGGCCGGTGCCCCCGCGGCAGCGTAGTGCGGAGTCACCGAGCGCCCGTCGACCGAGGCGGCGGTCACCTCCAGCTCGCTGCCGAAGGCCACGGTCTCCGGTTTGTTGGCCCACAGCCTGAAGACCAGCCCGCACACTCGACGTTCTGCGGTGAACCGGACCGTCTCGCTGCCCTCGACGGTGTCCAGCCCGCTGCTGAGGTCGAAGCGCAGGTCGACCACCGGCCGTTGCTCCCATGGTCTGGCATAGCTGACATCGGCGGGCGCCGGTGTCGGCTCGTCCTCAGAGCCGGTGCATCCGGCGCTGAGCGCGAGTGCGCCCGCGAGCAGCAGCCGATGCGCTTTCACGCCATCAGCATCGCGTCCGCAGGCGGTGCCCCCAAGACTCGTTATCGATCCGGTACCGACTGCCCACGAATCGGTACCGATCCCCTGGTCCGCCAAGATGGGTGGATGGACCCGGTCGAGGCGCTGAAGCGGATCGCGTACCTGCTCGAGCGGCAGCGCGCCGAGACCCATCGAGTACGCGCGTACCGACGGGCCGCGTGGACGCTGGCGGAGCTGGCGCCGGCCGATGTGTTCACCCGGGCCGAAGAAGGGACGCTCACCGAGCTGCCGAACCTGGGGCCCAAGACGGCGACTGTGGTACGCGAGGCGCTCGCCGGCGGAGTGCCGGCGTACCTGGAGCGACTAGAGATTGAGAGCGCCCAACCGCTGGCCACTGGCGGCGAGTCGCTGCGGGCGCTGCTGCGAGGCGACCTGCACACACATTCGGACTGGTCCGACGGGGGCAGCCCGATCCCCGAGATGGCGCAGGCGGCGCGTGACCTGGGTCACGACTACATGGTGCTGACCGACCACTCCCCGCGGCTGACCGTCGCGAACGGGCTGTCACCGCAGCGACTGCGGCACCAGCTCGAAGTGGTACACCTGCTCAACGCGGAGCTGGCGCCGTTCCGGATCCTGACCGGGATCGAGGTCGACATCCTGGACGACGGGTCGCTCGACCAGGAGCCGGAGCTGCTCGATGAGCTGGACATCGTGGTCGCCAGCGTGCACAGCAAGCTGCGCATGGACAGCGACGCGATGACCCGGCGGATGGCGGTGGCCGTTTCGCACCCGCGCGTCGACGTGCTGGGCCATTGCACCGGGCGGCTGGTGACCGGCGGACGGGGCACCCGAGCGCAGTCGCAGTTCGACGCGGCGATCGTGTTCGAAGCGTGCCGGCAGTTTGACACCGCCGTGGAGATCAACTCCCGACCCGAACGCCGTGATCCGCCGGGCGACCTGCTCGATCTCGCCCTGGAGACCGGCTGTGTCTTCAGCATCGACACCGACTCGCACGCGCCGGGACAGCTGGAGTTCCTCGACTACGGCTGCGCTCGGGCGGTCGCTCACGGGGTGTCACCGGAGCGGGTAGTCAACACGCGTACCGCCGACGACCTGCTGGCCTGGTCCGGCGCCCGCCGCCGCCGGGACCCCATCAAGGATCGCTGAGACTGACCGGTACGCCCGATTCCACGGCGTGTCATGGGAAAGACGTCAGGCTCAGCGAAGGGATGGCAGCGGTCAGGCGTTGGAGCCTTCCTGCGGGATGTCGCGCACGGCGGTCGGGTCGTCGATCCGCAATCGCGTGAACGCGTCCACGACGGTCTCGGACTTGATCTCACCGCGAGCCGCCAGTGCCTGCAGGGTGGCGACGGCGATCGACGCCGCGTCCACCTGGAAGAAGCGCCTGGCGGCTGCTCGGGTATCGGCGAAACCGAAGCCGTCGGTGCCCAGAGACTGCCAGTCGGTCGGCACCCAGCGAGCGATCTGGTCCTGCACTGCTCGCATGAAGTCACTGACCGCGATCACCGGACCGGGGACACCGGACAGTCGCGTCGTGACGTACGGGATACGCGGAACGTCGCCGGGATGGTTGAGGTTCCACTTCTCCACGGCCACCGCATCGCGAGCCAATTCATTCCACGACGTCACCGACCACACGTCGGCGGCGACGGCGAACTCCTCGGCCAGGATGCGCTGCGCCTCGAGCGCCCACGACATGGCCACCCCCGACGCGAGTAGCTGGGCGCGGGGGACGTCATCGCCCGAAACCTGCGGCGCCGCCCGGTAGAGGTACAGCCCCTTGAGCAGTCCATCGACGTCGAGATCGTCCGGCTGCACAGGCTGCACCACCGGCTCGTTGTAGACGGTCAGGTAGTAAAAGACGCTCTCGCCGTGCGGGTGCTCTTCGGTGCTGCCATACATCCGCTCGATCCCGTTGCGCACGATGTGGCTGAGCTCGAACGCCCACGCCGGGTCATAGTGGACCGCTGCAGGGTTGGTCACCGCGAGCAGTGGCGAGTGCCCATCGGCATGCTGCAGCCCCTCGCCGGTGAGCGTGGTACGCCCGGCAGTCGCGCCGATGAGGAAGCCCCGCCCCAGCTGGTCGGCGAACGACCACATTGAGTCACCGGTCCGTTGGAAGCCGAACATCGAGTAGAAGATGTAGAACGGGATCATCGGCTCACCGTGGGTCGCGTACGCGGTGCCGGCCGCGATCGCCGAGCCCATCGCTCCTGCCTCGCTGATGCCCTCGTGCAGCATCTGCCCCTGCGCGGATTCCTTGTAGGCCAACAGCAGCTTGCGGTCGACGGAGTCGTACGTCTGACCGTGCGGGCTGTAGACCTTGGCGGTCGGGAACATCGAGTCCATGCCGAATGTGCGGTACTCGTCCGGTGCAATCGGCACGATGCGCGAGCCGATCTCGGGATCCTTCATCAGGTCGCGCAGCAGCCGGACGAACGCCATCGTCGTCGCCACCGCCTGCTTGCCCGAGCCTTTGCGCAACTCGGCGTACACGGGGTCGCCGGGCAGCTTCAATGCCTTGGGCCGCACCCGGCGTTCCGGCAGTGGCCCGCCGAGCTCGCGGCGCCGGTCGCGCATGTACTGCATCTCCGCGTCGTCCTCGCCGGGGTGGTAGAACGGCGCGACGTCGGAGTCGTCGATGGCTTCGTCGCTGATCGGTAGCCGGAGGTGGTCGCGGAAGGTCTTCAGGTCGTCCTTGGTGAGCTTCTTCATTTGGTGGGTGGCGTTGCGGCCCTCCAGGGAGTCGATCGTCCAGCCCTTGATCGTCTTGGCCAAGATGACCGTCGGCTGGCCGACATGTTCGGTGGCGGCCTTGAAAGCCGCGTAGACCTTGCGGTAGTCGTGCCCGCCGCGCGGCAGCCTGCGCAGCTCGTCGTCGGAGAGGTGCTTCACCAGCTCGGCGAGGCGCGGGTCGCCGCCGAAGAAGTGCTCCCGGATATAGGCCCCCGACTCCACCGTGTACGTCTGGTACTGGCCGTCCGGGCAGGCGTTCATGCGGTTGACCAGCACCCCGTCCACGTCGCGGGCCAGCAGGTCGTCCCACTCGCGTCCCCAGACCACTTTGATGACGTTCCATCCCGCGCCCCGGAAGTACGCCTCCAGCTCCTGGATGATCTTCCCGTTGCCGCGTACCGGGCCGTCGAGCTGCTGGAGGTTGCAGTTGATGACGAAGGTGAGGTTGTCGAGCTCCTCGCGGGCAGCGACCCCGATCGCGCCCAGCGACTCTGGCTCACCCATCTCGCCGTCGCCGAGGAACGTCCAGACGTGTTGGTCCGAGGTGTCCTTGATCCCACGGTTGGCGAGGTAACGGTTGAAGCGGGCCTGGTAGATGGCGTTGATCGCAGCCAGTCCCATCGAGACCGTCGGGTACTCCCAGAAGTCCGGCATGAGTCGGGGGTGGGGGTACGACGCCAGGCCCTTGCCCACGCCGAACGACACCTCCTGGCGGAACCGCTCCAGGTGGGTCTGGGTCAGGCGGCCCTCGAGGAACGCCCGAGCGTATATGCCGGGGGAGCCGTGGCCCTGGATGAAGACGTGGTCACCCCCACCGGGAGCGTCCTTGCCGCGGAAGAAGTGGTTGAAGCCGACCTCGTACAGGCTGGCGACCGACTGGTACGTCGCGATGTGGCCGCCGACCCCGAGACCGGGTCGGTTGGCGCGCGACACCATGACGGCCGCGTTCCACCGGATGTATGCCCGGATGCGACGCTCGACGTCTTCGTCGCCGGGGAACTGCGGCTCTCGTTCGGGCGGGATCGTGTTGATGTAGTCGGTGCTGCGCAGGGCGGGCACGCCCACGTTGCGCTCACGGGCGCGCTCGAGCAGCTTGAGCATCACGTAGCGAGCACGTTCGCGGCCACGTTCGTCCAGGAGCGTGTCGAGCGACTCGAGCCATTCGTTGGTTTCGTCCGGATCGATGTCGGGCAGCTGTGTCGGCAGACCCTCATGGATGACGGGTGGTCGCTCGGAACGCTGCATGCGGGCATTCTCCCACTGAGTGGACCGGCTTTCACGTGGTCCAGTGGCGCTCGGCCGGCGGGCACTGCGGAGGCCTTGTGCATTCCCCGCAGCCCGACGACAGTGACCGACTAAGGTGACGTCCGATGCCGGCCACGCCCCGGCCGGTCCCATAGGAGGAGGCATCTCGTGAGCGCGACCGCGGAGGACGCGGACCAAAACAGCCCTGCCGCACGGCTGGGTTTCCGTCCCGACATGGTCGTCCAGGAGCTCGGTTGGGACGAGGACGTCGATGACGACCTGCGGGCATCCGTCGAGCAGGTCATTGGTGCCGAACTCGTCGGTGGTGACTACGGCGACGTGGTTGACGCGGTGATGCTGTGGTGGCGCGACGACGACGGCGATTTGGTGGACTCGCTCGTCGACTCGCTCACCGACCTCGCCGTGGGCGGGTGCATCTTGCTGCTGACACCGAAGGTGGGTCGACCAGGTTACGTCGACGCGAGTGACGTCGCTGAGGCGGCACCCATCGCTGGGCTGGCTACCACGACCACGCAGTCGGCTTGCCCCGACTGGTCCGCGACCAAACTGGTGACCCCCAAGTCCGCCCGGGGCACCAAACGCTGAGCATGGCGGTGCAGATCGGCCAACAGGCGCCCGACTTCCGCCTGCAGGACCAGCACGGCCAAGACGTGACCCTGTCGTCATTTCGCGGTCGAAAGGCCGTTCTCCTGGTCTTCTACCCGTTCGCCTTCAGCGGAATCTGCAGCCGGGAGCTGGCTGCTCTGCAGGACGAGAAGGCCGCCATCGACAACGACGACGGAGCCTTGCTCGCGGTCTCCTGCGATTCGATGTACGCGCTGCGCATCTTCTCGGAGCGGGACGGGCTGAGCTACCCGCTGCTCAGCGACTTCTGGCCGCACGGCGATGTGGCCAGGTCGTACGGCATCTTCGAACAGGACCGCGGTTGTGCGTTGCGCGGGACGTTCCTGATCGACACCGCGGGGGACGTACGGTGGAAGATCGAGAACGGCCTTCCTGCCGTCCGCGACGTCGGTGAGTACAGGGCCGCACTGGCCGAGCTGGTCGCCTGAGCTGGCCGCGAAAATTAGCATCAACAATCTGGCCCGGCGAGTAGCGCAACGCCCGCATGATGGTGTGCAATATCACTGTTGTGGCCGCCGGTGACCCGAGACGCCGGCGGCCACGACCTATGTCGGGCCGCTGCCTGGGTACCGTCGGCATTGTCGCCTCGGGCGCATAGCTCAGCGGTAGAGCACCTGCCTTACAAGCAGGCGGTCACAGGTTCGATCCCTGTTGCGCCCACTCTGAGCGTCTGACCTGCAGTGATTCTCCTGCGGCTTGTATGTGGCGAGTAGCACAGCGCTCAGGCAGCAGATAATGTGGCCCCATGCCCGACGATTTTGAAGCTCTGCTCGGCTCGTTCATGGTCGACCTGCGGGTGCAGAACCGCTCGCCGCGGACCCAGCAGGGGTACGCCGAAGGCCTCAGTCAGTTCGCCAAATGGCTGGAACAACAGGGTCGAGCGAGCCACCCCGCGGACATCGCTCGCGCCGACTGTCGTGGCTTCCTCATCCACCTGATGGACACCAGGTCGCCGGCGACCGCTCGGAATCGGTACACAGCACTACGGCAGTTCTTCAAGTTCCTGGTCGCCGAGGAAGAGATTGAACGTTCCCCGATGGATAACGTCAGCCCCCCGGAGCTGCCTCCCACCCAGGTGAGGGTGCTCACCGACGACGAGCTGCGCGCCCTGCTCGATACCTGCAAGGGAAAGGACTACGTGTCCCGGCGCGACAACGCGCTGCTCAGGCTGCTCATCGACACCGGGATGCGCCGCAGCGAGGTCGCCAACCTCAAAGTTGCCGACGTCGACCTGCGGGAGATGGTCGCGCTCGTGATTGGGAAGGGCCGCCGACCGCGCGACTGCCCCTTTGGTCCTCGTACGGCCCAAGCCCTCGACCGGTACCTGCGAGAGCGTTCCAGGCACGCCTTCGCCGCCTCGGAGGCGCTGTGGCTGGGGGAGAAGGGGAAGCGACCGCTGACCTCGGATGGCGTTCGGCAGATGCTCGAGCGCCGCGGAAAGGTCATCGGCGTCCACATTCACGCCCACATGTTCCGCCACACTTACGCGGCCAGGTGGCTTGCTGAGGGCGGTGGTGAAGGTGACCTGATGCGGTTGGCCGGGTGGCGGTCCAGGCAGATGTTGGACCGATACGGGGCATTCACCGCCGATGCCAGAGCCCGCGAGGCGCATCGGCGGATGGCTCTGGGCGACCGGGTGTGACCGAGTGAGCGAGCATCCCGAATGGTGCGACAAGCGGGACGACCCGGTGGCGGTGGCGTTGTGGAGGTCGAACCGCCCTCGGTTGCTGGACGTCTGGTGCGGGAACCATGAACACCGGTTAGCGAAGTTCTTCGACATCCCGAACGTGGGGGTCCGGCTCTGTGTCCGTGGTCTGACGGCAAAGGCGCAGGACTTTGAGTTGGGCAGCAAGGAGCATGGGGCGGACGAGACCCACACGCACACGGCCCTTTACCGTCTCGACGAGTTGGTCGAGCCTGGTGAGTGGGGGCGGTGTCAGTGCGGTACGTCGGTCATCAACGCCCAACGTGTCAGGGAATCCATGG
>JACCYJ010000112.1 GCA_013696555.1 Nocardioidaceae bacterium | reverse complement strand
GCTTCGAACAGCGCGGCGGGCAACGCCGCCGCGCCGCCGGCGCCGGCAGCCGCGGGCTTCGGCGCTGGAGCCCTTGATCATTTGACCGTGGCTTGACCGGGGGATAGCACGACACGGCGGAACGAGCCATGTCTACTGGCTTGCCAAGACCCTCTTCGGCAGGGTGCGCGCCAGTCACCACCAACCGCCAAGAAGATCGGCGCCTGCACGACACGGTGCCGGCGTAGCAACCGCGGATCCGCCGCGCCGCCCCGCGGCGTTCTAAGCTGCGTCTTCTCCCGACGACTTGACGCGGCCAGGTGATCATCGGCCCCGCCGTTCGCGGCGATCATCTCAAGAGCGGGCGTATCATTGGTACGTGTCGCCGCGATGACGGCGTCCACCAGTCTTGTAAGCATGGGCACCGGGCCCTCGGGTCTCCTTCCGGCGCGGGGTTCGCGGACAGCACCGGCCAGGGTGGAGTCACCGAACGGCACATCTGAGGAGTCACGCAACCCCAGCGCGGACAGGTTCTGATCAAGCCAGCAGGTGGGCCAGGCCGGTGCTGGCGCCGAGACGACAGGTCCTGAGCACGGCACGTCGAAACGGCCAGATCACGCGCGAGTCAATCCCGGAGACCCAACACCAAGCCTGGTAGCACGCTGACCAGCGGACTCGTCGTACACCACATCCCTAGACGCAACTTGCGGAGATGCCGCACGGCGCCTTCGAGCACTCCGGCTACGGCTACAGCTAGCGGAGCGCACGGTCTGGCCAGCCGGGCGCCGCCGTGTCGGGTACATGCACCTGCAGGTGTCACGAAGCGCACGCTCTCGGCCAGTCTGACCAGACATGCGCGCTTCAGGGCACGCCGGCGGCGCGGAGGTGCGGTGCTGATGTCGAGGGCCGTTCACACATTGTCGCCTGCTCAAGACGCGAGCGCGAGCGCACTCAACGAGGAGGGTCCCAATGACAACTGTTGACGTCGATAGAGGGCAGCTTCGAAACCAGGATTTCGACACGACCGTTCGGGGTGCTTGCCCTCACGACTGCCCTGATACGTGCGCGTTCATTTACCACGTTAAGGACGGTCGGCTAGTAGATGTCGTGGGGGATCCCGACCATCCCATGACACGGGGCGGGCTCTGCGTGAAACTGCATGACTTCGCGTCCCACCACTACAACCCCGATCGCGTCCTGCATCCACAGCGGCGCACGGGCCCCAAAGGAAGCGGAGAGTTCACGCGGATCTCATGGGATGAGGCGCTCAAGGAGATCAGGGAACGCTGGACCGACATCATCGCGACCCATGGATCGCAAGCGATCATGCCGCACGCCTACCTGGGTCACCAGGGCACCCTCAACGGTCTGACCTCCGGGGATGCCTTCTTCAACCGGCTCGGATCGTCTGTTGCCGAGAAGACTTACTGCGAGTCCACCTCCTCTACGGCCTGGATCATGACCGTAGGACCGACGGGCGGACTGGATGTAGAGAGCTTGGCCTACGCGAAGTACATCATCGTGTGGGGCATGAACATGACCAGCACGAACCTGCACGCATGGCCGTTCGTACTCGAAGCGCGCCGCAATGGTGCAAAGGTCGTGGTGATCGACCCCGTTCGGACTCGGACCGCCAAGCAGGCCGACTGGCACGTAGCCATTCGACCTGGCACGGACGGTGCATTGGCGCTGGGCATGATGAACGTCATCATCACGGAGGACCTGGTCGATCACGACTATGTTGAGAAGTACACGCTTGGGTACGAGGATCTTAAGGCGCGCGCCGAGGAGTACCCGCCAGATCGTGTCGCGGAGATCACCGGCATCCCTGCAGACGACATTCGTAAACTCGCCCGTGAGTACGCGACGACCCAGCCAGCCGCTATCCGCCAGGGTGTGGCTATTGAGCGAAGCCGTGGAGGCGGCCAGGCTATCCGTGCCGTCACCTGCCTGCCGGCCCTCGTGGGTGCGTGGCGGCACGTGGGTGGCGGCGCCGTGGAGATGCCGATCTGGGAATTTCCCACAAACTTCGATAAGATTTGTCGGCCCGACTGGATTAGGCCCGGAACGCGGGTGATCAATGAGCTCGATCTCGGCGCAGCGCTCACCGGAGAGTTGGAACTCGACCCTCCGGTGATGTCGCTATTCGTCTACAACTCTAACCCGGTCTCCCAAGCGCCATCTCAGGAGAAGCTGGTTCGGGGGCTCCAACGCGAAGACCTGTTCACGGTGGTCAGCGAGTTGTTCATTTCCGAGACCGCCCGCTTCGCCGACATCATCCTGCCGGCCGCAATGCAGGCCGAGCAGTACGACATCATGATCACCTGGGGCCATCTATACATGATGTTGAACCAGCCGGCGATCGCAAAGCCTGGGGAAGTACTGCCGAATGTCGACATGTTTCGCCGGCTCGCCAAGACGATGGGGTTCACCGACGCGTACTGGGATATGAGCGACGATGAGATGCTGCTGGAGTTCTACGACTGGAACGCCCCTCAGCTCCAGGGAATCACTCTCGATCTGTTGAAGGAGCAAGGCTACGCTCGGCTCAACGTCGGGGCTCCCGATACCCGTGCTCCGCACGCCCAAGGCGAGTTCAAGACGCCGTCGGGGAAGTGTGAGTTCCGGTCGAGTGCGGCAGCGAACGGCAACTTCGTGGTGCCGGTCTGGCGGTCCATGTACGAGGAGATGCAGCCGGGCGACCCGGTGGACCCGGTTCCCGACTACATTCCCCCTTACGAGTCGGCCGTGTCGAATCCTGACCTCGCGGATCGCTACCCGCTCAGCCTGGTCTCGCCGAAGCCGCATGGCTTCCTGAATTCGCAGTACGGCAACGAGGTTTATCAGAACAAGATACAGGGGCCACAGAAGATCGTCTTGCATCCGGACGACGCAGCGGAGCGCCAGATTGAGACCGGCGACACCATACGTATGTTCAACGATCGCGGCTCCCTCGAGGGCATCGCGGCCGTAAATGACACCGTCTACCGGGGCCTGGTCCTGGCAAATGTCGGGTACTGGGCCAGCAGGAACTCCTCCGGCACATCGGTTAATGCGCTTAGCTCCGACAAGCACAGCTCGATCGGCATGGCCGGTTCGTACAACGACATTCTAGTGCAGGTTTCGAAGGTGAATGGGCAGGTCAAGGTCGAGACCTCCACTGGCGGCGCGGGGAGGAGGTCATAGGGAAGGGCGGTGGCTCTGTCATGCGAATCGGTGACGCGGGGCCGGATGCGACGAGGAGCGCAACGCGTGAGCGGGCGCAGTCAACAATGTCGTCACGCCATGTAGATTCTGCTGGCCGGCGGCTACGGGATCTCCGCGTGTCGATAACAGACCGTTGCAACTTCCGGTGCACCTACTGCATGCCCCGCAAGGTATTCAAAGCCGGTTTCCCGTTTCTTCCCCGCTCTGAGTTGCTGACATTCGAGGAGATCGAACGGGTAGTCAGGGCGGCGGCTGCCCTGGGTGTGCAGAAGGTCCGGCTGACGGGAGGTGAGCCACTACTCCGCCGTGAGGTCGAACGCCTCGTGGCCGCGCTCTCAGCGGTACCGGGCATCGAGGTCGCGCTGACCACGAACGGTGCCCTCCTCGCTACCAAGGCACAGGCATTGAAGGCGGCGAGACTAGACCGGGTGACGGTCAGCTTGGACTCGCTCGACGACGCGGTCTTCAAGGGCATGAACGACGTCGGAGTTTCCGTCTCCCGAGTTCTAGCCGGCATCGCGGCGGCGCAGGAGGCTGGGCTCACCCCCATCAAGATCAATGCCGTTGTGAAGCGGGGAGTGAACGAAGCATCCGTGCTGCCGCTCGCTCGCCACTTCAGAGGGACCAGGCACGTCATTCGGTTCATCGAATTCATGGACGTTGACAACACCAACGGATGGCGAATGGATGACGTGGTGACGGCTGACGAGCTGCTGACTCAGATCGCCACGGAGTTCCCATTGGAGGCGATTCCCGCGGCCTATCCGGGCGAGGTGGCATCGCGGTACCGTTATAAGGATGGCGGCGGGGAGGTGGGTGTGATCGCCTCGGTCACTCGTCCGTTCTGCGGAAGCTGCACACGAGCCCGCCTGTCCGCAGATGGCAAATTGCACACCTGCCTTTTCGCCAGCACCGGTCACGATTTGCGTAGACTGCTCCGCAGCGGCTGCTCGAGCCAGGAACTAAAGGAGTCACTCGCGGGCGTATGGCAGGCCCGAGACGACCGCTACTCAGAGTTGCGAACGGCGGGGATCGCCACGTCGCCGCGGGTCGAAATGTCATATATCGGCGGCTAGGCCTGCAAAGTACGCCGCCGGGATGAAGCCATCGGCGGATGTTCAGCCAGTAGTTTCCAGCATACGAACCGAAAGGATGGAGCCTGGTGAGGCACACCCCATTCTACGACGTTGGTCTCCAATATGGAGCGGACATGCAAGACCTGTTCGGGTATGCGCTGCCGCGCGAGTACGCTGCTGGGCACATCCAGGAGCACCTAGGAACCCGAGAACGCGCCAGTCTTTGCGACCTGGACTACATGGCCGAATTCTGGGTCACCGGAGCGGACGCCCGGTCGTTCGTGCAGCATGTGTGCACTAACGACTACCGGCAGGTGAAACCGGGCACCATCAGATACACTGCCTTCTGTCAGCCAAATGGCAACATGGTCGACGATGGAACCGTATGGTGTTTCGAGGACTCGCGATTCTTGATCATGTCGGGCGACGAGTCTGACTTCGATTGGTTCGTAGAGGCCAGGGACTCGGCAGGATCATTCCAGATTGAGCTAGAAAACGTGACCTCCGAGTGGACCACCCTCGCCCTCCAAGGCCCGCGGTCGCGAGACATCCTGGGCAAGTTGTTCTCACTCAAACTGCTTGACGACATCCGTTACTATCATTTTACGGAGTCCATAGCGGGCGGTGTGGATTGTACAGTGAACCGCATGGGATACACCGGGGAGTTCGGGTACGAGCTACACTTTCACCCCCGTGACGGCGGTCGGCTGTGGGAGGGCATCATGGAAGCTGGTCGGGAGTTCGAGATCGTTCCCTGCGGTCAGGCGGCCCTGGAGAGCCTGCGACAGGAGGCGGGCTACCTGCTGGTCGGGAACGACCACGACAAGAGCACAAACCCGCTCGAGGCCGGCATCGGCTTCGCTGTGAAGTTCGGCAAGAACGACTTCATCGGCCGTCAGGCGCTAAGCGAGATCCGCAAGAATGGTGTGAAGCGTCGAATGGTGTGGTTCAAGTTGACAGACGACGTGATCGCGAACAAGGGCGACATGATAACTGGCGACGATGTCGAGGTCGGCGTGGTTACGAGCGGTTCATACTCACCTACTCTCGGACGTGGTGTGGCGATGGGCTACGTGCGTCCGGAGTTCGCGATTTCGGGGCTCGACTACGCAATCACGATAGCTGGCGAAGAGCACGCCGCGAACCTGTCTCTCATGCCGCTCTACGACCCGGGCGACAAGCTAACGAAGCAATAAGTTCCGCTGACAGGAGCGTAATCCACGGAGATCCAGACTCCTTCAATCGAATCGGAGGTACCGGAACGGTAGGCGCGTAAAGCCATCGTCACTTCACAAGTTCGACACCAGAAACATCCCAAACAGGAGGGTACACAACATGTCCGAAACGATTGAACGGTACAGGCTCCGGACCGATGTGAAGGACTATGAACCGTTCCTTGTGGCCGACGGTACCCAGGTTGGCGAGGTGGCGTGGTTGCGTAAGTCTGGCACGGAGGGTAGGAGCCTGCTGGCGGGCATGTGGCGATGCGAGCCGTCCACGTTCCCGTACCCCTTTGGGCTGCACGAGACCTTCGTGATGACGAAAGGCGTTCTGCGGGTCAAGCTTGAAGACGGTTCAGAGGAGGAGTACGTCGTCGGCGATATCGGTTCGTATGTGATGGGCACGAACTCGACGTGGACGGTAGTGGAAACAGTCGAGCACCTTTTCGTGGTCAACGACTAACGCCGTCTCCCGCGCATCTCTGCGGGCCTTGGCGACGAAGAGGCCGAGCTGTCACTCCGACGGCTCGGCCTCACGCCCCCCACAGTCGGCTGGGATTAAGCACGACCTGGAGCAGATGGGGCCAGCTCGTGAACGAGCGCAGGTCGCGAAGGAAGGCCATTGCTCATGACAACCAATAGGCGAGCCCGTGTAGATCCTGACCACACGGCCAGCCCAGCGACGTGGGACGCTGTCAAGGTCGGGGCCAAGCAGCGGGTCGCCGACCCCGCCCGGCTGTCGGGTGCGGATCCTGGGGTCGATGAGCACATCTGGCGGCCGTCGAAGCGGGGCACTGACCGGGCGGTCACCGCGATGGTCAACCTGACTCGTGACCAGTACGGACAGCTCCACGCCGGCTGCTCGACGTCACGGATAGGTCCGAAGAGCGGCTAACGGATGCGCCGTCCAGTCTCAGCGCACGAGTAGCCCCCGAGAGCCTCAACGCTCGCATGGAAGTCGGGTGACGCGAGCAACGTCCACAACGGAGCGAGCACGTCGTCCTCCTGCGCGTCGGCGCGCACGACAAGGTCATAGGGCTCACGGGCGACGGGCACGAAGTCGAGCCCGACCGCGCGGGCCGCGGCCATGATTCCGAGTCCCGCGTCGGCGTAGCCGGCGGCCACCGCCGCGGCAACGGCGAGGTGGGTCTGCGCTTCGCGCTCGTACCCGGCGACCTCCCCCGGTTGGAGGCCGCGTCGGGCCAGCTCGTGGTCCAACAGCACGCGCGTGCCGGCGCCGGGTTGCCGGTTGACGTAGCGAATCCCTGGACGTGTCAGGTCGGCAACTCCAGTCAGGCCTAGGGGATTGCCCGGCGCAACGATCAGGCCCTGGTCACGGTGCACCAGCCGGACGATCGCGACGTCTGAGTTCGGGCCGAGGACCTTCTCGATATAGGGCAAGGTGTACTCGTACGTGACCGGGTCGAGCAGGTGCGAGCCAGCCAGGTGGCACAACCCATCGCGCAATGCAACTAGGCCGTCGAGCGAGCCGACGTTCGACGAAGCAAGCGTGACCAGCGGGTCATCGACGCGCAGCGCGGACGCGGCCACGTCGAGCACCAGGTCGTGGGAACCGATTGCAACGATGGTGCGTCCGATTTCTGTCAGGCCGCGCAGCAATTCGACCTGAACGTGCTCACCCGCGTTGTGACCCTCCTGTCCGGCGGGCACCACAAGCAACCCGTCCGCGCGGACGAGCGTGGTAAGGACACCAGCGCCGCGGGGCAGGGGGGCCGCCACCGTCTCACCGCCGACCCGAGCGAGCCGGACGCGGACCCAATCGTCCACACTTACCGTGGAAGGCAGGTCACGGGCCAGCCTCGCCGTCGTGGTCGGTCGGGCTCGGGGCGTCGTGCCCTCTAAGGACGCGAGCAGCGGTGCGGCGAATATGTCAAAGGTCAGCGCGGCGGAGACCGGGTACCCGGGCGCCCCGAGCACAGGTGTCTGATCCACCGCACCGAGCACGACAGGGTGTCCTGGCCGGATGGCCACGCCGTGCACTGCGAGCGTTCCAGCCGCGGCAACGACTTGTGCAGTGTGGTCGTCACGACCGGCGCTAGATCCGGCGATGAGAATCACCAAATCGGCCACGCTTGCCGCCGCGCGTAGCGCCGCTGTGATGAGTTCGGGATCGTCGGGAGCGATGGCAGTGACGTGAGCTTCACAACCGATCTCCCTGGCCTGTGCGGCTAGCATCAGAGAATTGCTGTCCAGAATTTCACCAGGGGCGGGGTCCGTGCCTATCGGACGGATTTCGTCCCCAGTAGGGATGATCACGATTCGGGGAGCTCGACGGACGGTCAGCATTGCTGCACCCGCAGCCGCGGCCGCGGCCACATCGACCGGGCGCAGTCGGTGACCGGCGGGTAGCAGCAGTTCGGCGGCGCTGATGTCCTCGCCGATGCAGCGAATGTGTTGGTAGGGGGCCACGGCGGCGTGGAGTTCGGCGCGGCCGTCGCCGGTAAAGTGCACGTGTTCGCGCATGACGACCGCGTCGTAGCCGTCGGGCATCGGATCGCCAGTGTCGACGGCTTCAAAGTTGTGGGCGGTGAGCCAAATCGGCGTGTTTTCGCCCGCTGCAACGGTGTTGATCGACCCGACAGCGATGCCGTCCATTGCCGCGGAGTCGAAGGCGGGGGAAGACCGGCGCGCCCAGATCGGATCCGCAGTAACCCGGCCGACCGCCGAGGTCACCGCCACTGAGACGGGCGGCAGGTGATCCGGGCAGTGCGCAGCCAGGCATCCCTCGCGCCAGGCGGCTAACGCCTGCACGGGTGAGACATTATGGACGACCGGCGGCCCGACCACAGGCGATCCGGTGCGGTTCAGGCGAGGGTGTGAGGCGTGCTCGATCATCGCGGCGAACTCCTGGAATGGCGGAATTGTCAATGCGCAGCACGCCTCATTAGATGAGGTGAAGGCGATTCGCTACGACAACCAACTGGACCCTGTTATGGGCCTGCAGCTTCTCCATCAGTGACTGCGTATAGCTCCGGACCGTGTTAGTTCGTAGTCCGAGGGCCGTACCGATTTCTCGAGTCGACATGCCTTGCGCTAGGAGGCGGAGCACGTCGTACTCTCGCGAACGCAAACCTCCGTATACATTACCATGATCGTTCTTGACGAGGAGATTCGCATTGTGCAGCACCTGCGAGACAGTCTTGTCCATGACCATACAACCCGCACTGACATCGCGAAGCGCGCGGACAAGGTCCAATTCCAAGCTGCCCTTCAGTAGAATACCTGCCGCACCTGCCTCCACACAGGCCCACAGAATCTTTGGGTCGTCGAATGCTGTGAGGATGACGACCTTAAGGCTAGGGGTTCGGGCGAGCATCTCACGACAGACATCTGGGCCAAGCAAATCAGGGAGCCGAAGGTCCAATACAATAATGTCGGGGCGAACCTTGCCCATAAGCTCCAGAGCTTCGCTGCCGGAGGTGCTTTCGCCAACCACTCGAAAGTCTTCCGCGGATTCGAGCACCTGTCGGATACCACGCAGTACGAGAGGGTGGTCGTCAACGACCAGAATCTTCTGGACATTCACCGTCGTCCCCTGTCACTGGAATATTGACCCGTAAGCTAACTCCACCGTCTTCATTATCCGCCAATTGCAAAGTTCCGCCCACCGATTCCACCCGTTGGAAAAGGCTCGGCAGACCAAGCCCTTGCGGCGGTGCCGTCAAGATAGGGTCGACACCTTTAACCATTCCTACGCCGTCGTCCTGGACAACCAGGGCCACGTCCCCGCGTCTGTACGTGAGCGTCACGAAGACGGAGGTAGCGTCTGCATGCTTCTCTGTGTTGTGCAAGCCTTCTCGCACGACCGCGCATAGGACAGTATCGATTTCTGTGGAGGTTGCGAACGCATGCCCGATCTCCACGAACTCGACGGGAATCTCGGTTCGGCGCGAGAAGAGGCGTGAATACTCACGAATCGTTACCGGCAGTGCATGACTATCGTCAACCATGCTAAGAAAGGCCGAGCGCAGGCACTCTGATGCTTCAGCGGCCTGCACCGCTATATCCTTGGCAGTCAGTAGAACGGCCTCCGTGCAGTCACCCAACTCGGCCGTAACCTGCAGCGTGTTGGCATTGAGCCCTATGCTGAACAGAATTTGCCCCGCAGTATCGTGCAGGTTCTGCGCGATTCGCCGACGCTCCTCCAGCCTGGCTCGCTCCCCTGCGCGCTGAGCTCTGATGGACATCGCCATGATCGGCGCGATCGAGGCGCTGAACTCTCTGATCAGAGCCACCACGCGATCCTCAAGTTCTCGGTCCCCCCGCTGGCCTGCGAACAGGACGGCGATGGTCTCACCGGCGAAGACCACCGGCTGGTTGATCACCCATTGCACCGGCGTGCCTTCCTCGGACACCGGTGCAACGGGCGCGGTGGCAGAAACCCGGTAAGGTCCAACCGGCTGGCCATCGGCCACCCATCTCGATTGCTGACCCAGCTTGAAGCCGGTAACCATTTCACTAAATTCCTCACCAGCGCCCCACACGCACTGCATCGAGAGGGCCTGGCCACCGTTCGCCAGCGCGATCGCAGTGACGTCAGTCTTCAGCAAAGAATGCAATGCACCACACGCAGCGGCGGACAGCTTGGACGGGTCCATGTACGTAGAAACGTGGCGAACTGTGGTGACAAGCTCTCGTACATCGTCGATGGAACTCACCGTATAACACATAGTGCTCCTCCGCCCTAGGCTGGGACAGCTTAATTAGATGCCTCCCCAGGTGCCATGTCAAGCAGCTTCCTTGTATCGTCATGGATACGGATCCCGCGTACCCCCGACGGACAACACCTCGGTGTTTCGACGGCTGCGATGCGCTTCCTAGATGGCATGCTCTGCCAACGACGTATCAAGTTGACCTCACAGAGAAGAGCAGGTGTTCCCCTCCGAGTGCATGGGTAAGCATCTCATCGCGGCGAACCAACTTCACCCGGGAGCGCCCCAGGGACTCCCCTAATCCTCGCTCATGGGTGTCAATTGCAGCCCAGCCGCGGTATGTAACGATCTTCGTACCGCGGCTCTCCATCCGCATCATTAGCTCATCGGGCGTCGCGTCCGGCTCGGGCAGCCGGCAGTCCGCGGCGTCTTCGAGCAGTCGTTCGACTGTTTCCCGCGCGCATTTCTTATTGGTTCCGATGATGCCTGACGGGCCGCGCTTAACCCAGCCGGCGACATACACACCAGGAAGCGGCTTCACAGTTCCAGGGTCCATCACCCGACCTGCCTCGTTATGAAAGACGGCGCGCTGAGAATCAAACGGAAGGCCCTCGATGGGTATGCCGCGATAACCAATCGACCGCAGAACTAAGTCGGCCGCGATGGTTTCAATCTGCTCCGTCGGACGGGCCGTGAGGTCACCCCCGGTCGATAATGTGATCTCGTTCCGCACCACCCGGACCGCCGTGACACCGTCAATACCAAGGATTTCGAGTGGAGACATAAGGAAGCGAAGAATGATGCGTTTTCGCTTTCCCTCTTGGCTTCGTGCGGCGTACTGCCGAAGAATCTCAACGTTGCGACGGGTCCTGGTGGTAGCAGCGTCGGAGGCCAGGAATGCGGCGCTATGCTCGTCGAGCTCGACATCGACGGCGTCGACGACAATATCAGCGTCGGCGAGTTCAGCAAGCTCCCGCAACTCGACGCTTGTGAAGGCGGCCTGCGCCGGGCCGCGACGGCCGAGCACGACGATCTCCTCGACTGAGCTCGCGGCCAGCGCCTGCAACGCGTGATCGGCCGTGTCGGTGGCGGCCAGCTCCCCTGGTGTGAGCGCCAACATCCGTGCGACGTCGAGCGCCACGTTGCCGTTACCCACGACGATGGCTCGCCGTCCCGACAAATCGAAGTCATGATCCGCAAAGTCCGGATGGCCGTTGTACCAGCCGACGAAGTCCGTCGCCGCGTGGCTCCCGGGCAGGTCCTCGCCGGGTATGCCGAGCCGTCGGTCCGTGGACGCTCCGACGGCGTAGACAACCGCGTGATAGTGCCTCGCAAGCTCGGCGTGCGTGACGTCGACGCCGACTTCCACATTCCCAAAAAAGCGAAACATAGGGTGAGTAGCAGTCCGTTCGTAGGCGCGCGAGACCAGCTTGATCTTCGGGTGGTCGGGTGCGACTCCGGCACGCACGAGGCCCCATG
>JACCYJ010000101.1 GCA_013696555.1 Nocardioidaceae bacterium | reverse complement strand
AGGTCATCTTGTGTGAGTCGGTGATGCGATACCCGGCGACCTCGCGAGGGTGATCGCAAAGGCGATACTGCGTCACGGCCGCCATACCGCCGCATCCTCCCGCTCCACCGATGCCACCGCGCCGAGCAGCGCCCGCCGTGTGGTCACGGAGGTCTCGACAAACCGCAGTCTGAGGCGGTATGCCTTCCGCACAGGCATGTGCATGACCGCTGCCGGCCCAAGGTGCTATTTGTAGGGCCGGCCAGACAGAAGAAGGTCCCAGATGAGGCAAATCGTGAGAGTGGTCGGCGTCGTAGTGGCGGGTGGGTTCGCCGTCACCGCCATCACGCCCCCAGCTGCAGCGAGTATCGACGGTAACCGTTTCCAGGTGACCACCCGGACGATTGCCGAGTACGAAAACGACGTCGGGCGCAAGGGGCCGAGCATCGGTGACTCGTTCACGATCACCGAGAAGCTCTTTCACCGCGGCGAGCGGGTCGGCCGCGACGCCGTCTACTGCCAGTTGTCACGGGTCACCAAGAGGGTGTTCGGCTTGCAGTGCGTGGCTACCTTGTCGTTGCGCGGCAGGGGTGACATCACGCTTCAAGGCAATGTCATTTTCAAGCGTGGCGAACGCACCCGGCCCGTCCTTGCTATCACCGGCGGAACCGGTGACTACGTCGGCGCTTCCGGTGAGGTCGAACTCGTGGAAAGGCGTGGTGCGCCGACCCGGCTGCGGGTAAGTCTCAGCGGCTGAACTTGGGCGGCCAAACGTAGTTCTTCCCCCGCAGGAAGGACGGTTGCGGGGGAAGAACTACGGACTGACACAGAGCGTGTGCCTCGTGCTCGACGCACCAGGGCTGGCAGAGCGGGGTCGGGGTGAACGTGGCTGTCGAGGTGGTCATGGCTGCCCCCTGCGTTTTGTGAAACTCGCCTGATAACTTGGCGCACAGCGCACCCAAGTTGACGGCATAACCGCAGGTCAGCACAGCGTTCATCCGGTAGGCACCCCGAAGATGCCGGGCGAGCCGATGCGCGTACAGCCCAGCCGGGCGAAAGGCTGACGCTGGTTACTCCGGTCGCGCGCGAACTCGCACATGTTGAAAGCTCGGGGCATCGGATGGCGCCTGACCGGTGACGCGGGTGACCAGCTCGGCAGCAACGTCACGTAGTTTGCGGTTGGTGTCTTGCGAGTGCCGCCGTAGCAGGGCGAAGGCCTCTTCGGAGCTGCAGCGTTCCCGGCCCATCAGAATGCCCAGAGCCTGGTCGATCACCGTACGGGAAGTCAGCGCCTGCTCCAGCTGACGGCGGACCTCCGCCTGTGCCACCTGCCGGATCATCAGGGTCAACGCCATGGACGCCTGGGCGGCGAAGAGCTCCGCTCGCTTACGCTGTGGCCCGTCGAACGCGCCGGCACGCTGACCGCTGTAGATGTTGAGCGCTCCCGCGGGCTCGCCTTGAACGAGCAGCGGCAGGCTCAACGAAGACCGGACGCCGTGCTCGACCGCCCGGGGGGCATAGCTTCCCCAGCGCTCGTCGGCGCTCTGATCTTTCACCTCTACCACGACACCGGTGCGGAGGGTCTCCATGCAGGGACCGTCACCGACTTCGTACTGCGTTTCGTCGACTCGGCTGGCGAGGGCGTCGCTGGCCGCCGCCGTGACGGGTGCATCGTCGCGGCGCACCATGACGCCGGCCGAAGCTGGTGGGTCGATGACCGTGGCGGCCAATCGGGCCACCTCGTCGACAAAGGCCTCCATGTTCTGTGTGCTCAACACCAGGGAATGCACCGCGGTGAACGTCTCCATGATGTCGTCGGACATGGCATCAGGCTCGTCGACCACGTTGGTCCCTCCCAGAGTCACGGTGCGGCTTACAGCGTACGCATGCGCGGGCGCCGCCAACAGCGAGTGCGTGCCTGTTAACTTGCCGCCATGGCTCAGGAGCGTCCAGGGGGAAGGCTGCGAGCTCTCGGAGTCGCCACCGGAGTCTCGCTCGTGCTGGTCACTGTGTGGGCCCAACCCGACGGCGATGATCGCGGCATCATGGCTCGTTCGAACTGCCAGCTCGCGGTGCGTGCCCGCCTGCCGAATCCGGATTCGAGCAGTTTTGCGCTGATCGGCTCGACTGTGCAGGAGAGCCCGTCAGGATTTCTTATCACCGGCACCGTCGATTCCAGGAACGACTCCGATGTCAGAAAGCGACGGCGCTTCCGCTGCGCCGCCGATGACGCGGGTGAAGTGTTGTATGCGGAGCTGTTCGACCCAGTCGTGGTGCCCGAAGATCAGTGATCCTCGACTCCTCCTGATGGCGTGGCTGTGACGACGGCTAGATTCTGGTAACCGCCGGCGTCGGCGTCGAACGGGCCAGCGCAGGTCACCAGGATCAGCCGCGGCGCGCCATCCACGGCGAAAAGTCCTGACTGTTCCGCGAGCTCGGCCTTGGGCAGCAGCGCGACGGAGCGGATCACGAAGGCTTGGCGTAACTGCCGCGACTCGAGTACGACGGGATCGCCGGTGCCGACGCCGAGCAGCTCCGCGAACGGGCCAAGGCCCTGCACAGCGGAGTCGACATGCCCTGCGATCAGGATCGCCCCAAAGGGGTCACCAATCCGGGCGCCACCGTCCCACCACCCGGCAGCGTCGATATTCGCCGGCACCGCGAAGGTTCCGTTGCGAAGCGTTGAGGCGAGACGAACGCGGACCCGTGTCCCGCTCGGCAACACGATGAGATCGGGTCGCTCCGTGTTGATCTGCGAGCCGGCCGGGACGGCCTCCCGCGCGGGCACCCGCACTGACCGAGCAGGCGGTCGCGAAACTGCCTCGACTGTTTCGGTGGACGGCGTCGGCGCGCGGTCGTCCGCTGAGTCGGCGGGCGCGCTACTCGTCGTCACCGCCACGGCGATGACGACTCCGGCTGCGGCGGCAGCGGCAGCGACGAGAGCTACGCCTCGACTCCGCTGCGGCGTCGATCCAGGCGGTCCGTCAGGCCCCGCCGATGCGGCGGTCACGGGCCCTCCTCGACAGCTGCTTCACCATGGGCGAGGCACCGACGCTCAAGATCAGCGCTGCCCCAGCCAGCCACAGCAGCGTTGCGGGCTGCACGCCGGTGTCTTTGGCCCCAGAGACTTCCCAGTCGTCCACCAAACCGGCCGATCCAGTGTTGATGACGGTCGGCGCACCAGAACCGGCCTTCTGCAGCGGCAGCTTGTGCACGATGACGTCCATCCCACCACCTTGCGGCTGTCCGATGGCAAACACCTGCGTCAGCGTCGAACTCTCGACCTCTAGATCCAGCGGCCCCAGCACGGGATCATCGCTCGTCCCGGTGGGCACGATCGCCACCTCATAGGTGCCGCCAGGAACGTCGGCGGTGAGGAACTCACCGTTGGCGATGTTGGCGAAGAACACCTCGCCGTTCACGGTGATGTCGGCGGGCGGCACCACAGCCGTGTGCGCGACCATCACCCGACCCTCGTCAGCGTTCACCGGAGCCATGGGATTGGGATAGACCGTGATGACTGGGTCGCCGCTCGCCGATGCCGGGCGGTGCAGCACCACGTCCTTGCTCTTCCCGGCCTCCACCGTCACGACCGACTTCATCGTCCAGCTCGGCTCGTTGCTGGTCAGCGTCAGCGTGTGCTTTCCCGGCGACAGATCGTAGGGCCCCAGGATCGTCTTGACCGCGGCGTCCGCCGTCTGCTGCTTGCCGTCCACGGCTACCGAAATCGCGGCATCGGGCAACGCCTGGATCACGTAGACGCTGCCGGTCGCCGGAGCCTTGCCGAGCGCTGGCGTGCCGGGCAACGACAATCCGGCCGCCAACAGCGCCGCCAACGAAACCCACCGCAGCTGGCTCTTCATCATGCCGCTCCTCTCGCCGACCGAACCGGCGAATTAACCGTCGAATTGACCGGAATATAACCTAAAGTAATTGTCTGATCACAGTTCGTCAATTACGTCCAATCCTGACTCTAGGTCCATTCGACGGATCTGTCTGTAGCCCGAAAAACGACGAGTAGATTCGGCAAAGTGAAATGGCGGCAGGATCCGACGCCGCGGCGAATGACGCCGCACCCTGCCGGTCCCTCACGCCGTCCGGCCGCAACGTGGGAGTCGGTGGCCGACGCGCGCGAGCTGCGCACCCACTCCCAGCGCTCCGGCACCGACGGTGTTCGACCTGGCCAACAAGCGCGGCAGATGGCACGAGCCCGGGACACGGCTCGACGCCGGGAGGAGACGCTGGCCTCCCAGTCCGCGACGCCACCCCCGTCGGCCCCCGTGGCACCGACACATCGCGCGGGCCGGCCCAAGGAGAAGACCCGCCGCACCCGCGGCATCCTGGTCGCCGCCAGTGGCGCCGTGGTCGTCACTCTCGCCGCGATCGGAGCGACGACCGTTCTGGACGGCGGTGACGGCAACATAGGAGTGGCCGCCGACAACCCCGAAACGTCGGCGCCCACGATGACCACCTCCCAGTCGCCCCCAGGAACGCCGCCGCAGGCGACCAGTACGGAGATCCGGTCCGTTCTCAGCGGCCCGGGTGAAGTCACCACCGATCAGCGGCTCACCGGTGTCGACATCTCCGAGCTCGAGCTAACCGTGCGTTCTGGCCCCAGCGAAGGTCTGCTCTCCTTTTCCCCGCAGATCGACGGGTTGACGATCACCGCAGACGGCCAGCCCGTGACGAGCGCGCCCACGGAGCTGAGTGCGGGCGATGTCGTGGTCGTCGAGCTGCCCCAGCCGGCGGACACCCTGGACATCCATTTCCGCGCGCAAGGTCAGGTCGCGCGCACCGACTCCACGGTGGAGGGGCGCGGCTACGTTCTCGTCAACGGTCTGATCGTCATGACTTCGCCGCCGGCCGCCCCCGTCACCGTCCGGTTGTCTGATCCGGGAGTGCTCAACCTTGCCTGTGCCGCCGGGGACGACCAGCTTCCCTGCGGCCACCCGAGCGGCCGCGGCTGGACGGTGCGGTTGCCGGAGTCGTACATGAATGACGCCGTTCTGGCACAGGTGGACAACGTCAGCTGACGATCAGGCGCGGCGCATCACCACGACCGAACCAGCCTCGACCGTGCGGAACGCTCCGGCATGGAGCGAGATGTCCGGGCGGTCGTCGACGGGCAGCCCCGTTGCGGTGTCAAGGACGACTTCCCATCGGCTCCCGAAATCACCGTTCGGCACCGTCATGTCCACGTCCTTGTCGCCGGGGTTGAGCAACAACAAGAAGGACTGGTCGCTGATCTGCTCGCCGCGCAGCCCGAGCTCGGTGATAGCGCCACCGTTGAGGAAGACCGCCATCGCGCGCTCCGACGACGCGCCCCAATCCGCATCGGTCATCGCCGAGCCGTCCGGGCGTAGCCAGGCGATGTCGGGAACGCCTGCCGACGTGGGCTGACCGGTGAAGAAGCGCCGACGCCGAAAGACGGGGTGGGCGGCCCGCAGCGCCAGCAGGGACCGGGTGAACGCCAGCAGTTCACCGTCGGCACCCTGCCAGTCGATCCAGGTCAGTGCCGAGTCCTGGCAGTAGGCGTTGTTGTTGCCCTGCTGTGTCCGTCCGAGCTCGTCGCCGTGCAACAGCATCGGGACGCCTTGGCTCACCAGCAGGGTCGTCAGCAGATTGCGCTGCTGCCGGCTGCGTACCGCCAGGATCTCGGCGTTGTCCGTCGGACCTTCCACGCCGGAGTTCCAGGAGCGGTTGTGGTTGTCACCGTCCTGGTTGTTCTCGCCATTGGCGAGGTTGTGCTTCTCGTTGTACGAGACGAGGTCGCGCAGCGTGAACCCGTCGTGCGCGGTGACGAAATTGATCGATGCGTACGGCGCTCGGCCGTCGGTCTCGTACAGGTCGCTCGAGCCGGAGATGCGGGCGGCGAACTCGCCGAGTGTCCGCGGCTCACCACGCCAGAAGTCCCGGATGCAGTCTCGGTAACGGCCGTTCCATTCGGTCCAACGTGGCGGGAAGTTGCCCACCTGGTAGCCCCCGGGGCCGACATCCCATGGCTCGGCGATGAGTTTCACCTGCGAAATCACCGGGTCCTGATGGACGAGGTCGAAAAACGCACTCAGCCGGTCGACGTCGTGGAACTGGCGGGCCAGGCTGGCGGCGAGGTCGAACCGGAAGCCGTCGACGTGCATCTCCAGCACCCAGTAGCGCAGTGAATCCATCACCAGCTGCAACACGTGCGGATTGCGCATCAGCAACGCGTTGCCGGTCCCGGTCGTGTCCTTGTAGAAGGTCCGGTCGCTTTCGTCCAGGCGGTAGTACGCCGGGTTGTCGATGCCGCGGAAGGCCAGCGTGGGCCCGAGGTGGTTGCCCTCAGCCGTGTGGTTGTACACCACGTCGAGGATCACCTCGATTCCAGCCCGGTGCAGATCGCGCACCATGGCCTTGAACTCCAGTACCTGCTCCCCACGTTCCCCCGTCGAGCTGTACGCGTTGTGCGGGGCGAGAAAACCGATGGTGTTGTAGCCCCAGTAGTTCGAGAGTCCCCTGGTGACCAGCGCGAAGTCGTCAATGAACTGGTGAACGGGCATCAGCTCGAGTGCGGTGATCCCGAGCGTGGTCAGGTGCGCCACCATCACTGGGTGTCCGATGGCGGCGTACGTGCCGCGGATCTCTTCGGGAATGTCGGGGTGTGTTTGAGTCAGTCCCTTGACGTGAGCCTCATAGATCACCGTCTCGTGATAAGGCCGACGTGGAGCGCGGTCCTCCTGCCAGTCGAAGTACGGGTTGATGACGACGGAGTGCATCGTGTGGGGCGCCGAGTCCTGGGTGTTGCGCGCGTCCGGGTCGTCCAGCTGGTACGAGAAGCAGGCGGGGGCCCAGTCGATCGCGCCGGCGAGGGCCTTGGCATACGGGTCGATGAGCAGTTTCGCCGGATCGCAGCGCAACCCCGAGGAGAGTTCGTACGGACCGTGAACCCGAAAGCCGTAGCGCTGGCCAGGTCCCACGCGCGGCAGGTAGACGTGCCAGATCAAGGCGTCACGCTCGGTCATCGGAACCCGGACCTCGGTGCCGTCCTCACTGAGCAAGCACAGCTCGACGCGGTGGGCAATTTCGGAGAACAACGCGAAATTGGTTCCGGAGCCGTCGTACGTGGCACCCAACGGATAGGGGCCCCCGGGCCAGATTTCCATGTAGTCCTCTCCGATCGTGGTCCTCTCAGATCAGCGTGTTGCCCTCGCCGGCGCCGCTGGACTGTTCGTCGAAGGTTTCGTGCTCGAGGAGGTGCAGCGTGGGCACTCCGAGCCGCCGGCGAGCGCGCGACGTCCAGTCGACGTGAAAGAAGTCCTGCACCGCGTGCGGGGCGGTCACGATGATGGCCTCCGCCGCGTCACTCTCTGCTACCAGCATTGCCAGGGCGTCGATCGGGTCACGAGCGGTCACCTGCCCGTCGGCGCGTGCGCCAGTTCGCCCCAGCAGCGCAACGCAGGCGTCCACCCCCTCCTGGGCGGAGCGGACGACGTCCCGCTCGAGGAGGTCGACATCCTCCGCAGTCAGCGGCGGTGGCGCCGCGGTGTGTTCGGGACCGAGCAGGGAGCTCATCGACGTGTGCACCCGGGCAGCCGCCTCTTCCACCGGCATCAAGACGTGATAGGCCACCTGATCATCGATGCCCTCGTGGAGACTGGTCACCTGTTGAGCGTCGAGCTCGGTCATCTCTCGCTCCACGAGCAGCACGACGTCGTACATCCGGGTCCTCCAGGTAGCTCGGCCGGGTCTGGTCACCCTACGCGCGGCGCTCGGTATCGGGGACACTGACCGGATGCAGCTACCGGTCATGCCACCTCTCTCGCCGATGCTTGCCAAGGCGGTATCGGTGATCCCGCCGGAGGGTCACTTCGAACCCAAGTGGGACGGGTTTCGTTCGATCATCTTCCGAGACGGTGACGAGGTCGAGATCGGTAGCCGCAACCGTAAACCGATGACGCGCTACTTTCCCGAAGTCGTGGCGGCAGTACGGGCGTACCTGCCGAAACGGTGTGTGGTCGACGGGGAGATCATCGTGCCGAGTGCGACGACGACCGGGCTCGACTTCGAGGCGTTGCTCCAGCGCGTACACCCTGCCGAATCCCGGGTCCGGTTGCTTGCCGAGCAAACACCGGCCTTGTTCGTCGCATTCGACCTGCTGGCGCTCGACGACGTGGACTGGATGCCACAGCCGTTCAGTGAGCGGAGGGTCGCGATGGAGAACGCCCTGAGCGCAGCAGATGTGAACCTGACACCGATGACCACCGACCGGGACCAGGCAGTGGAGTGGTTCCATCTTTTCGAAGGCGCGGGACTTGATGGCTTGATCGTCAAGCGTCCCGAGTTGAGATATCAACCAGACAAGCGCGTCATGGCCAAGGTCAAGCACGACCGGACCGCCGACTGTGTGGTGGCCGGCTACCGGGTCCACACCTCCGGACCGGACGCCGTCGGCTCCCTGCTGCTCGGTCTCTACGACGCCGACGACGTCCTGGCATCGGTCGGAGTCGTGGGTGCCTTCCCGATGGCGCGGCGGCGGGAGCTGATGCGCGAGCTCCAACCACTCGTCACCACACCCGACACCCACCCGTGGAGCTGGGCCGCCCAGGAGGCCGGGACCCGAACGCCGCGGGAAGCCGAGAGCAGCCGCTGGAACCGAGGCAAGGACCTGTCGTTCGTCCCGCTGCGGCCCGAGCTGGTGGTGGAGGTGGCCTACGACCACATGGAAGGGACGCGGTTCCGGCACACCACTCAGTTTCGCCGCTGGCGGCCCGATCGTGACCCGCACTCGTGCACGTACTCCCAGCTCGAGGAGCCGGTGCGGTTCGACCTTGCCGATGTCCTCTCGGCCAGTGAAAGGCTCGGTTGACACCCAGGTCGTTACCGTAGGGACATGGCAGCCGAGCCGGTCAGCAGCGACGCGCCGCCTGCCGTCACCTGGGTCAAGATCCGGGACGTGGCCTGGCAGTTGCTCACCGGCGCCGTCGGGAGCATCTTCCGCTACCGGGTGACCGGCTTGGCCGCCGAGGCCGCCTTCTTCGCAATCTTGTCCCTGCCTCCATTGATCTTCGGCCTCGCGGGCACCATCGGCTACTTCGCCGACCGGTACGACGTCGCCGAGGTGGCCAACCTCAAGAGCGAGGTTTTGGATCTCGCATCCCGGGCGCTGACCGATCAGACCGTGAGCGACGTCATCGAGCCCACACTCGACGACGTACTGAACGGTGGTCGTTTCGACGTCGTGTCCATTGGGTTCGTGCTCGCCCTGTGGTCGGGCTCGCGGGCGCTCAACGTGTTCATCGACACGATCACGATCATGTACGGCTTGGGCGGTCGGCGGGGAATCGTCAAGACACGGGCGCTGTCGTTCTCCCTGTACGTCATTGGCCTGCTTCTCGGGATCATCGTGATCCCGCTGCTGCTCGCCGGCCCTGAGCTGGTCGATCGCGCCGTTCCGCAGCGGCTCGACGTGGTGATGACCCTCTACTGGCCCACCGTGCTGCTGCTGTCCATCGGGTTCATCACAACGCTCTACCACCTCTCGGTGCCGGTGCGTACCTCGTGGCGGTACGACATCCCCGGCGCCGTGTTCACGCTCGGCGCCTGGATCGGGGGCAGCTGGGTGTTGCGGTGGGTGCTGGTCCACTCCGTCGGGAGCTCGTCGATCTATGGCCCACTGGCGGCGCCCATCGCCGTCTTGATCTGGCTCTACCTCCTCTCGATCGTGGTGCTGATCGGCGCGGCCATCAACGCGTCGTTCGACCGGGTGTTCCCCTCCAACAGCACGGCGAGAGCGCGACTGGAGGTGGTGCGCCGGCTGCGCGAGCGGGCGACCCAGATGCGGCTCCGCGACGCGGGGTTGGTCCCCGAGCCCGAACCCGACGACCGAGAGCTCGTCGAGGATCAGTTGGAGGAGCACACCCAGCGGGTGATCGAGGATGCCCATCACCGACCGGTGACCGGAAAATCCGGTGCGGCGGGACGCTGAGGGCCCTACGGTCCACATGTGCAGTCGGCCGCTCAGCTCACCGACCTGACCGCTCTCGGTTGGGATGCGGATTGGGCTGCGCAGGAGGCGCGGCTGGTGCCCGGAGGCGAACCCGCCAGAGTCACTCGGGTGGATCGCGGCCTCTTCACGGTGCTCGGTCGCACCGGGCCGGTCCGGGTGACACTCGGTGGCCAAGCATTGGCGGCGGTCGCCCGTGAGCCGTCCCAGGCCCCCTGCACGGGGGACTGGGTCGTACTTCGTTCGTGGGCGGATGCTCGTACCACGATCGAGACTGTGCTGCCGCGCCGCACCGGTGTGACTCGCGCCGAAGCGAGCCGACGCTCCCACGGGCAGGTCCTGGCCGCCAACATGACCGTCGTCGGTGTCGTGGTGGCTTTGGATCAGGTACCGGCGTTGACCAAGGTCGAGCGGCTGCTGGCGCTGGCGTGGGACAGCGGCGCGAAACCTGTCGTCCTGCTCACCAAGGCGGACCTCGCCACCGACGCCGCAGACGTGGTGGCCGACGTCCAGCGGTGTGCCGACGGGGTCCCCGTCCTGGCGTGCAGCACCGTGACCGGCTGTGGGCTCGCAGAGCTGCATGCGCTCTTCGGACCGCACGGAACGCTGGCTCTTTTCGGCGCGTCGGGTGCCGGCAAGTCGGCGCTGGCCAACGCCTTGGTCGGTGTGCCGGTGCTTAGCACCCGGTCGATTCGTCCGGACGGTCGAGGCCGCCACACCTCGGTACGTCGCCAGCTCGTCG
>JACCYJ010000065.1 GCA_013696555.1 Nocardioidaceae bacterium | reverse complement strand
AGGTCCACCAGCTCCAGCGCTCACCCACGGCCGTCAGCCCCGCCACGAAGTCGGGCAGCGGTTGAGACGTGCCCAGCTTCAGCGTCTCCTGCCAGGCAGCCGGCACCTGGGCGACGAAGTTCCTCGCGCTGAACACGATGTGCACCTCGCTGGGATCGAGGCGGCCCAGTGCACGCTGAGCATCCTCGGCAGTAGCCAGCGAGAACCACTCGTTGCTCATCACCACAGTGCCGGGCCAGGCGTGCGTCTCCGCCAGCATTCGACGCCACGTCGCGCCCGGTGATTTGGCCCCCTTGTGCCGGGCGTCGACCTTGCGAACCGCGGTTGCTGCCCTGTTGAAGTCGAACAAGGTGCGACCGGGGACGAGGACGCCGTTGTCAGCGAGTCGCTTGCGGTTGTCCCACAGCACGGTCTGCAAGAACGTCGTGCCCGATTTCGGGGCCCCGACGTGGAGGAAGACCCGGGCAGCCATCGCGGACACACCTCCATCGGTTGTTGGGCGCCATCACATGCTGCCATGTCCCTGCGGTGACGAATGCAGCCGCGAACGCAGCCGTTGCACTCGGTCCAGGTCGCGGTCGCGTTGTTCCAGCATGTCGGCCAGTGCCTGCACTGCCGCCTCGGCAATCTCCGCGTCGGTCCCGACACTGTGTGCGTCGCCGGCTGAACCCGGAGCGTCGACGGGGGCAGGAACCAGCTCGGCGAGATCGCCGACCACGTCGTACCCCTGGCCGCGCAACCGGTTGACCATGCCGGTCGAGACCGCCCGGCACCGGTCGCGAAGGTGCACCGGAAGCCCGAGGGCAGGACCGTCTTGCGCAGCCAGCACGCGGTTGGCGAGGTGGCGCTTGGCCACCCGGCCATATCCGGCCCGAGGGTGCGGCAGCCGGTCTCCCAGCGCGACGTTGACCCGCCGGAGCAGCTCGGTCTGCGGTGCGCCGAGTGAGCGGTTGTCCCGAGCTGCGTCGATGTCGAGCGACGACGGGTCGATACCGATGACCCCACAGAAGCGCTCGAAGAGCACCTTCGTCCCCGTCGCCGGCACGGTGACGATGTGCACCCTGTCTGGCGTCACCAAGTGTCCCCAGCGGGCCGCGATGTCCGAGACGTCCTGATTGATCCAGAAGTCATGCGCGGACTCGGAGCGCTCCAGCACTGCCTCGGCGAACTCTGGGTACGGCTGTTGCACACGCTGCTTGATGCGCTGCTGCCAACCGGAGGGTATCTGCCGCGCCAAGTCCCGGGCCGTGATCACGATGTGTACCTCGAACCCGCTGAGCAGGCCCAGCAGCTGAGCCACCTCGTCCTCGTGCGCCGGAGCCATCACCTCGTGGCTGAGGAGCGCTCGAGGGCTGCGAATCTGCCGCACCTCGTCGCCGAGCCGGTCCAGGATCTCGAAGGCAGCCGGAGGATCCATCGAGTGGTCGAGCATTCCGCGCAAGGCCAAGGCGACGTAGAAGTGCTCACCCGGCCCGTTCAAGGGCATCTCGAGCCCCTGGGTCGCCAACTGGTCGCGATCCGACCACAGGGCGCTCTGCAGCGAGGTGGTGCCCGTCTTGGGACATCCGACGTGTACATACATCCGGCGCTGCGGGGTCATCTCGCTGCCATCCCTGGGCCATCCTGCTCTCGTCCTGACGAGCTCAGCCGCTCTCGGGCGGAGTCCACGGCTCGGTGCGCTGCATACCCGCGGCGCGTCCCTTGCCAGCCACGACGAGCGCCATCTTGCGCGACGCCTCGTCGATCATCTCGTCCCCCAGCATCGCCGAGCCCTTCTCGCCACCCGCCTCGGAGGTGAACCAGTCGTACGCGTCGAGGATGTTCTCGGCGTGATCGTAGTCGTCCTGGCGGGGGGAGAACACCTCGTTCGCGGCCGCGACCTGGTCGGGGTGCAGCACCCACTTGCCGTCGAACCCGAGCGCCGCCGACCGCTCGGCGACGCGCCGGAACCCGTCGAGGTCGCGGATCTGCAGGTATGGGCCGTCGATCGCCTGCTTGCCATACGCGCGTGCCGCCATGAGGATGCGCATCAAGATGTAGTGATAGGCATCACCGACGTCATAGCCCGGTGGCTGCTCCCCCACCACCAGTGTCTTCATATTGATGCTCGCCATGAAGTCTGCGGGGCCGAAGATGATCGTCTCGACGCGCGGGCTGGCTGTCGCGATCGCGTCGACATTGATGAGACCGAGGGCGTTCTCGATCTGTGCCTCGATGCGGATAGACCCCACCTCATAGCCGATCGTCTTCTCGATCTGTGTGAGCAAGGTGTCGAGGGCGGCCACGTGTTCGGCGGATTGGACCTTCGGCAGCATGATCGCGTCCAGATCGGCACCGGCTCCCTCGACGATCTCGATCACGTCCCGATACGTCCACTGCGTCGCCCAGTCGTTGACGCGTACGACCCGGAGCTTGTTGCCCCAGCCGCCCTCGGTCAGTGCCGCGACGATGTTCTTGCGAGCACCCGGCTTTGCCATCGGCGCGACAGCGTCCTCGAGGTCCAGGAAGACCTGGTCGGCGTCGAGCCCCTTCGCCTTCTCCAGAAACCGGGGATTGGAACCCGGCACGGCCAGACATGACCGGCGCGGGCGCAGCGTTTGGGTCACGGCTCTCCCCTCGGCACGACGGCAGTCGGGCGAGCGTACCCCCGCCACTCCTGCTCCAGGATCGCCATCAACACCTCATCGTGGAACATACCGTCGTGGAAGACGACCTCCCGTCGGTGTCCTTCCTCGCGGAATCCCGCCTTGGCGTACGCTCCGATCGCGCGTTCGTTGTACGCCCAGACCGCCAGCTGGATGCGGTGCAGTCCCATCTCGTCGAAGCCGTAGCGCAAGGCCATCCGAATCGCCTCCGAACCGAAGCCGCGCCCCTGATGCTCCGCGCCGATGATGATGGCGAAGTCGGCGCACCGAGTCGTCACATCCGCTCCCGACAAGGAGAGATGGCCGACAAGCCGCTTCTCCGCCAGCGACTCGATGGAGAACCCGGCACCCGAGCTCTTGTCGTTGCTGCTCCAAGCCCGGATGAGCCCCGAAGCCCAGCCGTCCGGTCGCGGCAGCACCTTGTTGCTCTGCAGGACGGTCTCGACCGGGTCGTTCCACCAGCGTTCAAGCTCGGCGAGGTCGTCCTCGTGGAGCGGTCGCAGTCGGACACGTTCGCCTTGGAGCAGCTCTCTGCCATAGGTCTGCGCACTCTTCGGGTCCGTCCAGGCCATCCCCTGAGTCTGTCGTATGCACAGGGCGCCGCGGCGCCGCGAGTTGTCACTGTCCAACCAGGCTCAGACCTGGCGACACGGTGACAACTCCCAAGGGAGTCGCTGGCAGTGTCAGTCGATCGGTGCCTCGATGGTGATGGCCGCACCTCGTAGCACGACGATGGCCAGACCGACAAGGATCAACACCAGGCCCGCGAAGACACCGGCCGGTGGGTCCTGTTGCAAGAAAACCGCGGCCAGCACGGCCGCACCGGGCACCTCGAGCAGGAGCACGAGTGAGACCACGGTGGGACTGATCACGGCGAGGAGGTGGTTGAAGACCGAGTGCCCCAGCAGCTGAGCCGCGACGGTCACTGCCACGATTCCCAGCCAGGTGTCAGCCGGGTACCCAGTCATCGAGGTGCCGGTGACCAGGCAAGTGGCCAGCAGGATGAGCGCGCAGGACCCGTAGCACACGGTGGTGTAGCTCGTCGTGCTCATGGACTGCCGCGCGGCACTGCCCAGCAACGTGTAGAAGGCGCCGAACAGGCCCCCGGCCACGGCTAACAGGTCGCCGACCAGCGCCCGGGTGGAAAGGCTCACATCGACCCCTGAGACCACGAAGACGCCCGCAAGGGACACCGCCAGCCCTACGACCACCGCCCGTCCCACTACCTGGCCGCGGAGCCGACCGATCAACACCACCCAGGCGACCTGCAAGCACACCAAGGCGGTCGCCGATGCAACCGAGGTCAACTTCAGCGCCGACACCCAGGTGGCGAAATGGGCGGCGAGCATGAGCCCGGCCAGACCCGTCGCGGCGAGCTGTCGCCGGCTCAACCAGCGGAGCTCGGTCCGGCGGGTGGCTGCGGCCAGCGGCACCAGGACTGCAGTCGCCAATGCGTTGCGCCACAGCGCAATCGCCAGCGCGGGTGCGCCGGTGCCGGCCATCAGGGGGCCGGAGGCGGAAACGCCGAAGACACCGACCAGAGCCAGGACGACGTTCACAGCCGTCATTCTCCGACAGCACCGCTACCCTGTGAGCCTGTGAGCGGTGCACCGAGTCGGGTCTTCTTGGCGCGCCTGGCTGGCCTTCCGGTCTATGACCCGGCCGGCGACCAGGTGGGCAAGGTGCGCGACGTCATTGTCGTGCTCCGGCAGCCCACGCAACAACCGCGTGTCCTGGGCCTGGTGGTCGAGGTTCTCGGCCGTCGCCGGGTCTTCTTGCCGATGACGCGGGTCACCTCGGTCGACGCTGGCCACGTCATCACGACAGGAGTGGTAAACGTACGCCGCTTCGAACAGCGCGCCACCGAGACGGTCGTTCTCGGCGAGCTGTTCGACCGCAGCGTCACGCTGCGGGACTCCGGCGTCACCGGTGTCGTCTACGACGTGGCGATGGAGCAGGGGCGCAACCGTGAGTGGTCCCTGTCGAAGGTCGCTGTCCGCGAGGGATCCAAGCGGTTGCGGCGACGTGGCCAGAGCTACGTGGTGGACTGGCGTGACGTCGCCGGCCTCGCCGTCGAGGAGGAGGACCAAGGCGCCTCGCACCTCCTGGCAACGCTGGACTCGTTGCGCCCCGCGGATCTGGCCAACGTCCTGCGTGATCTGTCACCGAAGAGGCGGGGCGAGATCGCCGCCGCGCTCGATGACGAGCGACTGGCGGACGTGCTCGAGGAACTTCCCGAGGAGGACCAGGTGGAGATCTTGGGCCGTCTCGACACCGAACGGGCGGCCGACGTCCTCGAGGAGATGTCCCCCGACGACGCCGCTGACCTGATCGCCGAGCTGCCTGCCGAGACTGCGGAGCAGCTGTTGTTGCTGATGGAGCCGGAGGAGGCACGCGATGTCCGCCGGCTGCTCAGCTATGAGGAGCGAACAGCCGGCGGGCTCATGACGACCGAGCCGGTGATCCTGCCGCCCGGTGCCACCCTCGCCGATGCCCTCGCCCGGCTACGCCATCCTGAACTCAGTCCTTCGTTGGCGGCGATGATCTACGTCTGCCGCCCCCCGCTCGAGACACCGACCGGCAGGTTCCTCGGAGCTGCCCACTTCCAACGACTGTTGCGCGAACCGCCGTCGACACTGATCAGCGCGGTCGTCGACAACGACATCGAGCCGCTGCGTCCGGAGTCCACGTTGGAAGAGGTCGGGAGCCTGATGGCCGCCTACAACCTGGTGGCGAGCCCCGTCGTCGATGAGGACGGTCACCTCGTCGGCGCCGTGACCGTCGATGACGTCCTCGACCACATGCTGCCCAAAGGTTGGCGCGACCGTGACAGCGAGATGGTCGAATCCCAGCCGGCCGAGAGGGTCGATCGTGGGGCGTGACGATCGCGGGAACCGTCTGGACGTTCCGCGGGACGACCGACCGGCACTGGTCCGCCGTCCGGCGTACGACCCGGAGATGTTCGGCAACTTCGCCGAGGGGTTCGCCCGCTTCATGGGCACTGCCCGGTTCCTGGCGTACATGACCGTGCTGATCATTGTCTGGCTGCTGTGGAACGCACCCTTCGGGCCGGATCGTTACCGCTGGGATGAGTACCCGTTCATCTTCTTGACCCTGATGCTGTCGCTGCAGGCGTCCTACGCCGCACCCCTGATACTGCTTGCGCAGAACCGCCAGGAGGCCCGCGATCGGGTCAGCCAAGACCAGGATCGCGAGACGACGGCGCGCGCACAGTTCGACATGGAGTTCCTGGCTCGCGAAGTGGCCGGCCTGCGGCACGGGATGGGCGAGGTCGCCACTCGCGACTTCCTTCGCTCCGAGCTTCGGACACTGCTCAACGACCTCGCGGACCAGGCGCGATCTGGCGAACCGACCACGGGGGCGCCAGGAGCCGAGGGCCTTCGCCCGCCGTGAGTTGCGGGACGGCCGTAACATCAACGCATGGCGTCCCCATCGGTCGCGCAGGTGCAGTCAGCGCTCGGCACTGTGAACGACCCTGAGATAAAGCGCCCAATCACCGAGCTTGGCATGGTCGAAACAGTCAGCGTTGCCGCTAACGGCTCGGTGACCGTCACGATCTTGTTGACGGTGGCCGCGTGTCCGATGCGTGACACGCTCACCCGTGACGTCACGACAGCCGTGTCGCGGGTGCCCGGCGTCACTGGGGTCGACGTCGCGATGGGCGTGATGAGCCCCGAGCAACGCTCCGCACTGCAGGTGCAGCTCCGGGGTGGGCAGACCCAGCGCGAGATCCCGTTCGCGTCGTCGAGCTCGTTGACGAAGGTCTTTGCGGTCGCCTCCGGCAAAGGTGGAGTGGGAAAGTCGTCGGTGACCGTCAACCTGGCCGTGGCGATGGTCCGCCAGGGGCTAAGCGTCGGTGTGCTCGATGCCGACGTCTACGGGCACTCCGTCCCGCAGATGCTGGGCGTCGGCGACGCTCGACCGACCCAGGTCGAGGACATGATCATGCCGGTGCCGGTCCTGGGTCTGAAAGTCATCAGCATCGGCATGCTGAAACCGCGCCGCGACCAGGTGGTGGCTTGGCGCGGACCCATGCTCGATCGTGCTCTTGTCCAGATGCTCAGCGACGTCTATTGGGGCGATCTCGACGTGCTCCTGCTGGATCTACCGCCGGGAACCGGCGATGTGGCGATCAGCCTCGGCCAGCATCTGGCCAACGCCGAGGTTGTGGTGGTTACGACACCCCAGGAGGCGGCGGCCGAGGTAGCGGAACGGGCCGGAACGATGGCGTCGATGATGCACCAACGCGTCGCCGGGGTGGTCGAGAACATGTCGTACCTGCCGTGCCCCCACTGCGGGCCCGCGCACCGCATCGAGTTGTTCGGGTCGGGCGGCGCCGATCGAGTGGCGAAGACTTTGACGCAACGCTTCGGGTACGCCGTGCCGATTCTGGGCCGGGTGCCGCTCGACGAGCGGCTGCGCGCCGGTGGTGACACCGGTGAGCCCATCGTGTCGGCGGTGCCGGACTCGATCGCGGCACAGGAGCTGGTCAACGTCGCCGAAACGCTCGCGGGCCGCTCTCGCGGTCTCGCCGGCAGACAGCTCGACCTCACACCCGCCACTCCCTGAACCTGCCTAGACTGAGCGCGTGTTCGGGATGGGGTGGCCAGAGATGCTTGTCATCGGCATCGTGGCAGTCTTTGTCTTCGGGCCGGATCGACTGCCCGATCTGGCCAAGCAGGCTGGACGCTTCTTGCGCACGGCTCGTCAGATGATGGACAACGCAAAGGCCGATCTCTCCAAAGAGCTTGGCGACGACTTCGCCGAGTTGCGAGACCTCAACCTGCGCGACCTGGACCCCCGTGAGATCGTACGCCGCAACGTCATCGACGCCATGGAGTCCGAGCCGGACTCCGTACCTGCCGGCAAGGAACCCCTACGCAGTGGCGAAGTACCACCCTTCGACTCCGATGCCACCTGATCCTCCGACCCCGACCAGCCGAGACTTATCGCCCCGGCGCGGGTGACCACCGGGTCGGCAGTGCTAACCGACTTGCTGATCCAACGTGAGACGTACCGTTGCCGGCTCCCCTGCGCGGACATATCCCACCTTGACCGCGTCACCCGGGACGCGCGCGCGGATGGCGACGATGAGCTCGACACCGTTGTTGACGCGCTCTCCATCGATGCTGACGATGACATCCTCCTCGCGCAGTCCGGCCTCATCCGCCGGGCTGTCGGGCATGATCTCGGTGATCACCGCGCCGTCCTCGGTGCCGACGTCGACGCTGGCGCCGATGACCGGGTACACGGCCTTACCAGTCTCGAGGATCTGCTTCGCGGTCCGGCGTACCTGATCGATCGGGATGGCAAAGCCCACACCAATGCTGCCGCTCTGGCCTGAGCTCGAACCAAGGGTAGCGATCGCGGAGTTGACCCCGATCACCTTGCCACTCAGGTCGACAAGCGGGCCACCTGAGTTGCCGGGGTTGATCGCCGCATCGGTCTGAATCGCCCGGATGTATGAGCTCTCGCCCGCTCCCCCTGCCGTCACCGGCCGGTCCAACGCGCTCACGATCCCTGAGGTCACGGTGCTGGACAACCCCAGCGGCGACCCGATCGCCACAACAGGCTGCCCAACACGCAGATCAGCGGAGCGACCGATGCTTGCCGGTTCGAGCCGCGTACCCCTGACTTCGAGCACGGCGAGGTCGTACGAGGGGGAACGTCCGACGATCGTGGCTTTGCGCTCAACTCCGCTGCGAAGGACAACCCGGATCTCACCCTCCTCGGCTGCCATCTCGACCACGTGATTGTTCGTCACAACGTGTTGCGCGTCGTCGAGCACGAACCCGGATCCCGTGGCGGACTCCGAACCGGAGGTCACCTTGATCTGGACGACACTCGGCAACAGCTGGTCAGCGACCGCCACCACGCTGGTGTTGTCGTCCGGAAGGGGCGGCGCGTCGGTGGCGAGACGCCTCGCCCGGTTGACGCTTTCGCCCTGGTCATCATCGACGAACGCCGCAACGACGAAGGCACCGATTGCGGCTCCGAGCAAACCGGCAACCAAGGACAGCACGACGAGGAGGCGTACGCCGACGACACGGCGCGACGCTTGGGGCGCACCTGGGGGCGGCGGAATCGGAGGGTACGGTGTCGGCGACCACTGGGGTGTCGGCAACGGCGGCGGCGTTGCGGACGCCGGTGCAACCGGTCCCGGTGGGTCGGGAGCCTGCCACAACGGTCGGGTGGGGTCTTCGTCATCCACGGCTGCGCTGCCTCCACGGTCTGCCGGTGCAGCCCCAGCATGACGTACGCAGTCCAGCCCGCCAGTGAAACCTCGGCTTCAGAGCCCGATCGGCACCGGATCCAGGGGGCCGCCGAAGCGGGTGGCGCCGAGGCGGGGAGCGCGGTGGGCGAGCGCCTTGCGCAGCAGGTTGCGCCCACGATGGATGCGGGAGCGCACCGTGCCGAGCTTCACGTCCAAAACCTTGGCGATCTCCTCGTATGCCATGCCCTCGACGTCACACAACACGACTGCGGCCCGGAACTCCGCGGGCAGCGCGGCCAGCGCGGTCTCTACGTCGGCGTCGAACATCGCGTCCGCCACGGTTCGCTCCGGGGAAGGCAGATCGCCCTCGAGCCGCTCCGCAACCCCATCCCCGAAGCCATCGAAGCGGAATCGAGCACGCCGCCGGGCCCGGTCCAGGAACAGGTTCGTGGTGATGCGATGCAGCCAGCCTTCGAACGATCCGTGCGTGTAGGTGCCGAGCGAGCGAAAGACCCGAACGAAGACTTCCTGCGTCAAGTCCTCGGCGTCCGGCCGGTTTCCGGTGAGCCGATACGCGAGGCGGTAGACACGTGCGGAGTGAAGCCGCACGATCTCGTCCCAGCTCGGGACGGCCTCACTCAGCTGGCTCATAACGACCCATACTCCTCTGTACCTGACCCCAGCGTCGACGTCCTTGCTGAGAGGACGCCCAAAAACCTCTGACGGTTGCCCAAGAGGTCCAAACGCTCGCGGCGCTTCTCGGCGCCGCCGCCTCGACACTAGGCTGCGTACGCCGTCGCCGCAGGCGGTCGACGATTCGAGTCGAGGAGCCGATCAGGCCATGGGCATCAAGCCAACGAGCTGGACGTACGCCGAGGAGTTCCTGACCGAGGACGAGGTATTGGTCGCTGCGCGGGCGCGGGCCAACGAAGTAGGGGTGTCACCGATCGGGCGTGGTGGCGGCGCGACGCTGCAGCTGCTCAGCTCGTTGCTCGACGCCAGAGCCGTGGTCGAGATCGGCACGGGCACCGGCGTCTCCGGGGTGTGGCTGCTGCGCGGGATGCGCCCGGACGGCATCCTCACGTCGGTCGACCTCGAGGCCGAGCACCAGCGGCTCGCCAAGGAGTCGTTCACCGAGGCCGGCGTTCCCTCGCAGCGTTACCGGTTGATCTCCGGCGCGGCGCTCGACGTGTTGCCAAGGTTGACCGACGGCCACTACGACCTTGTCTTCGCAGATGGCGACAAACGAGAGTACGGCGACTACCTGGTCGAGGCATTACGGCTGTTACGACCGGGCGGAGTGGTGGCCTTTGACAACGCGCTGTGGCAGGACCGAGTGGCCGACCCGGCACAGCGCGACGAGGAAACGACGGCGATCCGCGAACTCCACAAGGTTGTTCGGGACGACGAGCGCCTGCTGCCGTTGCTGCTCCCCGTGAGTGACGGGCTGTTGGTGGCACAGTTACGGCGAGAGAATCCACGTCCCAATCCATAGGCTGCGAGAGGGCGATAACTCTCGGATGCCTGCGATGTAGGCGGGTCACATGGGGGTGGGGTCAGGTGACGACGGCTTTCAGGGCGTCACCCAGCTCGCCGGCCTCGGTGGCGTTGAGCTCCACCACGAGACGTCCGCCGCCTTCGAGCGGAACACGCATCACGATGCCGCGCCCCTCCTTGGTGACTTCCAGCGGACCGTCGCCCGTCCGCGGCTTCATCGCCGCCATGCGCGCACCCCTTCCAGCCTGCCCGCCACATCCACCCTGACCCGGGTGAGTGCCACTGCGACGCCGCGGCTCGTGACCATTATCGCGCATTGCCGCTTCGGCATCGTGCGGTCGGGACAGCCGACCCCCGTGGTTCACGTCGCGTGCGGCAGACTCGACGCGGAAACGGAGCTGCCGCATGAGCGATTCACCCGTCCGTCATGAGCAAGCCGACGGAGTCGCGACGATCACTCTCAACCGTCCAGAGGCGCTGAACAGCCTCACGCACGACACCAAGGAAGCGCTGCGAGATGCCGTCGAGTATGTTGCTTCGGACGTCGCGGTGAGGTGCGTTGTCATCACCGGTACCGGTCGTGCGTTCAGCGTCGGGCAGGACCTGGGTGAGCACGTCGACAACCTGGCAACGAAGTCGATGGCGGAGATCTGGGCAACGGTGCCGGAGCACTTCACGCCGATCGCGTCGGCTATCGCCACCATGCCCAAGCCGGTGATCGCCGCAGTGAACGGTGTCGCTGCCGGGGCCGGCGCCGCTATCGCTTTGGCGTGTGACCTTCGCCTGTTCGCCGACACCGCCGGACTCAACACCGCGTTCACCAGCATCGGTCTCTCGTGCGACACCGGCACCGCGTGGACGCTGCCACGTCTCATCGGATACGCGAAGGCAGTCGAGCTGTTGCTGCTGCCACGCACCGTCAACGCCACTGAGGCCGCCGGGCTGGGACTGGCCACCCGGGTAGTCCCTGCTCCCGAGCTCGCCGCGGCAGTCGGGGAGCTGGCCCGTACCCTTGCGGCCGGACCGACGATGGCGTACGCCGCTGTCAAGCGGGTTGTCGCGTACGGGGCCACGCACGACCTGGCGGCGACGCTGGCCGTGGAAGGTAAGCAGATGGCGCTCACCGGCGCGTCACAAGACCACCGCGACGCTGTCGCGGCGTTCCTGGCCAAGCAGCCACCGGTCTTCCACGGCCGCTGAGCCGTCACCTAACGATCAGCTCGTCCCCGACATGGACCGTTCCCGGTGTTGCGACGAGCGCGCCGACCGCGAGACAGCCCTCTCGCTGCCGATGGATCGTGCGCAAGACGTCGAGGTCCTTGTCGATGCCTTCCGGCTGCGGTCGGGTCACCATCACGCAGCGCTCCAAGCAATCGCCGATATCCAGCTCTGCGTCGCCCAGCTTCAGCCTCGACCCGACCAAGGTCTCCTCACTCACGCCATCGAAGAGTAGGTTCGCCCGGAACCGTCTCGGTGCCCAGCCTGTAATCGTCGCGTACGACAACAGCGACACGACCGCCTCGGGTGAGTCGTGGAACGCGCTCGTTCCCCCTTCGAACAACTCCCAGGCGCTGGTCGCCTCGTGCTCGAAATCGGCCACATTCTCGTAGCGGGGCTGCACGTCGTCGTTGGCCGACCGCAGTGTGACCCGACGGTCCAGCCACCGCGAGAGGGCATCGTCGTCTTTGGCGACAGCGCCGCTCGGGAGGATAATCTCGGCGGTGCCGTCGTCATGTAGCCGCGCTGACGCGAAGAGCAGTTGCGGTATTCGTCGAGCCGTCAGCCCCAACCCGGTCTCGGCGTCGAAGATCGCGTACGCCCGGTCACCCCGAAGACCCGCGCCCGTAACCTCTACCGCGTCGAGCTGCTCCCCCTGCAAGGACTTGACCGGGTACCGCCACAACTCCGTTATCAACACGCTTGGCACTGTTGCACGATCTGGTCACCCGTGCGATGTCACAGATGCCGCTGCCAGGCGACGCCGTTGGCAACAACGCGGTATCCGATGACTTCGTTGACGTGCACCATGTGGGAGTTGGACGCCGCGTTCCAGGTGTCGAGGGTGCGCAACTGCGGTTCTTCCGCGGCGAGCCAGCGCAGCATCCCGATCTTCAGTAGCAGGCCGAGCCGATGACCGCGGTGCGCCGGTAACACCGCGGTGTCGAACTGCCATCCCCACCAGGGTCGCTCCGCCTCGACGGCCACCTGGGTGTGGCCAACCAGCTCTCCGGACACCCGGTCCCTGGCGACGAGCCGGTAGAGCCGGCGGTCGTGGGCCAACTGTGCCGACTCGAACGCCCGGATGCGCGCGGGGGTGAAAACCTCGTCCTCCAGCTCGAGGTCGTCGGTGGGGGCGTCGTTGATCGCCGCGGTCATCGTCACCACCGCGTCGAGCGATTGCTCGGGAACTCGGCCAGGCAGCCGGCGGAGCTCGTACGCCTCGGCGTGACGTTCGGCTGTTGCGTACTCCGTGTCGAGGCATTCCCAGTCGAGCCCGCGCAGGTCCAACCGGCGCTCGGCGTCCAGACTGGCCTGTTTGAGTCCCATAGCCTCGAGGAAACCCATCGCGACTGAGTGCTCGAAGCTGTTGGACAGCAGTACGTCACGACCGTCGGCGGCGAGGCGGTCGATGCCGGCCTGAAACAGGGAGCGACCCAAGCCTTGGCGGCGCAGCGGGGGGTCGACGGTGACCTCGACGATTCCGAGGTGCTTGTTGTCCCACCGTGGGAGGGAGACCTCCAAGGCGCCGATGACTCGCCCGGTGCCGTCACGGAGGGCCGCGACTTCGGCCGGTTCACCGTCCCAGCCGTACCGCAGCTGGGCTCGGAAGGAGGAAACGGTGTTGCTGGGCCAGTGAGGCATCTCGAGGGCGCGAGCCGCCTCGTAGAGGGCCAGAACCCCGTCAACGTCACCCGTCGCGGGGTTCTCGCGGTCCAGCCAGGTCAGGTCCACGTCATTTAGGACAGCACCTCGAGCTGGATGACGCGACAGGTTTTCGCTAGTCGATTGGCTCGAGAGTCCCGAAGAGGCGGACCGCACCGGCGCCGTATCGATCGTCGAGCTCCCGTTGGAGTTCCTCGGTGGCCACGAGGAACGTGACACCGACCTGCGCACTGACCTCGTCGATCGAGCTACTGAGGACGCCTTCGATGTCACCGACCCGGCGCTGCACCTGTCGAAGCTCCGCCATGGTTCGCTCGGCCGTGCTGACGCAGAGGGCGCCACCCCACACGTCGCGGATCTCTCGTTCCATCACCTCTGGGTCCCCGACGGTCGTCACGTTCAACACCAGGCGTTTCGGGTCGTTCGCGTTCTGCTCCGTCAGCTCGTCATCGGGGATGCGCTGGTCGACCCACACGCCACTGCTGCCTTCGACATCCCGGGCTCGTCGTACCGCCGCGCTCAACCCGGCATCTGTTGCGAGGTCGGGGTTGACCGGCTGCCAGCCGCCCTCTGGCTCGGGGCAGGGCGTGACCAGATGGTCAGCGCCGGGATTGCGGAGCCGTGACGGGCCGGTTGCCGGCTCGGTGAGCCTGAAGGCTTCGCCGTCGTACGTTCCCACGAGCGTGTATTCGCCCCAGCGTGTGCCGTTGGCCGACTCGTGCCTCACCGCGGTCCACTTCCAGCCGGCGATGTCCAGCCCTTCGCACTGCGGCGGCAATGAATCCATCACGTAGTAGCAGAGCTGCGGTCCGTGCGCGGGGCTCTCCAGCACCGTCGCCGAGGTGCGGAACCGCCCGTCGTAGCCCGCCGGGACCAGTTTGCCCGTCGGCTCCGCGACCGTGACCGAAGCGCCGACACCACCCGAGCCGGCAACCACGTCGTCGCGCAGCCGGCCAGCAGCAACGTCAGCGCGGCGAGGCCGCCCATCCGGTGCATCCAGATCACGGACCTTGGACGCCAGCGGCACGCCGCTGGTTCCGCGCCAAGGGGGCCTCAGCTGAGTGGCGGGTGGCGGGCGGCGCCGATGGTACGGAGCAGCCCGCGCGGAGCCACCTTCGTCAGGTAGCGGACGCTTGGCGAATATCCGAGCTCGACCGTGACCGCGAACCCCTCGTGGCGGGCATTGAACCACTGCGTCATCGTGCCGTGACAGACCCCACCACAGTCGAGGTGACGCAACGGCAGCCGCATGTTTTCGGCAAGCAGCCGGCCGAAGCGAGGCTCCTTCGCGTCGCGGATGTCCAACCCGCGCAGCGGCTGGTGGAAGGACACGACGTAGTTGGGATCGATCCTGTCCAGGAAGCGCATCATCGCCCGCGTCTCCGGCTCCGAAGCCGGGCGCGGGCCGGAGTAGTAGTTACCCGTCAACGGCCTCCAGTGCCGTGGATAGTTGCGGTTGAGGTCGACTCCCCGGGCGTTCTGGCGGTCGTGCCGGATGGCACCGTCACGGTTGTACGTGGGAATCAACCAAAGGTCGACGCCGCTGATCGGGTAGCCGTCGCGAAGCGTCTGCACGATCCGTTGTGCGGCCAGCTCGTTGCCGTGCATGGCGGCCATCACGACAACCGTGGTGTCAGCGCCCCGCTCCCCGGCGCGATACGCGTAGATGCTCCGGCCGTTGACGCTGTGACCGATGACGCGCACGCCGATGACCGCCGGCCGCTGCGGGCTGGCCGCGACCGCATCGGCAGCCAGCTCAGCCGAAGCCCCGCTCAGCGTCGGCAGCCCGATCATGATGGCAGCCACGAGCGCCGCGGCAGCAGATCGAATCCTGGTTGTCCTGGTCATTGGAGCAATGGTGACGACCGGAACGGGCGAAGGCAAAGACCTCGGACATGACAGTCGCGCAGGTGGTCATCGACCATCCCGGTGGCTTGCATGAGGGCGTACGCCGTCGTCGGACCGACAAAGCGGAAGCCGCGGCGTCGCAGCTCGCGCGCGAGCGCGGTGGACTCGGCCGTCGTCGCCGGCACATCCAGGGAAGTGACCGGGACCGAGTGCCTGCCGGGCTCGGGGGCGTACTGCCACAACACTTCCGCAAAGGACCGATCCAGCGCCAGTACTGCCCGAGCGTTAGTGACGGTCGCGGCCACCTTGGCCCGGTTTCGCACAATGCCGGGATCGTCCAACAGCCGGTCGACATCGTCCTCGGTGAACGCAGCCACCGCCACCGGATCAAAACCGGTAAACACCTCTCGAAACCGGGCGCGCTTGCGCAGGATCGTAAGCCACGACAATCCCGACTGGAACGCTTCGAGGCTCAACCGCTCGAACAACCCACGATCGTCACGGACCGGCCGACCCCACTCCGAGTCGTGGTAGTCACGGTAGTCCGCAGGGGCATCTCCCCAGGGGCAGCGCCACCGGCCGTCGTCCCCGCGCACTGCGCCCAGGGTGGTCAGGAAGTTGCCTCGATCTGCCGCTTGAGACGTCGCAGCGCCCACCCGAATCCGGCCCGGACGACCGGATGACCCAGACGCCACAACGCCGGTGCCAACGGACCCCCGGGCACCTCGATGCGCTCCCACCAGGTGAATGCGCTCCCCCGGCTAGACGGCTCGACGTAGAACGCTCCGACGCCACGGATCAGCCGACCGGTGTGCAAGATCTCGCAGCGCTGCGGAGGCTCCCAGGCGGTGACCGTGATGGGGTCGTCGAAGCCGAGCGGGCCGAGGTGCGTGCGCGCGACGAAACGCTCCCCCACCATGGCGACCGGTCCTGGCAGTCGACGCACAACGGTGGCGGGCATCCAGGCGCCCTGCTCCTCCCAGGCGGTGACGTGCTGCCACACCTCGACCGGCCGGGCCGCGATGTCAACGCACACGCTGAACTCAGCCTGCATGGTTGTCCTCGTCCTGCAATGGCGCGGTCACGTCGTGGGTGACCTCCGTCCCGGGACTTCGCTCGCGCCCGGACATCTCTGCCCTGAGTCGCGCCAGCAGCGCGTCGACCTCCGCCATGCGATAGCCGCGGATGGCGGTGGTGAACCGCACGGCTGCGAGGTCATCCGCGCTCAGGGTTCGACCGACAGGAAGGACCACGTCTCGGCGGTCGTCGTAGGCGGGCCGCATCTGCTCACCGCGGACCACGGCCAGCACCACGAGCGCGGAGACGAGGACGATCACGAGAGACACGAGCAACCAGGTCACGACTCCGATCGTGCCACGCCGCTCAGTGGGAGTCGGCAGAAGCCTGCTCGAAAATCGCCACCGCTTCGTCCACGTCATCGGTGATCCGAAGCAGGTCGATGTCGGAAGGGAGGATGTTGCCCATGGCCAGCACCGTGCCGCGCAGCCATTCGACCAGCCCCGACCAGAACACCGAGCCCATGCAGACGATCGGGAACGAGGTGACCTTCTTGGTCTGCACGAGCGTGATCGCCTCGAACAGCTCGTCGAGGGTGCCCATGCCTCCGGGCATCACGACGAAGCCTTGGGCGTACTTGACGAACATCGTCTTCCGCGCGAAGAAGTAGCGGAAGTTGACGCCAAGGTCCACCCACTCGTTGAGTCCCGCCTCGAACGGCAGCTCGATTCCGAGCCCGACCGAGGTGCCGCCCGCCTCGCTGGCACCTTTGTTCGCCGCCTCCATCGCTCCCGGGCCGCCGCCGGTGATCACCGCGAACCCCGCCTCGACGAGCCGGCGCCCGAGCATCTCGGCGCTGGCGTACATCGGATCCTCGCGTGCGGTCCTTGCACTGCCGAACACGCTGATAGCAGGTCCGAGCTCGGCCATCGCGCCGAAGCCTTCGACGAATTCCGACTGGATACGCAACACCCGCCATGGATCGGTGTGAACCCACTCCGACGAGCCTTGCTCGTCGAGCAGACGCTGGTCGGTCGTGCTGGCGGACATCTTCGAGCGGCGCAGCACCACCGGCCCGCGGACGGACTCCGGCGGTCTGGGGCTCTCCGGCGAGGTGGCGGTCATGAGAGCCAACGCTGCATGGTCGCCTCACAGTGCTGCAACTGGGCCACCGGGACGCACTCACCTCGCGTGTGGGCCAGTGATGGGTCCCCAGGACCGAAGTTGACCGCTGGGACGCCGAGCGAGGTGAACAGCGCCACGTCGGTCCAACCGAACTTCGGTCGCACCTCCCCGCCGACAGCCGCGACGAAGGCTGCCGCGGCCGGCTGGTCGAGGCCCGGCATGGCACCCGGGGCGGAGTCACGGAGCTCGAGCGGGAACCCGTTGAACAGCTGGCGCAAGTGAGCCAGTGCCTGCTCCTCGGTGCGGTCGGGCGCGAAGCGGTAGTTGACGCTGATCCGGCACTCGTCGGGCAATACGTTGCCGGCCACCCCGCCACTGATGCCGACGGCGTTGAGGCCTTCGCGGAACGTGAGCCCGTCAATGGTCGGGGTGCGAGGTGCGTACTCGCTCAACTGTTGGAGCAGGGATGTTGCGGCATGGATCGCGTTGGTGCCCATCCAGGAGCGGGCGGTGTGAGCCCGTTCGCCGGGGACGATGACCTCGACCCGCATGGTGCCTTGGCATCCCGCCTCAACGACTCCGCCGCTGGGCTCCATGAGGATCCCGAAGTCCGCGTCGAGCAGCTCGGGTCGTTGGGTGGCAAGCCGACCGAGGCCGTTGTACTCGGCCTCGATCTCCTCGCACTCGTAGAACACGTACGTCACGTCGCGGCTCGGTGCCGGCACTGTCGCTGCCAGCCGCAAGCCGACAGCGACGCCACCCTTCATGTCGCACGCACCCAGCCCGTGCAGCGTGTCACCGTCGGTTCGCGACGGGAGGTTGGTGTTGACCGGGACAGTGTCGAGGTGCCCGGCGATCGTGACCCGCTCCTGGTGGCCGATCGACGTCCGCGCGATTACGGTGTTGCCGTCCCGCTCGACCTGGAGGTGTTGCAGCGGCAGCAGCGCCGCTTCGACGGCGTTGGCGATCGTCTGCTCGTTGCCGCTCACCGACTCGATGTCGATCAGCGCGGCCGTCAGCGAGGCGATGTCGGTGGACAGGTCGAGGCGCGTGTCGGTGGCGGGCATGGCTGTCATTGTGTCCTGCCGTGGCAAACCATCTGGTACGACCGAGCCGGGATTCGTGCTTGGTGGCACAGTGGTGCAGTGACCAGCGGCCAAGAGACGGGCGGGGGAACTGCTGACCTGGTACACACCCACGGCACCCGCCTCGTTCGGCTGGCACGGCTCCTCGGTGCCGACCAGCCAGAAACAACGGCGGCCGACGCGATGGCGACCACGCTGCTGCAGCGAACCCGCCGCCCCAGTGACGCCCACGACGAGCTGCTGGTTGCTGCTGGGCTGGTGGGGGCTCGAGGGCAACCACCGATTCAAGGAACCGCCCGGCTGCAAGGCTGGTTGGACCGGGCGGAGCTGGACCCCCACGACGTGGACATCGGCGCGCTGCTGTCGGCGACCGCCCGGCGGCTGGAGGAACAGCAGAGGCGCCGGAGCCGCAACCGCCGGCGCGCCGCGATCGGAGTCGTCGCCGCAGCCGTTGTTGTCGCTACCACTGGGTTGCTCTGGCCAGGTGAAGACCCGGCGACTGCTGGCTGGCCGGTCCCCGGATCGGGCATCCTGTACCCCGATAGAGACCTCAACGGTGGGGATCCCAACGCCGATGAGCGTCCGCAACTCCCGGCGCGGAGACAGGTCGAGCTGCCGGCGGTGCAGCGCGCGGCTGCCAACGTCATGCTCGCTGATGTGGTGCTCAACGGTCGGACGATCCCGATCATGCCCACGACCTTGGCCGGTGTCCCCGCCAACGTGGTGGGCGTCGGCTGTACCGCCCGCGGAGGCATCCCCGCGTTGTGTGTGCTCGCAATTCCCGCCTCGGACCCCCTCGCTGACGCCACCCGGGACGCGTTGCTGACCGTCCTGACCACACCTCGCATCGGTCACGTCGCCAGTGACAACGGCCCCACGGTCCTGCGGGCACCTTCGATCGACGGCCTGACCGGATTGAGTCTCACCGTCGAGGTCACGTCGTCCGACGTCGACGCGGTCCTCGTGACGTACACCAACGGCTCCCAGGTGCTGGCCAACCGCTACCGGGCTCCCAACCGGCCGGGCACGCTCTTCGCCGCGCTCAACATCGACGTCATGCCCTCCGAGGTCGCCTACCTAGCTGCGGACGGCACCACGTTGGCGCGCATAGCTCTCTACACGGCTACCCCCTGACCCTGCCCCTATCCCACGTGAACCTGGGATAGGGGCACTTCACATGGGTTCGAACCCGTGTGAAGTGCCCCTGAGCCATTGGAAGCGACCGCGGAGCTGCCAACATCCTCAGCCGGTGAACGCACAGAACTCGTTGCCCTCAGGATCGGCGAGCACCGTCCACGCGATGTCGTCGCCAGATGGCCGAACTACGGAGGCCCCGGCCGCCACCAACGCACCGAGGTCGAAGGTGTCAACGTCCCAGTGGATGCGATTCTTGGCGGTCTTCGGCTCGGGCACCGGGACGAAGTCGAGGGACTCGAACGGCGCACCCTCGATCGCATGAACCGAGGAGAAGCCTCGCTCGTCATGGACCACCGGCGCGTCCAACACCTTCCCCCACCACTGGGCGGTCGCACTGGAATCGACGGCGTCGACGCCGATCTCGTACAGCCGGTAGTCGGGAACCTCATCGCGCACGAAAGCGCAGAACTCGCCGCCCTCCGGGTCGGCCATCACCGTCCAGCGGAACGAGTCGGCATCCAGGACGGTCGCTCCCAGCCGCTGGTACTCCTCGACGGAGCGGGCATGCACGTCGAGGTGCACCCGATGCTTCACGGACTTGGGCTCCGGGACGGTGTTGACCCACAGTCCATGCTGCTCGGTGGGACCGATGAGATGGGTGGGGCCAAGACGCTCGTCGGGCCGCAGCCCCAGCCCGGCGGCCCAGAAGCCGCCCAGGTGGTCCGCGTCGACCGCGTCGATGCACAAGTCCTTGAAGCGCGCGAGTGCCATGCGTTGACGTTAGAGCGACCCACCGACACTCGGTAGCGTGGTGTCCATGACGACCGCCTCCGACGACTCCGGCGCCTGGGGATTCGCGGTCGCGACCATGACAGGGGACAGCACGATCCTCGACGCGTGGTACCCGTCGCCCCGACTCGGAGCGCCGACCGGCGACGAGTCGCCCGCGTCGCTGACCTCGCTCGAGGGTGACGATGACGTACGCCAGACGCGCCAGGTCGTGGTGCGCACAGTGATCGACCGGCTCACTTCGGCGCCGGTCGACGCTCTGGACGCGTACCTGCGCCTTCACTTGCTCTCGCACCGGCTGGTCCGTCCGCACGGGCAGAACCTCGACGGCATCTTCGACTGTCTGAGCAACGTGGTGTGGACCTCGATCGGCCCATGCCCAGTGGCGGAGTTCGAGCAGACGCGGATGCGGGCTCGGGCGAGGGGCCTGCGAGTCGACGTCACGAGCATCGACATGTTCCCGCGGATGACCGACTACGTGGTGCCGCAGGGGGTGCGTATCGGTGACGCCGACCGGGTCCGCCTGGGTGCGTACCTGTCCAACGGCACCACCGTGATGCACGAGGGCTTTGTCAACTTCAACGCAGGCACGCTCGGTGCGTCGATGGTGGAGGGACGGATCTCCGCGGGTGTCGTGGTCGGTGACGGCTCGGACATCGGCGGCGGCGCCTCGATCATGGGCACGTTGTCCGGCGGCGGATCCGAGGTCATCTCGATCGGTAGCCGCTGCCTGCTCGGTGCAAACGCGGGCATCGGCATCTCGCTGGGTGACGACTGCGTCGTGGAAGCTGGCTGCTACATCACGGCCGGAACCAAGGTGACCCTGACGGATGGTCGCGTGGTCAAGGCCGCGGAGCTGTCGGGGCAAGACGGCGTGCAGTTGTGGCGCAACTCGGTCACGGGGGCCATCGAGGGGCGCCCTCGTGCCGGCGGTCGCCTTGAGCTCAACGCAGCCCTGCACGCTCGCAACTGATGCGCCGCTCGGTTGTCGCCGGCGCGACCCTGCTCGCCATGAGTGCTGGGGTCGTCGGCTTCGTGGTGTGGCAGGGCGGCGTGACGTTACCCGGCGCGGACTACTGCGAGGCCAGCGGAGGCGACACGGTGGCTCGGCTGGATCCGGACCAGTCGCACTATGCGGCGCTGATCACGGCCGTCGCCGTCCGTCGGCAACTGCCGGCCCGCGCCGCCTCGATCGCGCTGGCGGCGGCGTATCAGGAGTCGAAGCTCGCCAACCTCGACTACGGCGACCGCGACTCCCTCGGGCTGTTTCAGCAGCGACCATCTCAAGGGTGGGGCTCGGCGCGCGAGATCCTGGACCCCTACTACGCCACTGAGACGTTCTATGACGCGCTGATAACGGTCGATGGCTACCAGTCCATGCCGATATACAAGGCGGCACAGGCAGTGCAACGCTCGGCGGATGGAACGGCGTACCGCCAGCACGAAGCGTCGGCGCGCGTCGTGGCATCGGCGTTGACCGGCTACAGCGAAGCCGGGTTCACCTGCCGGGTCGACTCGCCCTCGCCCAGTGGCCAGCCGACGCGTGCGAGCGGGTTGACGGCGAACGCCGACGCGTTGCTCGACGACGCGCGCAGAGCATTCGGGCCGCTTTCGGTCGGCGGCTTCGAGTCCGGCGGCGTACGCAGTGGTCACCAGCCGGGGTCAGCGCACTACGAGGGTCGCGCGGTGGACTTCTTCTTCCGCCCCATCGACGCAGCGAACAACCGCAGGGGATGGGCGCTGGCCCATTACATGGTTGCCAATGCGAGTCGCCGCGCGGTGCGTACGGTGATCTTCGACGACCGGATCTGGACCGCTGCCCGCTCCGACGAGGGCTGGCGGCATTACGACGAACCGGACACTTCCGGCGACCCAGACGTCCTCCGCCACCTCGACCACGTCCACGTCGACGTGGCCTGACCCTCCCCGATCATCGCTAAATGGCGGCCGTGAGACGCGCGCAGGCGGCGGCGACCCGTTCGTCGGAGGCGGTGAAGGCGATGCGCACGTGCTCGGAGCCAGAGACGCCGTAGAAATCGCCCGGCGCCACGAGGATGCCGTGCTCAGCGAGCTGCGCCACGCTGCGCCAGCACGGTTCGCCGTGACTAGCCCACAGGTAGAGGGAGCCTTCGGAGTGGTCGATGCCGAAGCCGGCGCGCCGAAAGGCTCGACGCAGATGATCACGCCTGCGGCGGTATCGCTCCCGCTGCTCGATGACGTGTTCGTCGTCGCCCAAGGCGACGGTCATCGCCGCTTGGATCGGCGCCGGGACCATCAGGCCGAGGTTCTTCCGCACGGTCAGCAGTTCTGCCACCAAGGTGGTGTCGCCGGTGACGAACGCCGCGCGGTACCCCGCCATGTTCGAACGCTTCGAGAGCGAGTGGAACGCCAGGATCGCCTCGTGCGAGCTGCCGCACACGGAGGGGTGAAGTACCGAAATCGGTGATACATCCCAGCCGTACTCGACGTAACACTCGTCGCTGAGCACCAGCGTCCCGCGCTCGCGAGCCCACTCGACCACCTTCCGAAGGTGCTCCACCGGGAGGGTCTGCCCAGTCGGGTTGGCCGGTGAGTTGATCCAGACTGCGGCCGGGTTCGCCGGACCGCTCGCCAGCGTGGAGTCACTGAGCTCCACGCGGCAGCCGGCCAATCGGGCCCCCACCTCATACGTCGGGTACGCCAGCGCGGGGATCACGACCGTGTCACCTGGCCCGAGACCGAGCAGCGTCGGCAGCCCGGCTATCAGCTCTTTCGAGCCGATGACCGGGAGCACGTCCTCGGGGTCGACGCTCACGCCGCATCGCCGCGACAGCCACGCCGCCGCAGCCGCGCGGAGCTGTGGCGTACCCGCGGTGAGTGGGTAACCGGGAGCTTCGGCGGCCGCCGCGAGAGCCTGCTGTACCGCCTCGGGGGTGGTGTCCACCGGCGTACCCATCGACAGGTCGACGAGACCGTCCGGGTAGTCCGCCGCGACCCGCCGCCAGTGAGCCAGCTTGTCCCACGGGAAGTCGGGCAGCCGCGAGGACACGGTCCCCGCTGGTGTCAACTCACTCCTGGTTCTGCGGCGGAAGCGCGGTGATGGAAGGGTGGTCCTTGGGGATCAGGCCGAGCTTTGCGGCGCCACCAGGCGAGCCCAGGTCGTCGAAGAACTCGACGTTCGCAGCGTAGTAGTCCTTCCACTCCTCCGGCGTGTCGTCCTCATAGAAGATCGCCTCGACCGGACACACCGGCTCGCACGCTCCGCAGTCCACGCATTCGTCCGGATGGATGTAGAGCATGCGCTGGCCCTCGTAAATGCAGTCGACCGGGCATTCGTCGATGCATCCCTTGTCCTTGACGTCCACGCAGGGTTGCGCGATAACGTACGTCACGGGCGTCCTCCTCCAGTGTGGGCAGCCCCGGCTCCGAGGGCGGGGGTGCAGGCACAGCCTAGTATCGCGACCTGTGCCCATCGACGCCGGTGACATCGGCTCGCGCGTGGTGATCCGCTCGCGGCTGCCCGGTCGCAATGGACCGTCGGGCGGCCCGGCGCTGACCGATGTCATCGGCGAGCTCGAGGCGTACGACGGCACGACGGCCGTGGTGGTACGCCGCGACGGCACCAGAGTGTCCGTACCGGTCACCGACATCGTCGTGGCCAAGCGGGTGCCGGCTGCGACCGGTCGGCGAATCAGCGCCGAAGACCTGCAGCGCATCTGCGCCGAGGGCTGGCCGGCACCGGTGACTGAACCGCTCGGCGACTGGCTGCTCCGAGCCGCCGGCGGCTTCACCGGGCGGGCGAACTCGGCACTCGTCTCCGGCGAACCGGGCATGGAGATTCCTCAGGCGCTGGCACGCGTTACCGCGTTTTACCACCATCACAGTCTGCCGCCCAGGGCTCAGGTCGTCGTGGGAGCGCCGTGGGTGGAGGCACTCGAGAGCCACGGCTGGCGCCGCGGCTCCGGTTCGCGAGGAGGCGCCCTGGTCATGGTGGCAGCATTGCGCATGGCTCCGACAGCTCCCGTCGCGGGCGTCTCCGTCTCGGTGACCGGTCGGGTGGACCATGTCTGGCTGTCGCTCTACCACCGTGCCGAGGCGCACGATCCGGCCGTCGTCCGCGCCGTGCTCGAAGGCCCTCGGCTGGTCGCGTTCGCGCGGGTCGGCGACCCGCCGATCGCGATCGGACGGATGGCTGTCACCGGCACCTGGGCCGGTCTTTCGACGGTCGAGGTCATGGCCGGGCACCGCCGCCGTGGCCTCGCGACCGCGGTGGTCGGCGCGCTACGGGACTGGGCGGTCGAACGCGGTGCACGGTGGTGCTACCTGCAGGTGACCGAGGACAACCCGGCCGCGCTGACGATGTGGGACCGGCTGGGTTTCCGTCGCCATCATGCGTATCGGTACTTCGAGCCCACGCAGTCGGCCGCGCCGGCTCGTACTTCACCTGGATGAGCGACACTTCACCTGGCGCGCATGCCAGGTGAAGTGCACGTTTACCAGGTTTACCTGGTAAACGTGCGACGGGCCTGCTCAGGTGCAGATGACGGTGTCGGCAGGCAGATAGTCGGCGTGCATGGTTTCGCGCCGTACCAGTTCGCTCGAGTCGACGCGGCGGAAGTAGCGGTAGACGTCGATGTCGAACCCGGACAGACCGCTTTGCGGGACACAGGTGTCGGAGCTGTCGTACCGGATGCCGGGCGAGCTGAAGTTGTAGCGAGTGGACTCACCCGCTTCGATGTCCCAGTACTTCGTGCTCCACATCCGCACATGCATCTCACCGGATGTCGGTGGCGTGCTCGGCACCACCCACGCCTCGATCAGCACACCGTACGGAGTGGTGTTGCGGAACCGTAGGTCCACGTCGGGCCAGGCCACCGTCGCCTCGCGGCCAACCGGATAGCGATCGATGTAGAAGCTGTGAGGCTTGTGCTCGACGTCCTTCAGCCCGGCGAAGAAGGCAGCGTTGAAGGTCGTCGTCGCCACTTGGGAGACCCCGCCGCCCAAGTCCTGGGCGAATACGCCATTGCTGATGATGAAGCCGACGGTGAAGCCATTTGCTCTCGTGCGCTCACCAACGGTGCCGTTGAACGAGAACAACTCCCCGGGCTCGAGCACTGTTCCGTTGATGAGCTCGGCGGCGCGGCCCTGGTTGATGTTGCGGTATTCCTCATGCGGGTAGTACGTCACGAAGGAGCTGACCTGCTCGCGGATCCGCAATCTGCGGGCGTCGGCCGTGGTGAAGTCGGCGCGAGCGGTCGACCCGGACACCTCGGCCTGTCGCTTGGCACCACTCTGGTCGAGCACCGGCAGCACCGCATCGGCGATCTCCGCGGGGTCGAAGCTCAGTCCCCTCCGATCGGGCACCACCACCGGCCGTCCACCACGCAGCGCCACCGTCGCATTGCGAGGCTGAGCACCGAGACGTTCAGTGAGCTTGGTGAGTCGCTCGCCGAGCAGGTCCACGTCGAAAATCGGCGTCAGCTCACCGTCAACGACCTGCATGCGCAGGGCCGGCCCGTACGTCCCGACCCGGAGGATGATGTCCCGGCCCGGTCGGAGCAGTCTCACGGGGGCGGAGACGGCGGGCCGGGCGAATCCGGTGATCGCCGCACGCACCCCGGCCCGGTCCACCTGCGGCTGCGTCGTCCGCGTCGGTAGCTCGAGCGGCGCGTCGCTGCGCGGGTAGTTGTCGAGCACCAGCTCTTCGGTCGCGGTCACGTCGACGGCCACACCTGCCGCCGGTGCGATCTCGCTGAACGATGCGTTGTCGCTGAAGATGATCGCGGGTTCCACCGGGTCTACATCGACCTGTTCCGCCAGCTCGGCAATGCGCGCCGACAGTGCCTCCTCGTCGACCGTGATGATCGGGTCCACGTCATCGTCGCCGAGTACTACTTGCACCATGCGACGCGGGTCCCAGCTGCGTCCGCCGCCCGCCTGCGTCACGGTCGATGCCACGTCGAAGGAGAGTCCCGCCTCTTCCGGATCGATCTGGTACGTCTCACCGGCGTAGGTCAACCGCAGTGGGTCATCGGCGCTCGGGAGGAGCTCTCGGCGAAGCTCGTTCTCGGCGGCCGCCGGTGTCATCCCACCGATGTCGACACCAGCCACCGAGATGCCCGTCGGCACCCGGCCACCGAGCAGGAAGTAGCCGGCGAGGTAGAGACCGCCGAGCAGCACGAAGACGCCCAGGAGGGCAAGCTGCACCCCGTGGCGATCTCGCCCGGTGTCGTCCGGTGGCTCCTCAGGAGCGCTCACGCGCTGGGGGCCTCCTCGCTGGTCGGCGGCAGGCCAGGGTAGGCCACTGCATCCTCGACGATCGAATCTCGCACCACCAGCGTGGACTTCTCGTTAGCCGCCGAATGCAGCAGCGCCCCGTAGTGGGACCGGTAGTACAGGAGTGGGTTGTCGCGCTCGGCATTGATCTGGGCGCCGAGCACCTCACCGACCAGAATCGAATGGTCACCACCTTCGTACACCCGCCAGGTCCGGCACTCGAGCCAGGCCAGGGCTTCGCGGACGAGCCCAGCGCCGGTCAGTACGCCGCGCCGGTGGTCCACCTTGTCGAGCTGGCCGGCAAGCGGTCGGCCCCGGGTCGCGAACCAGGTGGCGGCGTTCTGCGCTGACTCGGCCAGCACCGACACTGCCCACTCCCCCGACGCCAACACTGCGTCGTGGAAGCGGTTCTTGCGGTCGACGCAGATCAGCACCAGCGGCGGGTCGAGGGAAACCGAGCTGAAAGCGCTGGCGGTGATCGCATGATCCTCGGCGCCGAGCCGGGTAGTGACGACGGTGACACCGCAGGGAAAGCGACCAAGCGTCTGGCGGAACGCCGTGAGATCGAGTTGTGGACTCATCGCGGGACCTCCGCAGCGGTGGACCGCGCGGCGCTTCTCACGGAGTGCACAACGGCCACCGCGACCACCGCCATCCCACCCAGGACGAAGCCGGAGCCGAGCGCGTCGCCGCTGACCAAGAAGTCACCCTCCGGCCGCGAGCCCTGCAGGCTGAGCACCGTCACCACCCAGCCGAGGGCGCAGCCGACCGCAGCTCGTACGCCGGCATCGGTCATGGTCAACGCCTGGATCACCACATAGATCGTGACCAAGCCCAACAGGAGTCCCCAGGGGATCGTCAGCCCCCACATCCGCAACACCTGGCGGTGCGCGAGGGTACCCGCCAGAGCGGCCCACGCGCCGAGCACCGACCCAGCTGCGGTCAGGAAGACGGTGACCAACGCCGCCGCCCGACGCCTGCTCGTCCGATGCCCCGAAGGCGCGGTCAGGGCAAACCCGCGAACAGGTCCGATTCCAAGCCGGTGGTTGGGTCCACCGGACCGGGGACACCTTTGGCGATGCGGTAGAACTCTTTGGCCCACACCTGGGTGCCGAGGTTGTTCGACAGCGCGAAGAACGGCCCGTCCACGCTGATCTGGGTGGCATGGGCGCGCATCGCGTCCATCTTTCTGTCGACGTACTCGGTTGCGTCGATGCAGGCGGTCAGCTCGTCGTCAGCGACGACGAACGGTGGCAGCGGGCCGTCAGGGTCCATCCCTTCGAACGTCGTGGTGTCCCCTGAATCGCGCAGGGCACGCAGCCCCTCTCGCATGAGCGATTCCGATATCGCATTCCAGTAGACCTTGGGTACGTCCCACGCCTCATCCAACTCCTGCCGGTACGTCGTCACAGCCGCTAGCGCGGTCGCATACGTCGCGACCCGGTGCGCCTGGATGTGATCGGGATGCCCGTACCCGCCCAGCTCGTCGTACGTGATCAACACCTGGGGACGAACCTCGCGGATGATTTCGACCAGCAGATCGGCTGCGTTGCGCAGGTCGGCTCGCCAGAACGTGTCATCGCGAACGGTTTCGGGTATTGCCGCATTGCCGTCGGCGGCGTAGACCATGCCCGAGTCGCGGAAGCGCCCCGGACCACCGAGGAACCGGTGATCGGTGACGCCCAGAAGCTCCATCGCGGCTTCAAGCTCCCCGATCCGATGCTTGCCGAGCTCATCGTCCCGGTCAGCGGCCAGGTGCGCCAACTCGGGCACGAGCACCTCGCCCTCCTCACCGAGCGTGCAGGTCACCAGGGTCACCGACACACCCTCGGCGACGTACCTGGCCATGGTCGCGCCACTGGTGATCGTCTCGTCGTCGGGATGCGCGTGCACGAGCAGCAGGCGCCGCTGGCCGTCAGTGGTGCCAGGCATGCGACCAGGTTACGGGCACCCCTGCACCTTCGCTGAGACTGACGCTTCTGCAACGACGCGCCGGGCCGAACCAGCCGGCAACGTCAGTCTCACGGTGATCGTGCCGGAGTTGCGGGTGGCAGGATCAGCGCATGGTCGACCTCCTCCCGCTTGCCGACGAGCAGGCCCCCTCGTTCCCTCGCCTCTTCGCTCGCACCTTGCGGTTCACGCTTGGCGTCCCCCGCACCCTCAACGTCTCTCCCGACGGTGCTCGCGTGCTCTTCGTCCGCACCGAATCCGGCACCGCACGGTCCGGCGCCCTGTGGGCGTACGACGTCGCCACCGGCGAGGAGCGGTTGATCGCCCGGCCCGAGCAGTTGCTCGGCGGCAGCGACGAGGCGCTCTCGGCCGAGGAACGGTCTCGGCGTGAGCGCAGCCGCGAGTCTGCCTCGGGAATCGTGTCCTACGCGTCCGACCGCAAGGCCGCGATGGTGTCCTTCACGCTGTCCGGCAGCGCATGGGTGGCCGACGTCGCGGGTCCCGGGGGCGCTCGTGCGCTGCCGACGGTGGGTCCGGTCATCGACCCTCGGATCGACCCGACGGGACGCCACGTCGCGTACGCGTCGGCCGGTGCCCTTCGGGTGGTGGGCGCCGATGGCACCGGCGAGCGGGTGCTGGTGGAGCCGGACGGGGACGAGGTGGTCTGGGGGCAAGCCGAGTTCGTCGCCGCCGAGGACATGGACCGTGACCGCGGCTACTGGTGGGCGCCGGACGGGGAGTCGCTGCTCGTCGAGCGCTACGACAACACCCCGGTACAGCTCTGGTATGTCGCCGACCCGGCCAACCCCGAACGCGAGCCGGTGGCACACCGCTACCCGGCCGCCGGGACGCCGGACGCCGACGTGACGCTGTGGCTCGTACGCCTCGACGGCACCCGAACCCAGGTCGTCTGGGACCGGGCGGCGTTCCCCTACCTCACGCGGGTGTCGTGGACGGCGTACGGCGACGCGCTGGTGCAGGTGATGACGCGCGACCAGCGGCTCGCTCAGATCCTCGCGGTCGGTGGCGCGGACGCTGCCACCAAGGTGGTCCGCGAGCAGCGCGACGACGTCTGGGTCGACCTCGTGGTCGGTGTCCCCGCGTACGGTGCCGACGGGCGGCTGGTCACCTGTGAGGACTCCGAGGACACCAAGCGGGTGTTCGTCGACGGGGAGCCGGTGAGCCCGGTTGGCATGCAGGTGCGTGCGGTTGTCAGCGTCGACGACCGGGGTGTGCTCGTGACGGCGTCCACCGAGCCGACCGAAGTGCAGCTGGTGCGGATCGGGTACGACGGCTCGGTTACCGAACTGACCAGCGGGTCGGCGGTCCACAACGGCGAGTCCGCCGGCGGGACCACCGTGGTGTCGCGCGGATCGCTGGATGCCGACGGAGTCCGCGTCTCGGTGCACCGCGAGGGGGTCGAGGTCGCCGAGCTCGGCAACCATCAGGTCTACGCGGGATTCCGCCCGCAGGTGACCCTGCTGCGCGCCGGCAAGCACGAGCTGCGCACAGCGGTCCTCTTCCCGCATGACCACGAGCCGGGCTCCCGCCGGCTGCCGGTGGTGATGGACCCGTACGGCGGTCCCCATGGACAAATGGTGGTCGCCGCGTCACGGGCCTTCTTGGAGTCGCAATGGCTGGCTGACCAGGGATTCTGCGTCATCGTCGCGGACGGTCACGGCACTCCGGCTCGGGGTCCGGCGTGGGACCGCTCGGTCCGCGACGTCATCGCCGAGGTGACACTGGCCGACCAGGTCGAAGCGCTGGCAGCAGTTGCCGCCGAGTACCCCGACGACGTCGACACCGACCGCGTCGGCATCACCGGATGGTCGTACGGCGGCTACCTCGCCGCACTGGCGGTCCTGTGCCGGCCGGATGTGTTCCATGCCGCGGTCGCGGGCGCTCCGGTGACCGACTGGCGGCTGTACGACACCTTCTACACCGAGCGCTACGTCGGGCACCCCAACGAGCAGCCGGAGGTGTACGACGCGACGTCACTGCTGCCGCTGGCGCCGCGCCTTGAGCGACCGCTGATGATCATTCACGGCATGGTCGACGACAACGTCGTGGTGGCGAACTCGCTGCGGCTCTCCTCGGCACTGTTGGCCGCCGGTCGGCCGCACACGGTCTTGCCGCTCACCGGAGTCACACACATGACGCCGCAGGAGGTCGTCGCCGAAAACCTCAAGCTGCTGCAGGTCGACTTTTTGCGCTCCGCGCTCAATGCCGCGAACGCACCTTGAGGGGATGACGTCGCTCTGGCCGCCGCAATCCCTCAAGATTCGCTGAGCGCCCGCTGGATCCCGGGAAGACGCGTGCGCAGGGCGGCCAGGCTCTGCTCGGTACGGTCCGGCTCACCGACCTGGCCCAGGTTGAGCATTCCGGGATCCCCGGCTCGCTGCCCGGCGCGAATGCGGTCGATAGAATCCGCGATGCGTGGCACCACCGCTCGGGCGACGGCCGATGGGTCCATGGCGCCGTAGCTGCCGCAGAGCAGGCGGAGGCGGCGGGCGGCTTCGGGTATACCGAGGTCGCGCCACAGCGGCACGAAGTTCCAGGCCGCGAACGCCACGTCGTCGATGGGTTGGCCCGGGCCGGCCATGTCCCAGTCGAACACCCCGACCACCCGCCTCTCTTGCACCGCCAGGTTGTACGGGGCAACGTCGTGGTGACAGATGATTTCGCCGGCCGCGATGGCCGGAGTGTGGTTGCGCCACCGCATTTCGCCGGCGGGATGGTAGCCGCGTACGACGCCGTGGTAATCAGCCAGCCAGCGCATGGCGTCGACCAGGATGTCATCGGGACAGCTGACCTCGGCGTCGGGCACCTCACCTTCCAACCAGGTCAGCACCTCGCGACCCCGAGCGTCGGTGCCGAGTACGCGGGGAATTCGGCCCAGCCCAGCCTCGTCGAGGTAGCCGAGCAGCGCATGCACTGCCGGGCTCCAAGGCCCGGTCGGTCGGCGTACCGTCGTCCCGATCCGGACCGCACCGCCGACGTTTCCACCTGGTAACGGCTCACCATCGTGCAGTCGCTCGCGCAACGGCGCCAGGAGCGGCAGGTCGGCCGGCAGCCATGGCACTTCTTCGAGCTCTTCGGGTCCGAGCCAACGGATCGCATCGTGCTCGCTCGGCACCGGCTCGCCGTCGACGAGCGCGGTCTCGTAGAGCCACAACACAAACCCTGGGTTCAGGGGCTGCTCGCCAGGCAGCCGACGCACGACCCGTACCTCGCAACCGAGCTCCTCGCGCACCTCACGCACGCAGGCCGCCTCCGGCGTCTCGCCCTGGTCGACCTTGCCACCGGGCAGCTCCCACCTGCCGGCCAGCGCCGGCGGATGAACGCGACGGGCCGCCAGCAGCCGCGCGTGTTGGACGATCACGGCGCCTACGACGAGACGATCCGGCGGTGCCGTCACGGCGCGGACTCTCCAGGCATGGTCACCGCTACCCTCGCCAGGCGCTCGGCCCAGCGGGCGACTGCAGCCTCCAGGTCCAGCCTCGGCAAAGCTTCATCACCGGCGATCTGCGTCGCCAGGTCGACCATGGCAGCGTTGGCCGCCAGATAAGTGCGACCGACCCGGCCGTCCAGTCCGTAACGTCGGATCACTCCGGAGAGCGGGACCGCCTCGGCCCACACCGACCAGAAGCCGAGGTCTCGCCAGCTGATTGCTGGCGCCCGTTCGACCAGGACGGGCGACGCCTGGTGCAGCTGCTCCACGCCATCCCACGCCGCGTCGACGCCTGCGTACTCCACTCGCGCCACCCGCGCGTAGCTACAAGCTCCGGCGCACAGCACGCAGGGCTGCAGGGTGGTGAGCAGGCTCATGCCTTCCGGATGTGCCTGTCCGAGCCGGGCAATGACGTTGACCTCGGCATGCGCCAACCGGTTGCCGGCGAGCAGGCCGGGAGGCCCCTCCGACTCGCCCGCGCGGTTGCGATCGGCGGCCACCACGGCGCCGTCGCTGTCCGTCAGCACCGCCCCGACCGCGATGCTCCCCAGACGGTGAGACGTCCAGGCCTGCTCGAAGGCGGCCACCCAGGCACCGTCGAGGCGTGACTCGACACCGTCCATGAGCGGGACGCTAACCGACATAGCACCGGCCGGTCCCGCGTCGAGTGGCGCGTTGAGGCGACAGTCTCCCGCGTGTCGCTGACCGCTTCGCACCAAACGACGCTGCCCGCCCGCCCGAGCGTGGGCGCAGGGGCGCCAGCGCTCGACAAGGCACCTCGCGGCGGTGCTGCTTCGCGCCCGTACTTCCAATGGCTGAGGGGCACTTCCAATGGGTTCGACCCCATTGGAAGTGCCCCGGTACCACGTGAACGTGGGATAGGGGCAACCCGCGAGTGTGACCAAGCACGCGCTACGGAATCCTTCCCCCGAGGCGCAATGAGCGGTTGACTCTGCGACGATCAAGGCTGGCGCAAGGAGGCGCTCAACTGATGGCGACCGGAGTCTTCGGCCCCGAACGGGCCAGTGTCGAGGCTCGTACGCTGCGGCCGGACCGGTGGTGGCTCCCGCCGTTGACGACCTTCGTCGTCTTCGCCGCGTTCATCGTCTACTCCACCTGGCGGGCGTTCTCCGGCGACGACTACTACGCCGCGCCGTACATCTCGCCGTTCTACTCCCCCTGCCTGACCGATAACTGCGTCGAAGGGTCGAACGACTTCGGCTCGCCCATCGGGTGGTGGGGGCTCTCCCCCGCACTGATCATCTTGATCTTCCCGCTCGGGTTCCGGCTCAGCTGCTACTACTACCGCAAGGCGTACTACCGCGCGTTCTGGCTGTCCCCGCCTGCCTGCTCCGTCGCCGAACCGCACTCCAAGTACACCGGCGAGACCCGTTTCCCACTGATCTTCCAAAACATTCACCGCTGGTTCCTCTACGCCGCTGCGGTGGTGGCGTTGATCCTCACGTACGACGTCGTGCTGGCCTTCCGCGACGAGAACGAGGACTGGGGCCACATGGGCCTCGGCACGGTGATCCTGCTCGCCAACGTGGTGCTGATCTGGCTCTACACACTTTCTTGCCACTCGTGTCGCCACGTGATCGGGGGACGGCTGCGCAACTTCTCCAGACACCCGGTGCGCTACAAGGCGTGGACTCTCGTCTCGCGGCTCAACCGCAACCACCCGCAGTGGGCCTGGTTGAGCCTCTTCTCGGTCGCCCTGGCCGACTTCTACGTCTATCTGTTGGCCACCGGCGCGTTCGACGATCCCCGTTTCTTCTGAAGGAGATGTCCGACTGATGAGTACGTCCGAGCTCGAGACCCACGCGTACGACGTCGTCGTCATCGGCGCCGGCGGAGCGGGGTTGCGCGCGGCGATCGCCTCGCACGAGTCCGGCGCCCGTACCGCCATTGTCTGTAAGTCGTTGTTGGGCAAGGCCCATACGGTGATGGCCGAGGGTGGTATCGCCGCCGCGATGGGCAACGTCTGGCCCGACGACAACTGGAGGGTGCACTTTCGCGACACCATGCGTGGCGGAAAGATGCTCAACCACTGGCGGATGGCGCAACTGCACGCGCAGGAGGCTCCGGATCGTGTCCTCGAGCTCGAGGAGTGGGGGGCGCTCTTCGACCGCACCAAGGACGGGCTGATCTCGCAACGGGACTTCGGCGGTCATCGCTACGCCCGGCTTGCGCACGTCGGCGACCGCACCGGACTGGAGATGATCCGGACGCTGCAGCAACGAGCGGTGGCTCTGGGCATCGACGTGTTCATGGAGTGCACGGTCACCAAGCTGCTCAAGGACGTGGACCGTATCGCCGGTGCGTTCGGCTACTGGCGGGACTCCGGGCGGTTCGTCATGTTCGAGGCACCCGCCGTGGTGCTGGCCACCGGTGGTATCGGCAAGTCGTACCGGGTCACCAGCAACTCCTGGGAGTACACCGGCGACGGGCATGCGCTGGCCCTGGACGCGGGCGCGTCGCTGGTCAACATGGAGTTCGTCCAGTTCCATCCCACCGGGATGGTGTGGCCGCCGAGCGTGCGCGGGATCTTGGTCACCGAGTCGGTGCGCGGTGACGGCGGGGTGCTGCGCAACTCCGAGGGCAAGCGGTTCATGTTCGACTACATTCCGGAGTTCTTCAAAGGCGAGACCGCCGACTCCGAGGCGGAGGCGGACCGCTGGTACGAGGACAAGAAGAACAACCGGCGGCCGCCGGAGCTGCTGCCGCGCGACGAGGTGGCGCGAGCGATCAACTCCGAGATCAAGGCCGGCCGGGGGTCACCGCACGACGGGATCTTCCTCGATATCGCCTCGCGCCGCGACGCCGCGTTCATCCAGCGCCGGCTGCCCTCGATGTACCACCAGTTCAAGGAGCTCGCGGACGTCGACATCACCGCCGAGGCGATGGAGATCGGACCCACCTGCCACTACGTGATGGGCGGTGTCGAGGTCGACCCCGACACCGGTGTCTCGGTCGTGCCAGGGCTGTACGCCGCCGGCGAGGTCGCCGGAGGCATGCATGGCTCGAACCGTCTCGGCGGCAACTCCCTGTCGGACCTGCTGGTGTTCGGGCGCCGAGCAGGCTTGCATGCCGGTTACTTCGCCTACCGCCACCGGCGCCGGCCGGTCCGGGTGCATCAGCAGCAGGTCAACGCCGCTGCGGAGGCCGCGGTGGCGCCGTTCGCCCAAGACGGTGGCGAGAACCCGTACACGCTGCAACGCGAGCTGCAGGAGGTGATGCAGGAGCTGGTCGGCATCATCCGCACCGAGGACGAGCTGACGGAATCGCTGCGCAAGCTGGCAGACCTGAGGCGACGCGCTGGTGAGCTGTCGGTGGAAGGGCACCGGCAATACAACCCCGGGTGGCATCTCGCGCTCGATCTGCCGAACATGCTGACGGTCAGCGAGTGCATCGCGATGGCTGCGCTCGAGCGCACCGAGTCACGCGGCGGGCACACCCGCGAGGACTTCCCAGGCACCGACGAGTCGTGGGGCGGAATCAACCTGATCCTGACTAACGACGCCGGTGGCGAGTTGTCGCTGCAGCGGCAGGACCTGCCTCGGATGCCCGACGAGCTACACGAACTGTTCGAGGTGAAGTAGTGGGCTACCCGCTGTCCATGCGCCTGTGGCGAGGTGACCGCGACGGCGGTGCGCTGCAGGACTTCACCGTCGAGGTCGAGGAGGGTGAGGTCGTTCTCGACGCGATCCACCGGGTGCAGGCGACTCAGGCCGGTGACCTCGCGGTGCGCTGGAACTGCAAAGCGGGCAAGTGCGGCTCGTGCTCGGCGGAGATCAACGGTCGGTCACGTCTGATGTGCATGACCCGGTTGTCGGACTTTGGCCACGAGGACGTCATCACGGTCACGCCGCTGCGTGCGTTCCCGGTCGTCCGCGACCTGGTGACCGACGTGTCGTACAACTACGTCAAGGCGCGCGAGCTACCAGCCTTTGCGCCGACGCCGCCAGACGCCGACGGCAAGCGCCGGATGATGCAGCAGGACGTCGAGCGCGGCCAGGAGTTCCGCAAGTGCATCGAGTGCTTCTTGTGCCAGAACACCTGCCACGTGATCCGCGACCACGAGGAGAACAAGCCGGCGTTCGCTGGGCCGAGGTTCTTCCTGCGGTACGCGGAGCTCGACATGCATCCACTCGACACCCATGACCGCCGGGAGCTGGCGCAGAGCGCAGCCGGGATCGGGCTGTGCAACATCACCAAGTGCTGCACCGAGGTGTGTCCGGAGAACATCAAGATCACCGACAATGCGATCATCCCGATGAAGGAGCGGGTCGTCGATCGCAAGTACGACCCGCTGGTGTGGCTCGGCACCAAGATCAGGCGACGCGACGACCGTACCGAGCTCTAGTACGGACGCTTCACCTGGCAGCGGCACACTTCACCTGGCATGCACGCCAGGTGAAGCGCACTGATACCAGGTCAACCTGGTGAAGCTGCGGTTGCGGCAGGCGGGCTCAGGAGCCGAGGTAGCGGCGGGCCATCTTGGTGACGAACTGGTAGACGCCGTCCTCGTCCGGTGCCAGCGGCCCCGGAACGTAGTGCGGCGCACGCATCCCCCGCTGCACTGACTCGCACGCCGCCCAGTCCTGTCGGTTCGTCAGGTCCCAGAAGTCCACCGCGTACGCCGGGTCGAAGTCTGGCAGCTCGAAGGCCGCCGAGGGGAACGCCCAGGAGCACTGGATCCGAGTCAGGTCCGGCGCCAGCGGCGTCAGCAGATGGGTCATCACGTAGTCAGGGTGCAGGCTGATCAGCAGGTTGGGCATGACCGCGGCATACATCACCGTGCGCTGCTCGTGCTCGTCGAGTCGGGCGATCATGACGCCGCCGCTGGAACCGTCCAGTGACATGGTTGCGGCGCCCTCGCGTAGCTCCATCCACCCGGCCACCCAGTCACCGCGGGTGTCGAGGTTCTCGCCACTGCGCGGGGGTGACACCTTGGTCAGCTCAGGGTGGATCATCGAGCAGTGGTAGCACTCCTGGTAGTTCTCGATGATGATCTTCCAGTTCGCCGCCACGTCGTACTCGTGCGTCTCCGCAGTCCGCAGCAAGGCTGCGTCGTAGCGGGCCACGACGTCTTCGAGTGCACCGACATGAGCCTGGAAATACCCGGCTGTGCGACTCGGGTCGACGAAGACCCACCCGTGCCACTCCACCGCCGGCATGGCGTTCAGCGAGAACTCGGTCTTGTCGAACTCCTCGTTGCGCTGGAAGCCCGGCGCTCCGCGCAACCCGCCGTCGAGGTCGTAGGTCCAGGCGTGGTACGGGCACACGATCGCGCGTCGTTGCGCGCTCTGACCACAGGGCAGCAGCTCGTGCCCACGGTGCCGGCAGGCGTTCTCGAACGCCCGGACCGTTCCGGCCTCGTCTCGCACCAGCAGCACGCTGGTCTCACCGATCGAGTACGTCCGCATGCTGCCGGGCTCGAGGACCTCGCTCGATCGTCCGAGACAGATCCAGCCGGAGAAGATGTACGCCCGCTCCCAGGCGAGCACCTCGGGCTCGACGTAGGCCGCCTTGGGCAGCATCCGGCTCAACCCGAACGGCTGCAGGCTCTTCTCCAGATCGGTCCGGTTGAGAGGCGCTGCTGGCGTCGCTTCCTTGACCAGTTGCTGATTGAACACACAGTCAGGGTAGGCTGCGGCGCCTACCGGCGCAAAGTCAGAGCCGTCGACGTCCCGTGAGCGGCGGAGCTAGTCTGGCACAGCCGACTCGGCACGAGGAGAGACCCACCTTGGCCATGCATCCCCGGGAGCGGCCGGTCTACGACCGGCGGCGATTCCTCCGCAACTCGCTGTATGTCTCGCTTGGTACCGTCGCCGCACCGGGGCTGCTCAGCGCCTGCTCGAGCACAGGCTCGAGCACGAGCGCTGCGAACACCGTCCTGCCGCTCGCCCGACCCGACGACCCAGTAACGCTGCCAGTGCACGACGACATCCCGGCCATCGCCGACGGCATGGATCCGGAGACCGGGATACTCAAAGTCTTCAACTACTCAGACTACCTCGCACCGGGTCTCCTCAAGGCGTTCGGCGAGGAGTACGGCGTCGAGGTCGAGGTCACGACATTCAACTCGATGGACGAAGCAGTGGCGAAGCTGCGCACCGGACAGGCCAGGTTCGACGTGTTCTTCCCGACCCCGGACATCCTGGCCAAGGTCGTCGTCGGCAAGCTGCTCCAGCCGATCAACCTCAGCTATCTGCCCAACCTGAGCAACGCCTGGCCGTCGCTGCAGGACCCGTTCTACGACCGGGGTCCGCTCTACACCGTCCCCTACAACGTCTACACCACCGGCATCGGCTACCGCGCCGACCAGGTGAGCGACATCCCAGCCAACGGGTACGACTTGTTGTGGGACGAGCGTTACGCAGGCAAGATCCACATCCTCGACGACGGCCGTGAGGCGATCGGCATGTCGCTGGTGCGCTCCGGCGTGACGGACGTCAACACCGAGGACCCAGAGTTGATCCGCGCCGCCGGGACGGAGCTCAGCAAGCTGGTTTCAGCGGTGAGGGTCAAGGTTGACATTAACGGTTACACCGAGGTGCCCGAGAACCGGGCAACCGTTCACCAGTGCTGGTCGGGGGACATGATCGGCGCCCAGTACTACCTGCCCAAGGGCGACACCGCCGACGTGCTCGGCTACTGGTACCCGACCGGCGAGCCGGGGGTGGTGGGCAGCGACACCATCGCGGTCGTCGCCGGGGCCGAACACCCGGTGCTGGCGCACCACTTCTTGAACTACCTGCTCGACGAGAAGAACGCCCTGCGCAACTTCGGCTGGGTCGGCTACCAGCCGGCGTTGCAGAAGTTCACACCGAGCTACCTATCCGGTCAGGGGTACGTCCCAGCCAATCTCGAGAGCACCGTGGTGACCCTCGACGACTACCGCTCCGGTCTGCAGCTGCTCCAGCTCAGCCCGACCGGGCGAACCCTGTGGGACGACACCTGGGCGACGTTCAAGTCTGGCTGAGGCAGTCCCGTGGCCACGGGAGGCAGGACGCACCAGCGCAGCGCTTCGCGGCTGTGGCCAGCGCTGGCGTTGCCCGGCACGGCCTGGCTCATCATCTTCTTCGTCGTGCCCTTCTACGCGATCGCGGCCGTCGCCTTCGGCGCCACCGACCCGTTGTTCGGCTCACCGGTACCGGTGTGGAACCCGCTGCAGTGGCAGTTCGGTGACCTCAGCCGCGTCCTCCACAGGGCCGTCACCGGCGACCTGCGCCCGGTGTTCGTTCGGACGTTTGGCTACGTGGCCGCCGCCTTGGCCTTGTGCATCGTGATCGGCTACCCGGTGGCCTACTACGTGGCGCGGCTTGCGGGACGGCGCCGCGGGCTGCTCCTCGCACTGATCCTCGCGCCGTGGTGGATCAACTACCTGACCCGCATGCTGGCCTGGATCAACCTCTTGCAGCCCGACGGGTACGTGAACCGCACCCTGGAGGCCACGCATCTGGTGTCACAACCCGTCGACTGGCTCGGGGGTCATGCCTACACAGTCGTCATCGCGCTGGCGTACGGGTACCTGCCGTTCTTCATCGTGCCGCTGTTCGCGACGCTCGACCGGATCGACGGCCGGCTCCTGGAGGCGTCGAGGGATCTCGGTATCGGAGGAGCCGGCACGT
>JACCYJ010000050.1 GCA_013696555.1 Nocardioidaceae bacterium | reverse complement strand
CTGCACTGGCGAATCGGGAACGCGTCATGCAGCGCATGCACCGCCTTCTCAGCGGTGCGAAGGGAACCGAACGGCCCGACGTAGCAGGCGTCGTCGTCGAGCACGGAGCGGACCAACGACAGCCGTGGCCACGGCTCCCGGGTCAGTTTGACCCAGATCGCACGCTCTGGATGGCGAGAGCGGCGGTTGTAGCGGGGCTTGTGCTCGGCGATCAGCCGCATCTCGCGGATCTCGGCCTCCAGCGGGGTCGCACACGTGATGCCCTCGACGGTTGCGGCCAGCCCCACCATCTCCCCCATCCGGGACCGGGTCTCGCTGGCCGTGAAGTACGACCGAACCCGCACCCGCAGGTCCTTGGACGTCCCGATGTAGAGCACCCGGCCGCGCTCGTCGCGGAACAGATAGACACCGGGGGCGTGGGGGAGCTGCTCGGCGAGATGTCTCTTGCGGCGCTGGGCGGTGCTGACGCGCGAGGAGAACGTCTGCAGCTCCTCGACGGTGTGCACTCCCAGGCAGCCCAGTCGCTCGATCAAACCGTGCAACACGTCGACCGTTGCCCGGGCGTCTTCAAGCGCTCGGTGGTTAGGCGTGGTCCCGCAGCGCATGATCCGCGCCAGGGTGGCGAGCTTGCAGTCGGGCGCTTCATCCCGGGTCAGCACGCGGCGAGCGAGCCGGGCGGTGTCGAGGACCTCAAAGGCCGGCCAGGGACGGCCTTGCTGGGTGGCGAAGTGGCGCAGGAAGCCAACGTCGAACGGGGCGTTGTGAGCCACCAACAGACATCCGGAGGCGAACTCGAGGAACGACGGCAGCGCGGCGCCGATGTCGGGTGCCCCGGCAACCATGGCATCGGTAATACCGGTGAGAACGGCGATGAACGGTGGAATCGGCGTATACGGGTTGACCAGGGTCTGGAACTCCGCGACGACGTCACCACCGCGGACCTTGACCGCACCGATCTCGGTGATCATCGAGCCGGCCGCGGCGGATCCGCCGGTCGTCTCCAGGTCGACGACGCAAAAGGTGACCTCACGCAACAGCCGGCCCAGCTCGTCGAACGACGCCTGGACGGGGCGGCGCGGCGCTGGCGGAGGCTGCGCCGGAATGCGGTGCAGCGTCTCCATTGGCGCGGTCATGTCCGGCAACGTATGACGGACCACTGACACAACCGCCGCGCGACGCGCCGCCGCCCCGTACTCTCGGATCCTCGACGGGAGGTGCCATGGCTGCGGGCGTACCGGCGGCGTCGCTGTTACCAGAGGTGGTACGACAGCGCCTGGTGGCCTTTGCGGCCGACGCGCTGGAGAGCCTCAACGGTGATCGGCTACCACCCGGCCTACGACCGGTCATGTCGTTCGCCAAGCAGCGACGGGGACGGGTGGCAGCAGCACCGATTCTCGCCGCGCTCGACGACGACGACTTTCGCCGTCGGGTCGCTGCTCAAGTACGCCCTGACCGGACGGACCTGGCGGCGGCGCTCGATGCCGGGGAACCGGTGGCGGCGGACCCCGTGGACGTGGCTGCCCTGGCCTACCTCCTCCGCCCACCTGATTGGGTGACGACGCTCCGCACGGCTGTGGGCGCGATCGATGAGGGCGGGTCAAGCGGCACGGAGGAAGCGGTCAGCCGGATGCGACACCAGGTGGATCGGCTGCGCACCGAGCTCGCGGATGTCCGGGCAAAACACCGAGACCAGACAGCTGCCCTCAAAGCGGACAATGCGGAGCTCCGCCGCAGCGTGGCCGCGGAGCGCAAGCAGCTCAAGCAGGCTGAGCAGGCCGTCGAGGCCGCCGCCCGCGATCAGCGACGCACCGTCGAAGCGTTCGAGCGGCAGTCGATCAGCGTCCAGTCGGAGCAGCGGCGGCTGCGGGCACGCGTGAGCGAGCTCGAAACACAGCTGCTCAACCATCGCCAGGTCGACCGCGAGCAGCGGGGCAACGAGACACTACGAGCGCGGCTGTTGCTCGACACGCTCGTGGATGCGGTGCAGGGCCTGCGGCAAGAGCTCGCACTGCCGCCGGTGGTGACGTTGCCCGCAGACACCGTGGGTCATCTGAGCGTGGATCTCGACGACGCACATGCGGCGGGTCCTCGCGCGCTCGGCCCCGAGGACCCTGCGCTGTTACAGCAGTTGATCAGCGTTCCGAGGGCGCATCTGCTGGTCGACGGCTACAACGTCACCAAGCTGGCTTGGCCGGCGATCCCACTCGACGCCCAGCGAAGCCGGCTGCTGCGCGAGCTCGCCCCCATCGCGGCACGTAGCGGGGCCGAGGTCACGGTCGTGTTCGATGGCGCTGAGCTGGAGCACCAGCCGAGGGTGACGTCCCCGCGGGGGGTACGGGTCCGCTTCAGCCGGCCGGGGATCACAGCCGACGAGGTCTTGCTCGACCTGCTTCGGGTCGAACCGGTCGGCCGGCCACTCGTCGTGGTTTCCAGCGACGGTGAGGTGGCCGCCGGAGCCACTCGTGCCGGTGCCCGAGCGGTGCCTTCGGCCACTTTGGTGCAGCTGATGGGACGAGGATCCAAGCCTGTCGGTGGCGGGAGCTAACGTCCTGCGTCGTACCGGGGCGATGCCCGGGCACCCTGGTCGGAGGAGACGCAATGGGCTCAGGTGAAGGTCGGTCGCTTCCCTTGGGAGAGCAGAGCGGCGACTCGCAAGTCGGTCCATTGCTGATCGACTGCGACACCTGCCTGGTGCGCGGTCCAGCATGCTCCGACTGTGTCGTGACGTTCTTGTTGGGCGGTCCTCCCGACACGGTCGAGTCAAACGGCCCTCACTCCGCTGCGGTCGCCGTCGAGCTCAGCGCCGACGAGCGCGTCGCGCTCGGCGCGCTGGCCGACTCGGGGATGGTGCCGCCGCTGCGCCTGGTCACCGCCATCGATGAGGTCTGCTCGCAAGACTTCCCTGCACCGTAGACGTCGACCGTAGACGTCGAACCGGTCGGGTAACTCCCAGCCGGGTCGCGGCGATCAGGACAGTGGATACCACACCGTTCGAGCTGTGCACCGGCCGGGTAGTCACCCAATCGGTTCGAACGTGCCGGCCATGCAGCCGAGACGATCTGGAAACAATCCCTGGGGACTATCTGTGGTGTCACCG
>JACCYJ010000043.1 GCA_013696555.1 Nocardioidaceae bacterium | reverse complement strand
CTCCGGACATCTCGGGTCCGACACTGGCGGGCGACGAGGTCTCCCTCGGTGACTTCGCGGGCAAGGTGGTCGTGGTCAACACCTGGGGCTCGTGGTGCACGGAGTGCCGTGCCGAGGCGGACGACCTCTCGTCACCCGCTTCGGCGGCGGGATGATGGTGGCGGTCGGGGTGCTGCTCGTGACCGGCGCGTGGGACACCCTGGTCGGTGAGCTGCGCTCCTGGGCGGCCGGCTTCACGGTGGGGATCTGAGTGAGCGCCGGGGCACCGGCCCTCCCGGCGCGGCAGTTCCTGCGGTGGGCGTGGCGCCAGCTCACGTCCATGCGGACCGCGCTGTTGTTGTTGCTGCTCTTGGCCGTGGCGGCCGTACCCGGTTCGTTCATCCCGCAGTCGAAGGTCGACCCGCTGGCGGTGGCGACGTTCACGGACAGGCACCCGACGTTGACCCCGGTGTTCGACCGGCTCGGCCTGTTCTCGGTCTACAGCTCGCCCTGGTTCAGCGCCGTGTACCTGCTGTTGATGATCTCGTTGATCGGATGCATCATCCCGCGCACGGCGGTCTACCTGCGGGCCTTCCAGGCCCGGCCACCACCCGCTCCGCGCAATTTCGACCGGCTGCCCGCTTCGGCGTCCTTCGTCACGGACCGCCCGGTCGCCGACATTCTCGGCTCGGCTCGGCAGGTGCTGCAAGCCGAGCGCTACCGCGTCGACGTCGACGACGGCACCCTGCGGGCGCAGAAGGGCTACCTGCGCGAGGCGGGGAACCTGCTGTTTCACAGCTGCCTGGTAGTGGTGCTCATCGGAGTGGCGGTCGGCTCGCTGGTCGGCTACACGGGCGGCGTGATCGTCACCGAGGGCGAGGGGTTCTCGAACACGTTGACGCAGTACGACGAGTTCTCCGCCGGTGGGTTGTTCGACGCCACCGACCTGCCGCCGTTCAGCTTGCAGCTCGACTCGCTGCGGGCTGACTTCCAGCTCGACGGGCCACAACGCGGAGCACCGCGATTCTTCTCCGCGTCAGGTGACTACACGGCTCGTCCCGGCGACGACCCGACGCCGTTCGAGATCCAGGTCAATTACCCCCTGAAGATCGACGGGACGTCGATTTTCCTTGTGGGTCAGGGGTATGCCCCCGTCGTCAGCGTGCGCGACGGCGACGGCGATCTGGTCTACTCCGGCGCGGTGCCGTTCCTCCCGGCGGATGCCTCGTACACCTCCAACGGCGTGATCAAGGCGCCGGACGCTGAACCGGCGCAGCTCGGCTTCGAGGGCTTCTTCCTGCCGACGGCCGTCGTCGGCGCCGACGGCGTCCCGTTCTCCGCCTTCCCGGCAGCGGCCGAACCGGTGCTGGGGCTGTTCGCGTTCCGTGGCGACCTGGGCCTTGACGACGGCCGGCCGCAGTCGGTCTACGTCCTCGTCCGCGACCGGCTGCGCCAGTTCACCGGGGATGAAGGCAAACCCTTACGTCTGTTGCTTCAGCCGGGTGACTCCGCGTCGCTGCCGGGAGGCTACGGCACGATCTCCTTCGACGGGCTGCGACAGTTTGCGAAGTTCCAGATCAGCGCTTCTCCTGGTAACTCGGTGCCGTTGGTCGCCGGTGTGCTGGCGATCGCCGGGTTGGTGATGTCATTGACGATCCGGCCGCGACGGGTGTGGGTGCGAGCTCGGGTCGAGGACGGGCAGACGGTGGTGGGAGTGGCGCGTCTCGACCGGATGTCGGGAGCCGACCTCGGCAACGACGTGGCAACCCTCGTAGGCTCACTGCAGACCGACGATAAGCCCCGGCAGAGGATTTCATGAGCACCCAGGACTGGGCCACACTGTCCAACCAGGCGGTCGCTGCTGCCACGGTTGTCTTCGCACTCGGCTGTCTGGCTCACCTGGCCGAGTGGGCGTTCGGTCGCCGGGTCGACGCGGCAGCACCGGTTCCGGAACCGGCGATGGTGGCGGCCGACGGGGTGGTGACACAGAGGTCCCCCGCCACGCCGCGGCCGGCGGCCGGTCCCGACCGCAGCGACTTGCTCGGTCGCGCCGGGCTGTCGCTGACGGTGCTGGCGTTCCTCCTCCTTCTCGGGGGTGTGAGCGCCCGTGGGTTGGCAGCGCAGCGGGTCCCTTGGGGCAACATGTACGAGTTCGCCACCACCGGGCTGCTGGTCGCGACCGGTGTCTACCTGGTGCTGGTTCGGGTGGCCGGGGTGCAGTGGCTCGGGCCGATCATCACCGGCTTCTGCGTGGTCGTACTCGGTCTCGCATTCCTCGTGTACGTCCCCGCCGGGCCGCTGGTGCCCGCGCTGCACTCGTACTGGCTGGTCCTCCACGTCTCCGCCGCGGCAATCGCAGGCGGCGCGTTCGCCGTCGGCGCCGGAGCTTCGGCCGTGTACCTGGTCAAGTCACGCGCGGAGCAGCGGACTTCGCTCGATGCCCGTCGCGGTTACCTGTGGCGGTTGCCGAGCTCCGCCGCGATGGACCGGCTCGCGTATCGCGTGCATGCCTTCGCGTTCCCCGTGTGGACGTTCGCGGCGCTGATCGCCGGTCCCATCTGGGCGCAGTACGCCTGGGGCCGTTACTGGGGTTGGGATCCCAAGGAGGTATGGGCGTTCATAACCTGGGTCGTCTACGCCGGTTACTTGCATGCCCGGGCGACGGCTGGCTGGCGCGGGCGTACCGCCGCGATGCTCGCCCTGGTGGGTTTCGCCACGTTCTTGTTCAACTTCGTCGGGATCAACTTGTTCGGGTCTGGGCTGCATTCGTACGCAGGGGTGTGAGTCAGCTCGCGGGAGGCTGCTCTTCGTCAGCTTCTCGGTGCGGTGGCGTGTCGAGCCCGCGCAGGAAGTCCGGATCGTCGTCGGGACCGACCACCGACGGTCGGATGGGCCGGCTCGGGCGCGACGGCCAGGGACGACCGGCCCGCAGCCAGAAGACCGCGAAGATGACCAGCACCACAGCCGCCAACACGAGAAACGCCTTACCCACGCTCCCAGCATAGGTCGGTGGCGCTGGCGTGGCAGGGTGATGCCATGACAGACACCGCGATGGGGGCCGGCCTCGTGAGCATCGCGGACATCGAGTTGGCCGCCGACCGGATCGCGGCCACGTGTCTGCGAACGCCGTTGCTCTCGGCAGCCGGTGCCGTTCCCCCGCTCTGGATCAAGCCCGAGTCGTTGCAACCCACTGGTGCTTTCAAGCTGCGCGGCGCCACCAACGCCGTTCAGTCCCTGGATGCCGAACGGCGGTCCCACGGCGTGGTGACGCACTCTTCGGGCAACCACGGCCAGGCGCTGGCGTGCGCTGCTGCCCGTGCCGGGATCCCCTGCACGGTTGTCATGCCGAAGGATGCGGTTCCGGTCAAGGTGACAGCGACCCGGCGATGGGGTGCTCGGGTGGTCCTTGTCCCGATCAGTGAACGAGCGAGCGCGTGTGCCGCGATCGCTGCGGATACCGGTGCCGTCGAGGTTCCGCCGTTCGACTCCGCCGAGGTGGTCGCCGGTCAGGGAACGGTGGGTCTCGAGATCGTGACCGACATGCCGGACGTGATGACCGTGGTGGTCCCGGTCGGCGGCGGCGGCTTGATCTCCGGTGTCGCGGCCGCGGTCAAGGCTCGCGCCCCACGCGCCCGGGTGATCGGCGCGGAGCCGGAGCTCGCCGGTGACCTGGCCGAGGGCTTCGCAGCGGGTCGTCGCGTGAGCTGGTCCACTGAAGACACCGCGCAGACGATGGCCGACGGCCTGCGCGCCTCGGCAGTGGGCGATCTCAACTGGCGGCACATCGAAGCGTTCGTCGACGACGTCATCACGGTCAGCGAGGACGGCATCGCCGACGCCATGCGCTATCTGGCGACCAGCTGCCGGCTGGTGGCCGAGCCCAGCGGTGCCGTGGCCACGGCGGCGTGCCTCGCCGCCGCCGCACCGGGCTGGGGACCGACGGTGGCCATCGTGTCCGGAGGCAACGTCGACCCGGCTCAGCTGGCCGCCGTCCTGGCCGCCTCGACGGGTTGATCCGCGGAGGACTCGATGAAGACATTCATCATCTACACCGCGGCCCGTCTGGGACTTTTCCTGCTGACATTCGGGTTGGTGTGGCTGATCGGGCGTCCGTTCCTCGACAGCTTCGACGCCACCGTCTGGTGGTCGGCCCTGCTGGCACTGCTGATCTCCTCGGTGGCCTCGATTTTCTTGCTCCGCAGGCTGCGTGAGTCCCTCGCGGCGCAGGTGGAGGGCAGGGCGCAACGGATGTCTCGGCGGTACGAGGAGGCTCGGACGCGGGAAGATCGAGATGAATGAGCGGCGAGAGTGGGCCGCGGACGCCATCCGGAAGGTGGCGGCGGACGCGAACCGCAGCGCCGACACCCATCTGCACGTTCTCTCCCTGCCGGTGGTGCCCGACATCGACGTCTACCTCAAAGACGAATCGGTCCATCCCACCGGGAGTCTCAAGCACCGACTGGCGCGTTCGCTCTTCCTGTACGCGCTGTGCAACGGCTGGATCGGACCCGATACAACGGTGATCGAGGCGTCGAGCGGGTCTACGGCCGTGAGCGAGGCGTACTTTGCCGCCTTGCTCGGGCTGCCGTTCATCGCGGTCATGCCGGCCACCACCAGCAAGGAGAAGATCGATCTCATCGAGATGCACGGTGGGCGATGCCACCTGGTGGCCGATCCGGCCACGCTGTACGCCGAGTCCTGTCGGCTGGCCGCGGAGTGCGGGGGCCACTTCATGGACCAGTTCACCTACGCCGAGCGGGCCATGGATTGGCGCGGCAACAACAACATCGCCGAGTCGATCTTCGAGCAAATGCGACAGGAGGCGCACCCGGTCCCGGCCTGGGTGGTGGTTGGTGCGGGCACTGGCGGCACGTCAGCGACGGTGGGGCGTTACGTCCGCTACCGGTGCTTCGCCACCCGGGTTGCCGTGGTCGATCCGGAGGACTCGGCATTCTTCGAGGGCTGGGCTAGCGGCGACCTCGCGTACGAGACCGGCGTCCCCTCACGCATCGAAGGCATCGGACGGCCGCGCGTCGAGCTGTCCTTCGTCCCGACAGTCATCGACGCGATGATCCGGGTGCCCGACGCGGCTTCCATTGCGGCGATGCGCTGGTACAGCGCGTTCGCAGGGCGGCTGGTGGGCGGGTCCACCGGCACCAACTTGTGGGGAGCGCTGCAGCTGGTGGCGCAGATGCGCGACGCGGGGCAGTGCGGCAGCGTGGTGACGCTGCTGTGCGACAGCGGTGACCGATACCGGCACACCTACTACGACGACGGCTGGCTGGCGCAGCACGCGCTCGACATCGCTCCGTACCGGGCCACCCTCGATCACTTCTGCTCCACCGGGGAGTGGCGGGAGCCTCGGCTCACCTGAGTGCGGTCGCCGCGTCCCGTTGCTGTCGTTGTCTGCGGCGGTCGCGGGCTCGGCGGGCCGCTCGGCGGTGGGCGTCGTCACGTTCGCGGCGCAGAGCCTGGTCTTCGCGGGCGTACTGCCGTTCGATCCGCCGCCGCCGACGAAGCGGCCGGCGGGAAGGGCGGCGACGCTTCGGGGTGCGGGACGGACGCTGGTCGGCACGCTTCCGGATCGCCTCGAGGAGCTCCCGAATTTCTTCAAGCGGTTCGGGCCTGTCGGGCAATGGCGACGGCCCCTGAATTGTCGTCGGTCGGCTGCCTTCGCCGAGGGCCGGTGGTGGTGCCATCTGGTAGCTGTGCCCGGTCGGCATGGTCCAAGTGACGTTCGGCGCGTTTTCCCGCAACGTGTCGAGGTCGTCGCCGAGCAGCGGCCCAGTGTCGACGTTGACGGTCACTCCGGGGTGGTCTTTGACCACGTGCGGGTTCTTGGCCAACCCTTGCCCGTTGCCTGCGCTGGTGGGGCCACCATCTTGGACCTCTTTGACGTGGTCGATGGCGCGGATCCGGCCACCGGAGAGCCGGCAGCGTTGGTCACGGTAGAGGTCGAACTGGCGTAACCCGCCCTCGAAGCACCGGGCCGAAGACTCCATCGCCAACAACCGGGTCGGCGAACAGTCCGCGCAGGGTGGTCGAGGTGGCGTTGTCGACGATGTCACGGGCCACCTCCACCGGAATTGTCCCGTACCCGCGGAGCAGACACGATGCGTCGTCCAACCCGAGCAGGGTCGCAGCCGAGATCACCACCTGTACCTCAACTTTCGCCGGTATCCGCCACCTCGGCGGAGAAGGGATGAGCTGCGGAGGTGCCCACGAGTCCGGATACGGATCTGGCATTCCCGGGTCGGTCGGATTCCACGTATCTGGATCCGGATCCGGCGGATCGGACCCCAAACGGCCCGGACCGATGGCGGGAGGCGGGTCTTCGGTCCGTGTCATGGGTAGGTCGGTGGCCGCTTCGATGAGCAGGTCACACAATCAAGTCAGTGATGGATCGGTCGTCACCCTCAGCGCACATGGCGCGTGCCCGGGAGTCCAACGCGCCGTAGACGAGGGTGAGTTCTTCGGCTCGTAGCTTTGCCCACAACACCCCGGTTCCATCAACCTGGTTGACCGCGGAGATCCGCCGGTCGTTCCGGGATGCTCTTGCCCGTTTCTCGGCGGCATCGGGGTCGACGTCAATGACGCGGCGGAGTGCGGCGCGTTCCAGCATTCCTGGTGTCAACCGGTCTCGTTCGGCGTCGTGCGCCAACTGGGCGGCCACGGTCCGGCGCTGGTCAGGATGGAGGACGTCGGTGGCCTTGAGCACCAACCGCAACCCGCCCATCGAGACCAGACCGGTGCCCAGCAGGTCCAACAGCCGTGGGTGGTCTTTCACGGCGACCTCCGCGGTGGCGACCCGGCTGGCCGCGGTCACCGGAGCCACACCCAGAGCCAGACCCAACTCGGTCGAGGTGGTCCGCCCCCGAAGCCGACCGTTGATGCCAGCGGCCACATCGGCGGCATCACGGGCATCGGCGAACGCGACCATGTCGCGAGCCTGCTCCGCCTGCAACGCGTGGATCAGCCTCTCCGTCGCCGCGATCCGATCAATCAGCTGGCCCGGGGACAATGCGGCCGACGGCAACGCACCAGTAGCCGGGGCCACCCGCCCGCAATCGCAGGCCAGCACCTCAGCCACCAGATCAACCGCTCTCTCGAACATATGTTCACTCAACCACCACCCACTGACAGCGCCGAGCCGAATGAGCCGTTGACACAAAAAATCGGTATTGGGCCATCGTTCTTTAACATCGGTCTCGCCTTGCCAGTCGGCGAGGCGGGCAGGGAATGCGGAAGCACGAACCTGTTCAGCTGAGCGCCAAGCCGATTGCAATCCCGGTGGCGTAAACCAGCTGCGCCAGGCCGGTGTACCGCAGCACCGCAACCAGCTCCCCTCCGGCACCGCCACGGACGACGCTGCGACTGGCCCTGCCCACGGGAAGCGCGAACGCGGCGCCCAGCAACGCCTTCGGTGCCAGCACGCCGAGCCATCCCAGGCACACCACCGCCACAGCGACGAGCGTCAGGTACAGAACGCGGGTCCGGTGGTCGCCCAGCACTACCGCCAGCGTCCGCTTGCCCGAGTGGGCGTCAGTCGAGATGTCGCGCAGGTTGTTGGCGACCAGGATCGCGCACGCCAACACCCCCACCCCGACGGCGCCGGCGATGCTCGCGACCGTGAGTCTGCCGAGCTGGGTGTACGTGGTTCCGAGTACTGCCACCAGCCCGAAGAACACGAACACCATCAGCTCACCAAGGCCGTGATAGCCGTAGGGTCGGGAGCCGCCGGTGTAGAACCAGGCGGCCGCGACAGCGGCGACGCCGACCGGAGCCAGCCACCAGCTCGAGATCGCCGCAAGCGTCAAACCGGCGACGGCTCCAACACCGAGGCCAAGGAATGCGGCCCTGCGCACCGCAGCCGGTGAGGCGACGCCAGACCCGACGAGGCGTAGCGGGCCGACACGATCGGCGTCCGTGCCGCGGATCCCGTCGGAGTAGTCGTTGGCGTAGTTGACCCCGACCTGCAGCGCCACGGCGACAAGCAGCGCGAGCCCCGCCTGAACCAGCCGGAAGCCGCCGGCGAAGGAAGCGGCACCACTGCCGACGAGCACCGGCGAGACCGCCGCTGGCAGCGTCCGCGGGCGGGCACCCTCGACCCACTCGCCGATGGCTGCCATGAGAGCCAGTGTGGCAAAGGTGCCTAGCCTGGGCAGGTGACGTCCGCGACCGCCTTGCGACCGGTGAGAGGTTCGGCGCGGGAGGTGTACGAGGCGCTGGGTGGCTGGTGGTCTCATCCGGATGGTCCGATCGTGGTGCGTACCTCGGGCAGCACCGGCTCCGCCAAGGACGTGCTGCTCTCGCACGCCGCGCTGGCCGCAGCGACCAGGGCTACCGCCAGCCGGCTCGACGGTCACGGGCAGTGGCTGTTAGACCTGCCACCCGATCGGGCGGGTGGGTTGCTGGTTCTCGTTCGCTCGGTAGCCGCTGGCGTACCACCGGTCCTGGCAAGCGATCACGGCTCCTTCGCCGCGGCTGTGGCTGCGTTGTCGGGGCCGCGCTGCTTCACCGCCCTGGTGCCGACACAGCTGCACCGGCTGGCGATGTCCGGTCGGCTCGGATTGCTCAGCCGGTTCGATGCTGTGCTCGTCGGTGGTGCGTCGCTGCGACCTGATCTGCTCCGGCGCTGCCACGAGGAGTGGGTGCGGGTGGTGCGTACATACGGGTTGACGGAGACGTGCGGCGGTTGCGTGTACGACGGCTACCCGCTCGACGACGTCGGTGTGCGGCTCGGAGCCGACGGGCGGATCGAACTGTGTGGGCCCATGATGTTCGACGGATACGCGGGCGATCCGGAGCTCACGGCTCGATTCCTGCGGGACGGCTGGCTGCTGACAGACGACCTCGGCCGGCTCGATGATGACGGTCGCCTGCAGGTGCTCGGTCGGGTTGACGAGGTCGTTGTGAGTGGCGGAGTCAACGTGTCCCTGCCCGCGGTCGCGGCCGCCGTGCGGCTGGTGCCTGGGGTCGAGGATGCGGTGGTCGTGGCACTCGATGATGCCGAGTGGGGCAGCCGCGTGGTGGCTTGTGTGACCTGCCCACCGGGGGGGCCGACGCCTTCCCTGGAGACGGTCCGAGAGGTGTGCGCGCGGACGCTGCCCCGTGCTTGGGCGCCGCGCTCGGTGGTGCGGGTGGCGGCCTTCCCGCAGCTTCCTGGAGGCGGCAAGGTCGACCGCGCCGCCGTAGCCGCCCTCGCCGCGGCCGGCTGACGCGGTTGCACGACAAGTCGTCGGTATTGGTCACGGTGGCATCATCGCTATGTCGGAGGTGGGCCGGGTGGAGTGGCAGGCGTACGCGATCGGCATGCGCAGCCGCTTTCGTGGCATCAACGTGCGCGAGGGGGTGCTGCTGCGCGGCCCGGCCGGATGGGGGGAGTGGAGCCCGTTTTGGGAGTACGACGCCGGCGAGTCACTGCCGTGGCTGCGCGCGGCGCACGAAGCCGCGTACGAGACCTGGCCGGCTGCGCGCCGAACGCTCATCCCGGTCAACTGCACTGTGCCGGCGGTGAGTCCGGCGCGGGCGCAGCAGATCGTGGCGGATAGCAACGGCTGTCGGACCGCCAAGGTCAAGGTGGCCGAGCCCGGGCAGTCGCTGGCCCACGACCTCGACCGGGTGGCGGCGGTCCGCGACGCGCTCGGCCCTGCGGGCCGGGTCCGGGTCGATGCCAACGGCGCCTGGACGGTCGACGACGCGATCGCGGCCATCACCCGCCTCGATGCGGCAGCCGGCGGGCTCGAGTACATCGAACAGCCGTGCCGAGAGGTGGCAGACCTGGCGGCGGTGCGTCGTCGGGTCGATATCCGTATTGCCGCGGACGAGTCGATCCGGCGGGCTGAGGACCCGCTGCGGGTCAAGGCTCTAGACGCCGCCGACATCGCGGTGCTCAAGGTGCAGCCACTCGGCGGGGTGGTCGCCTGCCTGCACATCGCCGAGCAGATCGGGATACCGGTGGTCGTCTCCAGCGCACTCGAGACGTCAGTGGGCATCGCCGCCGGGATCGCGCTGGCGGCAGCGTTGCCGGAGCTGCCGTACGACTGCGGCTTGGCGACCGTCCAGCTGCTGGAACGCGACGTGGTACCACAGTCGCTGCTGCCGGTCGACGGCGCTCTGCCGGTACGCCGCCCCGAACCTTCGGCAGAGCTGCTGGCCGCCGCCGCGCCCAGTGACGTGGCGACCCGCCGCTGGACGCAGCGCCTGACCGCCGTCGACGCACTGCGGCAGGATCAGCACTCGTGAACACGTCGACCCTTACCGCTCGTACGGTCGTCGACGAGCTCGCTCGTGGTGGCGTGCGCGATGCCGTCCTGGCACCGGGGTCGCGGTCGGCGCCCCTGGCGATGGCGCTGCTCGACGCCGAGACCAGCGGGCGGATCCGGCTGCACGTACGCATCGACGAGCGCAGCGCGGGGTTTCTCGCGCTCGGCCTGGCGAAGGTCTCCGGCCGTCCGGTTCCCGTAGTCACCACGTCCGGCACGGCGGTTGCCAACCTGCATCCGGCAGTCCTCGAGGCCCATCACGCCGGCGTCCCCCTCGTCGTCCTGACCGCGGATCGCCCAGCGCGCTTCCGCGGTACGGGCGCCAACCAGACCACGGACCAGGTCAAGATTTTCGGGACTGCAGTACGACTCTTCGCCGACTGCGAGCGCGCCGATCGCGCGCTGGTCGGGCGGGCACTCGCGGCGGCGACCGGCCGGCGCAGTGGTGCGCCTGGCCCCGCGCACCTGAACCTTCCGCTCGACGAACCGTTGCTGCCCGACGATGGGACCGGCCCCGAGGTGTGGCCACCCGGGCGCGACAGCGGTGCCCCTTGGACCGACGTGGCGGCGATGCCGCCGCCCGCACCCGTGCGACTCGAGCCGGGTCCACGCACCGTCGTGGTCGCCGGCGACTCCGCCGGCCCACCGGCCCGGGTGCTCGCCGAACGAGGTGGCTGGCCTCTCCTCGCCGAGCCGTCGTCAGGCTCTCGCACCGGCAGCGCCGCCCTGGGGGCGTACCGGCTGCTGCTCGAGTCCCCGGCCCTCGGCGGACGCATCGAGCGCGTCATCGTCTACGGGCACGCCACGCTGTCCCGGCAGGTCAACGGCCTGCTGTCGCGCGACGACGTCGAGATCGTCGTGGTCAACTCGGCCGGCCCTTGGCCAGATGCTGGTCGACAAGCGTCCCGGGTCGTTCCGGCAGCAACGGTAGAGCAGACCGACCACGAGGACTGGCTACCTCTTTGGCGCGATGCCGACTCTCGGGCGCAGCGGGCCATTGCTACCTGCCTCGACGCGGAGCCGCAGCTGACGCCGTACGAGGTGGCTCGAGCAATGTCACAGGCCGTGCCGCCCCGAGGGCTGCTGGTGGTGGGATCTTCGCATCCGATCCGCGACCTCGACCTAATGGCAGTCGCGCCCGCCATCGGCCAACGCCGCAAGGTGATCGCCAATCGTGGGCTGTCCGGGATCGACGGCATGGTGTCCACCGCGATCGGCGCAGCGCTGGGGCGCGACTCGAGTCGGTCCCTCGCGTACCTCGGCGACCTGACCTTCCTGCACGACAGCAACGGTGTGTTGATCGGTCCGGATGAGCCACGCCCCGACCTGACAATCGTGGTGGCCAACGACGACGGGGGCAGTCTCTTCAGCGTGCTCGAGCAAGGTGGCAAGCGGTTCGCGACATCGTTCGAGCGGGTCTTCGGTACGCCCACGCGGGCCGACCTGGGCGCCTTGTGCGCAGCCGCCGGCCTCCCGCACACCCGGATCGACGGCCTGCAGCCGCTACGCGAAGCACTCGCCCGGCCACCGACCGGGATCGAGGTCATCGAGGTACGCATCGACCGGACCGATCGTCGCGGGCTCGACTCCCGGATCCGCGAGGCCGTGGCGCCCGTCGTGGCAGGTCAGCACATGCGATCAAGCGACTGAATGCCTCGGCCAGCGACCATGAGCGCATGAGCACGCCGGCCGACACGTTCGCTCGCTTCGTCGACGTGGTGGCAGACAGCCTCGACTCGGCGGAGACCAACGGTGACGAAGTCGCCCGACGCGCCCACCTGTCGCGGTCTCACTTCGAGCGGGTCGTCGCGGCCATCGCGGGGGAGTCCCCCGGTGCCTTCCGCCGCCGGATCAAGCTCGAACGGGCCGCGTACCACCTGCTCACCGATGCTCGCGTGGTCCTCGACGTCGCTGTCGACGCGGGGTACTCCTCACACGAGGCGTTCACCCGGGCGTTCGCGAAGGCGTTCGGGGCGTCGCCATCGCAGTGGCGCCGCAGCCCGGGGTCGACGTTCTGGCTCTCCGCCCCGAGCGGCGTCCACTTCATCCCACCGGGGAGCCTTCGGGTCCCTGCATCCAGGAAGGTCACTGGCATGGATCTGCTCCAGCGCATCGTCGCCCACCACGTCTGGTTGGTCGGCGAGATCGTCGACCGAGTTGCTCGGCTCGACGGCGAGACACTCGACCGACCCATCGACATCTCGGTCGAGTACATCGACTGCAACCCGACCCTGCGCTCCGCGGTTTCCAGGCTGATCGGGCAGCTGGCGATGTGGAACTCAGCCGTGGCCGGGCAGGCGTACGACTTCGAGGTCGAGCGGAACGAGTCCGTCGCCAGCATGAGGTCACGGCTGGCCGAGGCAGGACCGGAGTTCGTCGAGCTCAGCATGCGGCTAGAAGCCGATGGCCGGCTCGAGGAAACCTTCGTCGACGCCATCTGCGACCCGCCGGAGGTGTTCACGTACGGCGGCATGCTGGCGCACGTGCTGACCTTCGGCGCCACGCGGCGCACTGTGGTCATCGGCGCATTGTCGTCGGCCGGCATCGACGACCTCGGCGCCGGCGATCCGATGCGCTGGGTCGCCGAGCACTCCTGAGCCAAGCCGGCTGACCCAGCCTAAAAACCCATCGCCTTCGGCCGCGGTAGCCCGCTAGCCTCTCGCGCAACGGACGGCTACGACCAAGAAGGGACCGCTGGCGATGCGGCAACTGCTCGGAAAAGTTCGCCCCTATCCGAGCAACCCGAAGGCGGCCCTTCTCCGTGTCCACCCTCAACCTGGGAATCGTCGCTCACGTCGACGCCGGTAAGACCACGCTGACCGAACGTCTCCTCTTCGAGACGGGGGTCACCACCCAGATCGGTCGCGTCGACCACGGCGACACCATCACCGACGCTGACGCGCTCGAACGCCAACGCGGCATCACGATCCGTTCGACCGTCGTCGCCTTCACGATCGGTGACCTCAGGGTCAACCTGATCGATACACCCGGCCACTCCGACTTCGTCGCCGAGGTCGAGCGAGCCGTTGCCGTTCTCGATGGCGCGGTGCTCGTGGTCTCGGCGGTCGAGGGCGTCCAGGCGCAGACTCGCGTCCTCATTCGCATCCTCGAGCGGCTCGAGATCCCATTTCTCATCTTCGTCAACAAGATCGACAGAATCGGAGCGACGAGCGACAAGACGTTAGCCGCCATCCGCGAGGCACTCACCGGTGACGCGGTTGCACTCACGTGGCCGACCGACATCGGTAGTCGATCGGCCAAGGTCACCCGGTGCCATGGCGCCGATTTTCTCGACGCGCTCGGGGAGCGGCTCGCCGAGTACGACGACCAAGTGCTGCGCCAGTACGTCGACGAAGTACTGCCGCTCGGCGAGCCCGAGGCGTTGACCGTCCTCGAGCGCCTCACCGCCGACGGCACCATGCACCCGGTCTACTTCGGGTCCGCCCTCATCGGGATCGGGATCGCCGAGGTCATCGAAGGAGTCCGCCGCTACCTGCCCGCAACGGAGGTATCGGGCGACGAGCCTCTGCATGCAGTTGTCTTCAAGATCGAGCGCGGGCCGGCCGGGCGCAGAGTGGCTTTCGCCCGACTCCACGCCGGCAACCTGACTGCACGCGACCACGTCGTCTACCACCACCGCACGCCCGCCGGCACTCTCATCGAGAGCGAAGGGCGCGCCACCAGCATCGACACGTTCACATCAGGGACCGCTACGGCAGCAGCCCCTGCCCACGCCGGCGAGATTGCCAAGATCGTCGGTCTCCCCGGCATCGAGATCGGCGACCAGCTCGGTGTATGGGAGCCCGCCAAGGGCGGCCGGTACTTTGCGCCACCAGGCCTCGAGGCCGTCGTACGCGCTCGCGACCCAGCCGACCGTTCCGCGTTGTTCGAATCGCTCCGTCAGCTCTCCGAGCAGGACCCGCTCATCGACGCCCGCCTCGACGGAGTCGACCAGGAGCTGACCGTCAGCCTCTACGGCGAAGTCCAGAAGGAGGTCCTCGCCGCCCGGCTAGCCCGTGAGTTCGGCGTCGACGCCGAGTTCCTACCCACCCGGACGATCTACGTCGAGCGGGTGGCGGGAGTGGGCGAGGCGTTGGAGCAGGTCCCTACCCAGAACGCCACCTTGGGGCTGCGGGTCGAGCCCGGCCAGGTCGGCTCCGGGATCGACTACCAGCTGGCCGTCGAGCGCGGCTGGCTGCTGCCCTCGTTCCATACGGCGATCGAGGAGACGGTGCCTGTCACGCTGGAGAAGGGGCTCTTCGGATGGCGGGTCACAGACTGCGTGGTGACGCTCATCCAGTCGCGATACTGCGCCCCGACCCCGCCGGCCGGCTACTTCCGCTGGCTGACCTCGGTCGTGCTTCGTGAGGCGCTTCAAGTCGCCGGCACGACGGTCTGTGCGCCGGTCAGCGAGTTCGAGGTCGAGATGCCGGCCGGGTCGCTCCGCCGGGTGCTACAACAGCTGCACGCCGCCGGCGCCACGCCGCAGGCGCCCGACATGCGCACGACGCGCTGCCGCGTCACCGGCTCCATACCCACCGATCAGGTGCACCCTTTCGAGCAACGGCTCCCCGGGCTCACCCAGGGCGAGGGGATCTTCTTCTTCCGGCCCGCGGGTTATCAGCCCGTCCAGCACCCGCCCCCTCGCCGTTAGCCGCCGAGCGCGTCGCGGACCGGGACGAACTTCGCCTGGGCCTCCGCCAGCTCTGCCTCGGGATCGGAGCCGGCGACGATGCCGCAGCCGGCGAAGAGCCGGACCCGCGAGCCGGAGACCGCGCCGCAGCGCAGAGCGAGACCCCATTCGCCGTCGCCGGCAGCGTCGAACCAGCCCACCGGGCCGGCGTAGCGGCCGCGGTCCGTGCCCTCCAGCTCCGCAATGGTCTTGACGGCCAGGTCCGATGGAGTGCCTCCCACGGCGGCTGACGGATGCAAGGCGGCGGCCAGCGCCAGTGACGACGCGTCGCCGGCCGCGGAGTTGTCGAGGACCGCGGTGACGTCGGTTGCCAGGTGCATGACATTCGGAAGATGCAAGACGAACGGGGACTCCGGGACATTCATGCTCGTGCAGTGTGGTGCCAACGCCTGGGCGACCGACCGGGTCGCGTACTCGTGCTCCTCGAGATCCTTGCTGCTGCGTGCCAAGGCACCAGCGAGGGCCAGATCGTGCGCGTCGTCACCGGTGCGCCGGATCGTGCCCGCCAGGACGCGCGACGTCACCAGGCCGCGCTCGCGGCGGATCAGCAGCTCCGGTGTCGCTCCGAACAACCCGTCGACGTGGAACGTCCAGCAGGTCGGGTACGAAGCCGCCAGCCGTTGGAGCGGCGCGCGAACATCGATCTCGATGTCCGCCGTTGCAAGCAGGTCACGGGCCAGCACCACCTTCTCCAGCGACGAGCCGGCGATACGCGCGACGGCCTCGCGGACCCGGCCGACCCAAGCCGCCCCGGACATCGCGCCGTCGGCATACGAAAGTGTCCGGAACGGCTGCGTCGGCCTGCCAGGCGACAGCAACGGAGCTGGTGCCAGCGCACCGGTCGTGATGGTCGTCACCCACCACATCGACTCCCCGGCGTACTCGCGATGACCGACGACGATCTCAGGTACGACGAGCACGGACGAGCCGGGGGAGTCGGCGAACGCGAACGAACCGAACGCGACCAGGCCGCTGCCGGGGGCGTCCACCTCGTCGCGTACGACAGCCCCCGAGGCGACGTGCCGCCACCAGGTCTCGGCCTGCGCAAAGCGTTGCCGGCCGGCAGTGTCGACGCGGGCGGCGCTGCCCCAGCCCACCAGCCCCTGTCCCCGTCGCACCCAGGCCAAGGCGTCGGAATGAGGCAGCAGCGACAGCAGCGGTCCCGGGTCATCGATCCGCACGCTGCGAACCACGACCCCGACCGCGACTCTTGGCACGGACGTCACCGTGCGAGGCTAAAGGACATGGCGCGGGTCGGCTTGGACAAGCAGCCCTCTGAGGTGGCGGCGATGTTCGATGCCGTCGCGCGTCGCTACGACCTCACCAACGATGTGCTCTCCCTCGGCCAGGATCGCCGCTGGCGCCGGCAGGTCGTGCGCATGCTCGCCCCCCGCGCCGGCGAGCGGGTGCTGGACCTGGCGGCGGGTACCGGCACATCGAGCTCGCCGATCGCCGCAGCCGCGGCCTATGTGGTGCCCTGCGACTTCTCGCTCGGCATGCTGCGGGTGGGCAAGCGAACCCGCACCGACCTGGCATTCACCGGTGGCGACGCGACCGCACTGCCGTTCGCCGACGGGTCCTTCGATGCGGTGACGATCTCGTTCGGGCTCCGCAACACCGTCGATCCGGACGCGGCATTGGCGGAGATGCTGCGCGTCACCAAAGCGGGTGGCCGGCTCGTGGTGTGTGAGTTCAGCCCGCCCACCTGGGCGCCGTTCCGCCACGTGTACACCGAGTACCTGATGCGTGCGCTGCCGGCACTCGCCCGCCGGGTCTCGTCCGCGCCCGACGCGTACGTCTACCTGGCGGAATCGATCCGCGCCTGGCCCGACCAGGGGGTGTTGGCCGAACGCATTCGACTGGCCGGCTGGGACGAGGTCACCTGGCGTAATCTTTCCGGCGGCATCGTCGCCCTCCACACCGCTGTCGCCACACCGCCGAGTGGCGCGAATACGTCGTCGTGACGCAAGGACTCGCACCTGTTTGCGCCACTCGAGAGGTGATCTTCGCCTTGCGGCTCGCCTGACGAGCCGGGTCGCGTGGCGCGAGGAAGCGGCATACACTACGGAGTGCGCTCGTGAATGGATTCACGAACAGCCCACTAGGCAAGAACATCAGTCGGCTTTGCGAGGGATCGAATGACGCGGAGAACGGCCGACGACCGGCAGGCCGACGTCATCATCGTCGGCGCGGGTCCTGGCGGCTCGACCACCGCCTACCACCTCGCCCAGGCCGGCGTCGACGTGCTGTTGCTGGAGAAGACCAGCTTCCCCCGCGAGAAGGTGTGCGGGGATGGGCTCACGCCGCGCGCGGTTCGTCAGCTGCTGGCCATGGGAATGGACACCGAGGCCCCCGGCTGGGTCAAGAACCATGGCCTGCGCATCGTCGGTGGTGGGCACCGGCTCGAGCTGCGGTGGCCCGACCTGGCGTCCTTCCCGCCGTACGGGCTGGTGCGCACCCGCCTCGACTTCGACGAGATCCTGGCTCGGCACGCTCAGAAGTCCGGAGCGCGGTTACAGGAGCGCACCGCGGTGACCGGCGCGATCACCGACGACGCCACCGGCCGGCTGAGCGGAGTACGTGCCAGACCAATCGATGACGACGGCCGCAAGGCAGGGGACGAAGTGACGTATCGCGCCCCGATCGTGGTGGCTGCCGACGGCAACTCCGCACGACTTGCGCTCTCGCTCGGTCTGGCCAAGCGTGACGATCGGCCCATGGGTGTCGCCGTCCGCACCTACTACACCAGCCCGCGACACGACGACGACTGGCTGGAGTCGTGGCTCGAGCTGTGGGACGGCCCGCCCGGGCAGGGCGGCCTGCTGCCGGGTTACGGCTGGATCTTCGGCGTCGGCGACGGCACCTGCAACGTCGGTCTCGGCATCCTCAACACCTCCAGCGCGTTCCGCAGCGTCGACTACAAGGAGCTGCTCCGCCGCTGGCTCGAGAACACCCCGGCGGACTGGGGCTTCCGCGAGCCCAACCGGACCGCGCCGATCAGGGGAGCGGCGCTGCCGATGGGCTTCAACCGCAAACCCCACTACCGCAACGGGCTGCTCCTGGTCGGGGACTCCGGCGGCATGGTCAACCCGTTCAACGGGGAGGGCATCGCCTACGCGATGGAGGCCGGAGAGATGGCGGCGGAGGCGATCACCCAAGCCGTTCGCCGCTCGAGCGACAGCCAGGAGCGCACCCTGCGGGCATATCCGGCGGCGCTCGACGCGCGCTACGGCGGCTATTACACGCTCGGGCGGATCTTCGTACGGCTCATCGGTAACCCCGCTGTCATGAACGCCGCCACCCGTCACGGGCTGAAACGCGAGCGGTTGATGGGCATCACCCTCAAGCTGCTGGCGAACCTGACCGATCCCCGCGACGGCGACGCGACGGATTGGCTGATCAACGCGCTCAGCAAGGTGGCGCCCGCTGCCTGACCACCTGCCTAACCAATGGCCTGACGTCCTAGGATTGCAAACCCGCCACGCACCCGCGAAGGCACGGATCTCGGAGAGGGGAGCCGCACGTGGATCTGTACGTCCCGATCCTCGCGCTCGGCCTGCTGGCCGCGGGCTTCGCGGTCTTCTCCGTCGGTGTCAGCGCCTTCACCGGCCCCAAGCGTTACAACCGGGCCCGACTCGACTCCTACGAGTGCGGCATCGAGCCGACGCCGCAGCCAGCCGGGGGCGGCCGGTTCCCGGTCAAGTACTTCATCACCGCCATGCTCTTCATCATCTTCGACATCGAGATCATCTTCTTGTTCCCGTTCGCGGTCGCGTTCGACGTCCTCGCCTGGTACGGCGTGGTCGAGATGTTCTTGTTCATCCTCACCGTCTTCATCGCCTATGCGTACGTGTGGCGACGGGGAGGGCTGGAATGGGACTGACGAGGGGACGCGCATGGGGCTAGAGGAGAAGCTTCCCAGTGGCGTGCTGCTGACCACCGTCGAAGGAGTCGCCGGCTACTTTCGCAAGGCCTCCCTGTGGCCGGCGACGTTCGGGCTGGCGTGCTGCGCCATCGAGATGATGACCTCGGGCGGTCCCCGCTATGACCTCGGCCGGTTCGGCATGGAGGTTTTCCGAGCATCCCCGCGGCAGGCCGATCTGATGATCGTTGCCGGCCGGGTGAGCAACAAGATGGCCCCAGTGCTGCGCCAGATCTACGACCAGATGGCGAATCCCAAGTGGGTGCTGGCGATGGGTGTGTGTGCCAGCTCGGGCGGCATGTTCAACAACTACGCGATCGTCCAAGGCGTCGACCATGTCGTCCCCGTCGACATGTATCTGCCAGGCTGCCCACCTCGACCGGAGATGTTGATCGACGCGATCTTGAAGTTGCACGGGCAGATCCAGGGCGCGAAGCTCGGCCCCCACCGCGCCGCGGAGATCGAGGAGCAGGAGCGAGTTGCACTCGAAGCCGTCCCGCTGTCGGAGATGAAGGGCTTGCTGCGGTGACCGGCTCGCCGTCCGAGCCGGAGGTGGGCACCACGCCACACGACGACGACCAGCCTGGTGCCCTCGAAGGAAGGGCCCAGGAGCGCTGGCCGGAGAACACGCTGCCCGCTTCGCCGCAGAGCAGCGCGCTCGAGGTGGTCGAGGTACGCGAGGGCATGTTCGGGGTGCGCGGCACCGGGGACACCTCGGGGTACGGGCTGCTGAGTCGTCCGGTGGTGATGCCCTCGCCAACACCACGCCCGTACGGGGGCTGGTTCGACGAGGTGGCGGACCGACTGGAGGCTGTGCTGTCGGGGACGCTCGACACCCCTGGAGAGCAGGGACCGGTCGAGAAGGTCGTCGTCGATCGCGGCGAGATCACGTTCTTCGTCCGGCGCCAGCACCTGCTCGCGGTGGTGCGGCAGTTGCGAGACGACGCGGGTCTGCGGTTCGAGCTCTGCAGCGGCGTCTCCGGAGTGCACTACCCGGCTGAGGACGGGCGCGAGCTGCACGCCGTCTACCACCTGCTGTCCATGACCCACACCCGGCGAATCCGGCTCGAGGTCATCGCCCCCGATTCCGACCCCCACATCCCCTCGATCGTCTCGGTATACCCCACGGCTGACTGGCACGAGCGGGAGACGTACGACTTCTTCGGACTGATCTTCGACGGCCACCCTGCCCTGACGCGCATCGAGATGCCCGATGACTGGCCGGGGCACCCCCAGCGCAAGGACTACCCGCTCGGCGGTATCCCGGTCGAGTACAAGGGCGCCACCATTCCCTCCCCCGACCTGCGGAGGTCCTACACCTGATGGCTTCGCAGACTGCCGACCCGTACGCCGACGAGCAGGAGACCAGCAGCGGCCGCGTCTTCACCGTGACCGGTCAGGACTGGGACTCCGTCGTTGCCGGCATGGCCGAGTCCGGCGAGGAACGAGTCGTCGTCAACATGGGCCCGCAGCACCCCTCCACGCACGGGGTGCTCCGCCTGATCCTCGAGCTCGAGGGCGAGACGGTGACCGAGATCCGGTGCGGTATTGGCTATCTGCACACCGGCATCGAGAAGAACATGGAGTTCCGCAACTGGACCCAAGGCGTCACCTTCTGCACGCGCATGGACTACCTGGCTCCGTTCTACTACGAAGCCTCGTACACGATCGGGGTCGAGCGCCTGCTCGGCATCGAGGACGACATCCCGGAGAAGGCGCGCGTCATGCGCGTCCTGCTGATGGAGCTCAACCGCATCTCCTCCCACCTGGTGGCGATCGCCACCGGCGGCATGGAGATCGGGGCGTTGACCGTCATGACGATCGGCTTCCGGGAGCGGGAGCTGGTCCTGGACCTGTTCGAGCTGATCACCGGACTGCGCATGAACCACGCGTTCATCCGCCCCGGCGGCGTCGCCCAGGACATGCCTCCGGGCGCGCTCGAGCAAATTCGTGAGTTCCTCAAGCTAATGAAGAAGCGGCTGCCCGAGTACGCCGCCTTCTGCAACGCCAATCCCATCTTCAAGGGCCGATTGGTCGACGTGGGCTACCTCGACCTGGCCGGGTGCCTCGCGCTTGGAGCGACCGGACCGGTGCTCCGGGCGACCGGCTACCCGTGGGACCTGCGCAAGACCTCGCCCTACCTGGGCTACGAGGACTACGAGTTCGACGTGATCACGTGGGACACCTGTGACGCGTACGGCAGGTTCCGGATCCGGTTGCAGGAGATGTGGGAGTCGCTGCGCATCGTCGAGCAGTGTGCCGACAAGCTCGCCGACCTCGAGGGTGCACCGGTCATGGTCGGCGACAAGAAGATCGCCTGGCCGGCCCAGCTCGCGGTCGGCCCCGACGGCATGGGCAACTCACTCGACCACATCCGCCACATCATGGGCGAGTCGATGGAGGCGCTGATCCACCACTTCAAGCTGGTCACCGAGGGCTTCCGGGTGCCGGTCGGCCAGGTTTACACCGCGGTGGAGTCGCCACGGGGGGAGCTGGCCTGCCACCTGGTTTCCGACGGCGGTACCCGGCCCTACCGGGCACACTTCCGGGACCCATCCTTCGTCAACCTGCAGTGCGCCTCGGTGATGTCCGAGGGTGGCCTGATCGCCGACGTCATCGTGGCCATCGCCAGCATCGACCCGGTGATGGGAGGTGTCGACCGCTGATGGGTACCGAGTTGTCCACGCAGGGCGTGGCCGAGCTGCGGGAGATCGCTGCCCGCTACCCCCATGCCCAGTCGGCGCTGCTGCCCATGCTCCACCTCGTGCAGTCCCTCGAGGGGCACGTCACGCCAGCAGGAATCGAGGTCTGCGCGCAGATACTCGACCTGAGCGCCGCCGAGGTGTCAGCGGTCGCGACCTTCTACACGATGTACAAACGCCGCCCGGTCGGCGACTACCACGTGGGTGTGTGTACGAACACGTTGTGCGCGGTCATGGGCGGCGACACGATCTTCGAGCGGCTCAAGGAGCACCTCGACGTCGGCAACGACGAGACCACCGACGACGGTCGGATCACACTCGAGCACATCGAGTGCAACGCAGCCTGCGACTATGCACCGGTCGTGATGGTCAACTGGGAGTTCTTCGACAACCAGACACCGCAGTCGGCGGCGCAGCTGGTCGACGACCTTCGTGACGGTGCCACCGTAAGGTCTCCCCGTGGAGCCCGGGTGGGCACGTGGCGGGAGGCTGAGCGGGTGCTCGCCGGGTTCCCCGACAACAGGGCGAACGAGGGTCCGGCCGCCGGATCAGCCAGCCTCGCCGGCCTCCGGATTGCCCGGGAGCGCGACTGGACCGCGCCGGCCGCGAACGGGTCGGACTCGCCGCGAGCCGCTCCCGGCCCTCGTGAAGCCGCGGAGCAGTCTGCCTACTCGGGCAATGACGCCATCGAGATCGAGAAGTCCGATTCCGAGATGCGAACCGGGAAGGGGAACGACGCCTCGTGACCGACCTCCTCACCCCGGTCCTCAGCGACAACTGGGACCAGGACCGCGCCTGGACCCTGGCGTCCTACGAAGCACAGGGCGGGTACGACGCTCTCGGAAAGGCGTTAGTCATGCCGCCGGACGACCTGATCGCCATGGTCAAGGACTCCGGACTCCGCGGCCGCGGCGGGGCCGGTTTCCCCACCGGGATGAAATGGGGCTTCATTCCTCAAGGTGACGACAAGCCGCACTACCTGGTCGTCAACGCCGACGAGGCCGAGCCCGGAACGTGCAAAGACATCCCGCTGATGCTCGCCTCGCCGCACACGTTGATCGAGGGGATCATCATTTCCTCCTACGCGATCCGAGCCAACACGGCTTTCATCTACATTCGCGGTGAGGTGCTGCATGTGATCCGTCGGCTGCACCAGGCGGTAGCGGAGGCCTACCGCGCCGGTCACCTCGGTCGGGACATCGCCGGCTCGGGCTTTGACCTGGACCTCATCGTCCACGCCGGCGCCGGGGCGTACATCTGCGGCGAGGAGACGGCGCTGCTCGACTCGCTGGAGGGGCGACGCGGACAACCCCGGCTTCGGCCGCCCTTCCCGGCCGTCGCCGGGCTGTACGCCTGCCCGACCGTGATCAACAACGTCGAGTCGATAGCGTCCGTGCCGTGCATCGTCGCCAACGGGAGTGACTGGTTCGCGCACATGGGCACCGAAAAGTCCAAAGGGATGACGCTGTACTCCCTGTCCGGGCACGTCGAGCTGCCCGGGCAGTACGAAGCCCCGCTCGGCATCACGTTGCGCACCCTGCTCGACCTGGGCGGTGGCGTCCGGTCCGGGCACGAGCTCAAGTTCTGGACGCCGGGTGGTTCGTCGACCCCGATCCTCACCGCCGAGCACCTCGACGTACCGCTCGACTACGAGGCGATCACCGATGCTGGCTCGATGCTGGGGACCAAAGCGTTGCAGATCTTCGACGAGACAACCTGCGTGGTGCGTGCGGTGTTGCGCTGGACCGAGTTCTACCGGCACGAGTCCTGTGGCAAGTGCACGCCATGCCGGGAGGGCACCTGGTGGCTCGCGCAGACCCTGCAACGCCTCGAGGACGGCCAGGGAACCGAGAGCGACCTCGAGGTGCTGGTCGACCTGTGTGACAACATCCTCGGCCGGTCGTTCTGCGCGCTCGGCGACGGCGCCACCAGCCCGATCACCTCCTCGATCCAGTTCTTCCGTGACGAGTACCTCGAGCACATCACCGGGGGCGGCTGCCCGTTCGACGCCGAGGCGGCCACGTTGTTCGCCACTGCCGGAGCGCACGCATGACCGTCACCGCCCGGCGCGACGCCTCCGGGGACGAGCTGGCCCCCCGTGATGACCTGGTCAGAGTCACCATCGACGACGTCGAGGTCGACGTGCCGAAGGACACCTTGGTGATCCGCGCGGCCGAGCTCATCGGCGTCGAGATCCCCCGCTTCTGCGACCACCCGCTGCTGGAACCGGTCGGCGCCTGCCGGCAGTGCCTGGTGGAGGTCACCGACGCCGGCAACGGTCGGCCCATCCCCAAACCCCAGGCGTCGTGCACCCTGCAGGTCGCCGACAACATGGTCGTCCGCACCCAGATCACGTCCGCGGTGGCCGACAAGGCGCAGCAGGGAAACATGGAGTTCCTGCTGATCAACCATCCACTCGACTGCCCGGTGTGCGACAAGGGCGGGGAGTGCCCCCTGCAGAATCAGGCGCTCAGCCACGGGCGTGGTGAGTCGCGGTTCCTCGAGGCCAAGCGCACGTTCGCCAAACCAGTCAGCATCTCCGCCCAGGTCCTGCTCGATCGAGAACGCTGCGTGCTCTGTGCCCGGTGCACCCGGTTCTCCGAGCAGATCGCCGGGGACCCGTTCATCACCTTGCTCGAGCGAGGCGTCTTGCAGCAGGTGGGCATCTATCAGAAGGAGCCGTTCGAGTCGTACTTCTCCGGCAACACCATCCAGATCTGCCCGGTGGGGGCGCTCACCAGTGCCGCGTACCGCTTCCGCTCCCGACCCTTCGACCTGATCTCCACACCCACCGTCTGCGAGCACTGCGCGTCCGGCTGTGCGCTGCGCACCGATCACCGTCGCGGCAAGGTGTTGCGCCGGCTGGCCGGCGATGACCCGCAGGTCAACGAGGAGTGGAGCTGCGACAAGGGGCGCTTCGCATTCACCTACGCCCGGATGCCGGATCGGCTCACCACCCCGTTGGTCCGCGACGACGAGAG
>JACCYJ010000034.1 GCA_013696555.1 Nocardioidaceae bacterium | reverse complement strand
GAGCGGGTGACCGGGATCGAACCGGCATGACCAGCTTGGAAGGCTGGAGCTCTACCATTGAGCTACACCCGCATGCGAGGACCATTCGCGCGCCCATGATCGCATGGCGGCCCGACTCAGTAGCGCTCAACGAGGTGCTCCCGCCCAGGCGGTGGCTGGTACGGCTCCGGCCAGTAGTCGCGGATGGTCCGCACCCGTCCCGCCGACAGCTCGAAGAACGCGACGTTGACCATCACTTCTCCGCCGACGCGGAAGCTCACCTCGGCGGCACCGCCGATGTCGTCCTCGTAGGCCCTTTGGACCTCCAGATACCAGTCGCCTGGATAGTCGCGGTTGAAGCGTATGTACGCGCTGCGGCCCGACACCCGCTCCTGGGTCTGCGGCACCTCGTACACGATGTCGAAGTCGAGCAGCTTCTCCAGAGCGGCCCAGTCACGCGCCTCGAGCGCCTCGTAGAACGAGATGATGACGCGGCTCACACCCGTGACGTTAGCCGGAGTTGTCACTGTCAGATCAGGTCATAGCCTGGTCTGAGAGTGACAAGTTGGGGTGCCGCATCCACGTCGTTGGGGGATCTTCGAGAACCCGGGGGAGTGACGTCCACTAGACTTCCCCGTCGTCGCGGGGCGTAGCGTAGTGGCTAGCGCGCCTGCTTTGGGAGCAGGAGATCGCAGGTTCGAGTCCTGTCGCCCCGACTCCGATCACACCGACACGCGTGCCCCGGCTTTTCAGCACATCGATCAAGGAGCACCACCACGTGAAGAGCGCCACCGAGACCCTGAATCCCACCCGGGTCAAGCTCACCGTCGAGGTGCCGTTCGAGGAGCTCAAGCCGAGTCTGGACGCTGCGTACAAGAAGATCGCGCAGCAAATCACAATCCCGGGCTTTCGACGGGGAAGGGTGCCGGCCGCCATCGTCGACCAGCGCATCGGGCGCGGGGCCGTGCTGGAGGAGGCCGTCAACGAAGCCCTGCCCACGCTGTACATGCAGGCGTTGCGTGAGAACGACGTCAAACCACTGTCATCGCCGCAGATCGACGTCACACAGTTCGGCGACGGGGAGTCGCTGGAGTTCACCGCTGAGCTCGACGTAGTCCCCGAGATCACGCTGCCGGTGTACGAGGGACTCGAGGTCAGCGTCGAGGACGCGGTCGTGACTGATGAGGACGTCGAGGAGCAGGTGCAGGCGCTGCGCGAACGGTTCGGAACGCTGCAGGAGGTTGACCGGGCCGCCGCCAACGGTGACTTCGTGACCATCGACCTGTCGGCGGCCCAGAACGGGGAGCCGGTGGAGTCGGCGCAAGCGACCGGTGTCTCGTACCAGGTTGGCAACGACACGATGCTTGACGGCCTGGACGAGGCGTTGGTGGGGATGGCAGCGGGGGATGTGCAGACGTTCGCGACCGCCCTGTTGGCCGGTGACCTGGCCGGCCAGCCGGTAGACGTCGAAGTCAGTGTTTCGGCGGTGCAGGAGCAGGAGCTGCCCGCGCTCGACGATGACTTCGCTCAACTTGCCAGTGAGTTCGACACCGTCACCGAGTTGCGCGACGACCTGCGAGAACGACTTGCCCGTGCCCGGCGCATGGAGCAAGCGACAGCGGCTCGCGATGCAGTCCTAGAACGGCTGCTCTCGCTGGTCGAGGTGCCGCTGCCGGAGCAAGTCGTTGCCGACGAGCTCGCCGCTCGTCGCAAGCAGATCGACGAGCAGCTCACGTACAGCGGGATGACGATGTCGACGTATCTCGCGACCGAGGGGCGGACCGAGGAGGAGTTCGAGGACGATCTGCAAAAGCGCGTCCGTGACTCCCTGGCGTCCCAGTTCCTGCTCGACGAGGTGGCCCGCACCCAGCAGCTGGGCGTCGACGAGTCCGAGCTCACCCAGCACATCGTGCGCCGCGCGCAGCAGGCACGGGTGAGCCCGGATGACTATGCGAAGCACGCGATGGAGCACAACCACATTCCCTCGCTGGTCAGCGAGGTAGTACGCGGAAAGGCGCTGGCGGTGATCGTCGAGAGCGCCGCGGTCACCGACGCATCGGGTAACCCGGTCGAGCTGAAGCGGTTACAACCCGACGGGACGTACGCCGATGAAGAGGCAGCGGCCGAGGTCGAAGAGTCACCGTGAGGCTGACGCGTTCGGGGCATTGGTCGGCGCGTCGCGGCAAATACGTCGGGCTCAGCGAGAACAGGGGCACAGCGGATGTGGGGTGCGCCGACAGCGAACAGGGGCTGGTAGCGCGTGGGAAGCTCCGCAGCCCCCGATAGTGTCGAGCGCGTGACACCCAAGCTTTCCGACGCCCAATCGAACGGTCAGCCATATGGGCTGGACGATCACATCTACCAACGGCTGCTCAAGGAGCGCATCGTCTTCTTGGGCTCCGAGGTCCGGGATCAGAACGCCAATGCGATCTGCGCGCAGATGCTGCTGCTCAACGCCGAGGACCCCAAGCGCGACATCTTCCTCTACATCAACTCGCCCGGTGGCTCCGTCGACGCGGGCATGGCGATCTACGACACGATGCAGTACATCTCCAACGACGTGGCCACCGTCGCGATGGGTCTGGCGGCTTCGATGGGCCAGTTCCTGGTGTGTGCCGGCGCCCCCGACAAGCGCTACGCGCTCCCGCATGCCCGGATCATGATGCACCAACCCTCCGGCGGCCTGGGCGGATCGGCCAGCGACATCAAGATCCAGGCGGAGCAGTCCTTGCACATCAAGCGGCAGCTGTTCTCGTTGATCGCCGAGCACACGGGCCAGTCCGTCGACCAGATCGAGACCGACGCAGACCGCGACCGGTGGTTCACCGCCGACCAAGCCCGCGACTACGGCTTCATCGACCACGTCGTGGCTAGCGCCGGCGAGGTCACCGCCCAGGGACGCCCAGCGCAGCAGCGCCCAGGAGGGAAAACTCCATGAACTACTACATCCCGCAGTGGGAAGAGCGCACCTCCTACGGTTTCCGCCGGATCGACCCGTACGCGAAACTCTTCGAGGATCGAATCATCTTCCTCGGCACCCCCATCAGCGATGACGTGGCCAATGCGGTGATGGCGCAAATCTTGTGCCTGGAGTCGATGGATCCCGATCGCGACATCTTCATCTACATCAACTCACCCGGCGGCTCGTTTACGGCGCTCACCGCGATCTACGACACCATGCGGTTCGTCAAGCCCGAGATCAACACGGTCTGCCTCGGCCAGGCCGCCTCGGCAGCGGCGATCCTGCTGGCCGCGGGTGCGCCAGGCAAGAGACTCGCCCTGCCCAACAGCCGCATCCTCATCCACCAGCCCTACACCGAGGCGTCGTACGGCCAGGCATCCGACATCGAGATCCAGGCCAACGAGATCCTGCGGATGCGAGCGCTGCTCGAGAAAATGATCGCCGAGCACACTGGCAAGTCGCTGGAGGAGGTCGGTCGCGACATCGAACGCGACAAGATCCTCACTGCCGAGGCAGCGGTCGAGTACGGCCTGGTCGACCAGGTACTGGAGTCGCGCAAGGCCTCGCTCGCGAGCGTCTGAGCCAGGTGGTGGCGTTCGCCGCGGGCGTACGGGACCCGGGGCGTTTGTCACCCCGGTCGGTCGGGGGTAAGCGGTACGGTCGAGACCTGCATTCCCCTCGGACACACAGCTGATGGGTCGGGGAAACCGACGAGGAGGGCGTTCCTGGTGGCACGCATCGGTGACGGTGGCGACCTGCTGAAATGCTCCTTCTGCGGCAAGAGCCAAAAGCAGGTCAAGAAGCTCATCGCCGGGCCAGGGGTTTACATCTGCGACGAGTGCATCGACTTGTGCAACGAGATCATCGAGGAGGAGCTGTCCGAGGGAGCCGAGGTCGGCCTCGACGAGCTGCCGAAGCCACGCGAGATCTATGACTTCCTCAACGGCTACGTCATCGGCCAGGACGCCGCCAAGAAGGCGCTCGCGGTGGCGGTCTACAACCACTACAAGCGGGTCAAAGCGGGCGTAGTGGCTGGTCGGCACACCAAGGACGATTCCGTCGAGCTGGCCAAGTCCAACATCTTGTTGATCGGCCCGACCGGGTGCGGGAAGACCTACCTCGCCCAAACGCTGGCGCGCATGCTCAACGTGCCGTTCGCCATCGCGGACGCCACCGCATTGACCGAGGCCGGTTACGTCGGTGAAGACGTCGAAAACATCCTGCTCAAACTCATCCAGGCCGCCGACTACGACGTCAAAAAGGCCGAGACCGGCATCATCTACATCGACGAGGTCGACAAGATCGCTCGAAAGAGCGAAAACCCCTCGATCACCCGTGACGTGTCCGGCGAGGGAGTGCAGCAGGCTCTGCTGAAGATCCTCGAAGGGACAACGGCTTCTGTCCCCCCGCAGGGCGGGCGCAAGCACCCACACCAGGAGTTCATCCAGATCGACACGACCAACATCTTGTTTGTCGTGGGCGGCGCCTTCGCCGGACTCGAAGGCATCATCGAGCAGCGCAGCGGCCGGAAGACCCTCGGTTTCAACGCCGAGCTGCAATCCATCAGCAAGGCTGACCCGAGCACGATCTTCGCCAAGGTGATGCCGGAGGATCTGCTGAAGTTCGGCCTCATCCCCGAGTTCATCGGTCGGCTGCCGGTCATCGCAACTGTCGACAGCCTCGACCGCGATGCGCTCATCGAGATCCTGACCACGCCGCGCAATGCGCTGGTCAAGCAGTACGCGAAGCTGTTCGAGCTCGACGGGGTCGAGCTGGAGTTCACCTCCGACGCGATCGAGGCGATGTCCGATCAGGCGATGCTGCGCGGCACGGGGGCGCGTGGGTTGCGGGCGATTATCGAAGAGGTCCTGCTCAACGTCATGTACGAGGTCCCGAGCCGAGACGATGTTGCGAAGGTCGTGGTCACCGGCGAGGTCGTGCTCGACAACGTCAACCCGACGCTGGTGCCGCGCGAGGTGGAGAAGAAGTCCCGCAAGTCCGCCTGAGCACCATCAGAGCGTCTCTGCGCTCGTGCTGCTCGAGCAGCACGAATGCATCATTTCTCGTGGGTGGTGCAGGATGGGTTGGTGGCTTTGCTGCCGAACACCCCGTCGCTCCTGGCCGAATGCCTCGCGGGCAAGCGGCTGCTGTTGACCGGTGTCACCGGCTTCGTCGGTGAGGCGCTGCTCCACCGGATCCTCGGCTCCCTGCCGGAGACCCACCTCACGGTGCTGGTCCGGCCGAAGGGATCGGTCTCCGCGGCCGAACGTGTCCGCACCCTGCTCACCAAGCGCATCTTCGCCGACATCGTCGTGGCGGGCGGAGGAGCTCATGCGGTCCTCGAGGCGCGCATCCGAGTGATCGAAGGCGACCTGTCGGACGTACCAGCATTGCCGGAAGACATCGACACCGTCATCCACTGCGCCGGTGACGTCTCCTTCGACCCTCCGGTCGACGACGCCTTCGGTACCAACGTCGTCGGGACCAAACACCTGCTCCAGCGGGTCGCCGCCCTCGGAACGCAAGTCCATTACCTGCACGTGTCGACCGCATACGTGGCAGGTCGCCGTCGTGGAGCGATCGAGGAAGGGCCGGTCGACCACGACGTCGACGTCGACGCGGAGACGGCATGGGCGCTCGGGCAGCGGGACGCGGTGGAGGCACGGTCCCGGACCCCGCAGGTGCTCGGCGACCTGCGGCGGGACGCCGAGCGTGAGCACCGGCGTGCCGGGCTGCTCACCGCGGCGCAGGCTACAGAGGAGCGCCGCCGCGCCTGGGTCACCGACGAGCTGGTCGCCGCCGGCTCGGAGCGGGCGCGCAGCCTCGGCTGGACCGACAGCTACACGTTCACCAAGGCACTGGGCGAGCGCCTCGTCGAGCGGCACGCCGCCACAGCACCGGTGACCATCCTGCGCCCCAGCATCATCGAGTCGGCCCTGGAGACCCCGTACCCAGGCTGGATCGAGGGCTTCAAGATGGCCGAGCCGCTCATCCTGGCGTACGGCAAGGGCGAGCTGCCCGAGTTCCCCGCCTCCGCCGACTCCATCGTCGACATCGTCCCCGTCGACCACGTGGTGGCAGCGGCTGTTGCAGCCCTGCGCGACGTCCCGGAGCCGGGCCGGGCGCGCTATCTCCACATTTCCTCCGGTGCTCGCAACCCGTTGACCTTTGCTCGGTTGTACGAGCTGGTCCGGGCGTACTTCGATCGTCACCCGTTCGACACGGGGGAGCGCGGCGCCGCCCGGCTGCCCGAGTGGCGGCTCCCAGGCGCCCAGGCGGTGGAGCGGTTGCTGGTCACCAGCGAACGCGCCCATAAGGCGGCCGACTACGTCGTGACCCACGTTCCGCGCAGCCATCGCACCCGGGAGATGGCCCGCAAGCTCGACCGCCAGCGCCGGCGGCTTGAGTTCCTGCGCCGCTACAGCGATCTCTACCGCGAGTACGCCCAAGCCGAGCTGCGGTTCGTCGACGAGGCGACCCGCGAGTTGTATGCGTCGTTGCATCCTGACGACCAGCGGCTGTTCGCCTTCGACACCGGCGTGTTCGACTGGGAGCACTATCTCACCAGGGTGCATTGCCCGGCGGTGACCGAACCCATCCGGCGCCTCGACGAGGCACGACGCCGTCGGCGGGCGGCCGCCTCCGCCACAGCCCCGTTGGTGGGCGACGCCGCAGGGGTGGCGGCGATATTCGACATGGACGGCACGCTGTTGTCCTCCAACGTCATCGAGACCTATCTGTGGATGCGGTTGCACGAGCTGGACTCGGTGGCCCGGGCGGCCGAGCTGGCCCGGATTGCCCGCCGGCTGCCGGCGCTGGTCCGAGCCGAGCGGCACGAACGCAGCGGCTTCCTGCGTGCGGTCTACCGCGAGTACGCCGGCGCTGACCTGGCTGCGCTCAACGCGATGGCCGACGAGGTGCTGGCACCGCACGTCCTCGGCCGGCTGTCGCCGGAGGCGATACGCCGGGTGCGGGAGCACCGAGCCGCCGGGCACCGGACCGTGCTGGTGACCGGGGCGGTGCGGCCGTTGACCCGGCCCCTGGAGCACCTCTTCGACCACATCGAGGCGGCCGAGCTGGCCACTGACTCTCGTGGGGTGTGCACGGGGCATCTGCTCTCCTCGCCGCTGGTCGGGGAGTCGAGGGCTGCGTGGCTGCGCCACTGGGCCACCAGTGCCGGGCTGGACCTGACCCGCAGCTACGCCTACGCCGACAGCCACTCCGACCTGCCGCTGCTGCGCGCGGTCGGACATCCGGTCGCGGTCAGCCCCGATGTGACCCTGCAGCGGTACGCGAAGAAACATCGGTGGGCCATCGCGACATGGGCCAGCCCGACGGCTGCCTCGCGCACGTTGCTGCCCATGGGAGCATCGCGGTGATGTTGGCGCTGGAGATGTTCCGTTCCCTGCCCCGCCATCTCGCGGCGCGTGCTATGGGCGGTCGGCTGCCAGGTCTCCTCACCGGCCCCACAGCGCCGTTGCGGCTGGTCAACCGCGAGGAGCCGTCCCAATCCCGGCCCGGCTGGGTGCGGCTGCAGACCCGATTGTCCGGCATCTGCGGATCCGACCTGGGTGCGGTCAGCGGTCGCACCAGCCGCTACTTCTCGGGTCTGGTGTCGATGCCATTCGTGCCGGGGCACGAGGTCGTCGCCGACTTGGCCGAGGACTGTGAAGACCTTCCGGCCGGAACCCGAGTGGTGCTCGATCCGGTGCTCAGCTGCGCCGCGCGAGGGGTCGACCGATGCGACGCCTGCCGGTCCGGCGCCACCAACCGCTGCGATCGGATCACGGTCGGGCACATCGCACCCGGGCTGCAGACCGGCTTCTGCGCGGACACCGGCGGCGGCTGGGGAGCGGTGTTGACGGCCCATCGCAGCCAGCTTCACCCGGTGCCAGAAGATCTCTCCGACGGGCAGGCGGTGCTGGTGGAGCCCATCGCCTGCGCCGTCCACACCGCGCTTCAGGCCCGGGTGCCTCGTGGCGCGCATGTGCTGGTCGGCGGCGCTGGTGCCGTCGGGCTGTTCACGACGCTGGCGCTACGTGAGCTAACCGCCGCGGGTGACATCACCGTGGTCGCCAAGCACAGCCAGCAAGGCGAGTTGGCCCGCGATTTCGGTGCCACCGAGGTGGTCACGCCCGCCGAGGTGCTTCGGGGCGTACGCCGGGCCACCCGGGCGTTCTGGGTCAGCCCCGAGCTCAGCCGGCCTTTCCTGCTCGGTGGTGTCGACGTCGCCATCGACGCGGTCGGTAGCCGCGAGTCGATCGAGACGTGCCTGCACTCCACTCGGGCCGGCGGTCGGGTGGTGCTGTCCGGGATGCCGGCGGCAGCCGATCTGTCGGCCGCCTGGTTCCGCGAGCTGGAGATCGTCGGCGCCTACGCCTCCGCAGTACACGAGCCAGCCGCCGACGGCCGCGGAGCGTTCGACCTGGCCATCGAGCTGGCCTCCGGTCACGGCATCGCCGCTCTAACGGTCGCGCGTTACCCGCTCCACAGCTGGCGGGAAGCGCTCGATCACGCCCACTCGGCTGGCCGGCTGGGTACCGTCAAAGTCGCGTTCGACCCGAGGAGCAACAGGTGAGTCGTCCAGGTTTCGTGCTGGAGGTCGACGATCGGACCCCGCCTCTCGTCGTGCATGAGGGGGAGGGGTTCCGACTGGAGGAGTTCCCGCTCGGGACCCGCGTCGTCTACCCACCCGAGTCGCTGCCCGCGGTCGACGACGTCGGGCAGACGATTCGGGAGGCACTGCTGCATCCCGAGGGGTCCGAGCCACTGCCGGCGCTGCTGCGACCTGGAATGCGCCTCACGATCGCCTTCGACGACATCTCCTTGCCGCTGCCACCGATGCGTAAGCCGGACGTTCGCCAGCGGATCATCGAGCAGGTGCTCACGTACGCGGCCGAGGCTGGTGTCGACGACGTGGAGCTGATCTCGGCGAATGCGCTGCACCGCCGGCTCACTGCCGGGGAGCTGAGGGACATCGTCGGTGAGCGAGTTTTCCGCTCCTTCTTCCCGCAGGGACAACTGACCAATCACGACGCCGAGGACCGGGCGAACCTCCTGCACGTGGGTCTCACCGACGCCGGTGAGGACGTGGAGATCAACCGGCGGGCGGCCGAGTCGGACCTCCTCGTCTATGTCAACGTCAATCTGGTAGCGATGGACGGCGGCCACAAGTCGGTACCGGTCGGGCTCGCGTCGTACAGGAGCCTGCGCCACCACCACAACTCGAAGACGATGGTGCGCTCGCACTCGTTCATGGATCAGGAAAAGTCCCACCTGCACCAGTCGGCGTCGCGCATGGGTCGCATGCTGGCCCAGCACCTGAAGATCTTCACGATCGAGACGACGCTCAACAACGACGTGTTCCCGGCGCCGTACGACTTCTTGCTCAAGCGGGAATGGGAATGGAATCTGCGCGACCAGGCGTCGATGCTGGGCGCGCGGCGCGCCCTATCGGTGGCACCGGGGCAGTTGCGGCATCGGGTGTTCCAGCGCCTGCGGGCGCCGTACGGTGTCACCGGTGTCAGAGCCGGCGAGACCGAGGCGGTGCACGAGAAGACGCTGGCCATGGTGCACCGCCAGCAGCTGGTCGAGGTCGACGGACAGTCCGACGTGCTGGTGCTGGGCGTGCCGTACCTCGGGCCGTACAACGTGAACTCCGTGATGAACCCGATTCTCGCTACCTGCACCGGACTCGGGTACTTCTTCAACTCCTACCGCGGGGCGCCGGTCGTCCGCCGCGGTGGCGCCGTGATCCTCTACCACCCGATGACACCGCAGTTCAGCCAGCTGCACCACCCCAGCTACGTCGACTTCTTCGAAGAGGTGCTGGCCGAGTCGACCGACGCGGCGGTCATCGAGGCGAAGTACGAGGAGGCCTACGCCACTGACCCCTGGTACGTGCACCTTTACCGCACCTCGCACGCCTACCACGGCGTCCACCCCTTCTACATGTGGTACTGGGCCGCGCATGCCATGGACCATGTCCAAGATGTGGTGTGGGTCGGTGGCGACCGGAGCGCGGTGCAACGCCTGGGCTTCCGGGCGGCGTCGACGCTGTCAGACGCGCTGGAGATGGTCTCCGGGACGGTTGGGCGGTCGCCGTCGATCACCTACCTGCACACTCCGCCGCACCTGTTTGCCGACGTGCGACCGTGAGAGGGCTCGGGGTCCGCGACGGCATCGACGACGTACGCCAGGTTGCGCGCGGGTGGCGGTGGGGCCGACGGCCGTTGGTGCCTCGTTCGGCCGAGCCGTACCAACCGGTGAAGGAACAGCCGGTGTTCCCCACCGCCTGGTCGCGCCGGCCGGCGGCCCGGGCGGTCCGGGAAGTCGTCCAGTCAGCGGGGTTGTCGCCGCTGTTTCGCTCTCAGGTGGAGTCGCAGGTCGAGGGTCGAGACGTGCTCGACCGGGTCAAGCCCCCGGTGCTGTTCGTCGCGAACCACGCCTCGCACCTCGACACTCCACTGATCCTGTGCTCCCTACCGGCATCGTGGCGGCGGACCACCGCGGTGGCGGCTGCCGCCGACTACTTCTTCGACACCTGGTGGCGTGCGGTGGGCTCCGTTCTCGCGTTCAACACGTTCCCGATCGAGCGGCGCGGTGGCGCCCTGTCGGCAACGCCGGGTGACCTGCTGGACAACGGATGGAACGTCGTCGTCTTTCCCGAGGGGACTCGGTCCGTCGACGGCTGGGTCGGTGCCTTCCGAGGCGGTGCTGCCTGGCTGGCCATCGAGCACGGTGTCCCCATCATTCCGGTCGCCCACCGCGGCACCTTCGCGGCGATGCCACGGGGTCAGGGTTGGCCCAGCCCAGGGCGCAAGCGGGTGACCATCCGCTTCGGGGAGCCGATGTACGCCGCCGACGGTGAGTCCGCACGGGACTTCGCACCGCGGGTCAGGGCAGCGATTGCCGGGCTGCTCGACGAGGACGCCAGCACCTGGTGGGAGGCGCGTCGCCGGGTCGCCAACGGATCGACCCCCGACCCGGCCGGCCCGCAGGTCGCGCAGTGGCGCCGCGTGTGGTCGCAGCTGCAGTCGCCGACGTCCACCACCCGACAGCGCGCCTGGCGTGTCTAGGACGCTGAGCCTTACGTAAGGCTCAGCACGGACACAGGAAGGAAATACGAGAATGTCGAAGCCCAGCCCGTGGCCGGTCGTACACGCCGAGCGCCAGGCATTGGCCGATGACCTCTCGACGCTCGACGAAGCACAGTGGGCGACGCCGTCGTTGTGCGGCCATTGGTCGGTGCACCAGGCGCTCGGCCACATGGTCGCGACGAACAAGATCACCCCGGCCGGATTCTTCACCGGGCTCGCCAAGAACGGGTTCCGGTTCGAGAGCATGTCGGCGAATAGCATCGCCGCGGAAACCTCCGGATCACCCGCCCAAACGCTCGCCTCGTTCCGGGAGCGAGTGAAGGCGACGACACATCCACCAGGCCCCAGCGACACCATGCTGGGGGAGACGATCGTCCACGCCGAGGACATCCGGCGCCCATTGGGCATCGCGCATGCGTACCCGGTGGACGCGGTGACCCGGGTCGCCGACTTCTACGCGAGCTCGAACCTGATGATCGGCGGCAAGAAACGCATCGCCGGGTTGAGACTGCGCGCCGACGACGCCGACTGGTCTCACGGCGAGGGTCCGGAGGTGTCCGGTCCGGCGCTGTCACTGCTGATGGCGATCAGTGGCCGGAAGGCTGTTCTCACCGACCTCTCCGGTCCGGGCGTCGACACGTTGCGCTCGCGGATGCCGGCCTGACCTCGTGGCCACCTTGGGATTTGCCGTTAGCGTTCTGTTGACCGTCGTCGGAGCGGCGTACCCGCTGAGCACCGCCCACGCGGCGGAAGCGACCTGTAAGGGCGTACCGGCCACGATCGTGGGCACGGACTCCGGAGACAAGCTCACCGGCACCCCGGGTCGGGACGTGATCGCTGCCGGCAAGGGTTCGGACCGCATCTATGGGCGCGGCGGCAACGACCTCATCTGTGCCGGGCGTGGTTCTGACAGCCTGCGGGGTGGACCCGGTAACGACCGCCTCTATGGCGGGGCCGACGGGCTTCTGTTCGGCGAGGACCAGTACGGCGACACACTTGTCGGCGGGCCGGGGCGTGACCTGCTCGACGGGGGAACGGGACTCGGTCGCAGCGACAGAGGACTCGACGTGCTGTCGTATCCCAACGCCCGAAGCGGGTTACGCATCGACCTCGGTGCTAACACCGCCCGCCTGGGCGAACAGCACGACACCGTCTACTCAATCGAGGACGTTCGTGGCACCCGCTTCGCCGACATCATGCGTGGTGACCGCCATTTCCAGTTCCTGAGCGGTGGTGACGGCGCCGATCGGTTGTACGGGCGGGGCGGACCGGACTTCCTGTTTGGCGACGACGGAGACGACCTGGTCCGCGGCGGGGTCGGCAACGACATCCTCGACGGCGGCGCGGGCACCGACGTTGCCTTCGGGGGCCCGAACAATGACCGGTGCCAAACGTTCGAGGAGAAGCACGGCTGCGAGAGCTAGCCGGACTACGGGCCGGCGATCTCCACGTCGACGGTAAGCGCGTCGTCTCCGTCGGCCGCCAGGAGCGTCACGTCCCCGGTTACCCGCCCGGCTGCCATGACATCGTCAAGCGCGGCGGTGACCAGATCGAGCCGTTCCCGCCGGCCGCGTACGGTCACCGCTGACACCCCGGTACGCATCCCGACCTTCGCGCTCGACTTGGCGCCCCGGATGCCGGCCAGCACCTCGGCCGCGGCTGCCAAGGCGCCGGGATCCGCCGCCACGGTGGGCAGGTCACCATCCGGTGTTGGCCATGCCGAGGTATGGATTGACCCCTCTCGCCACCACGACCAGACCTCTTCGGTCACGTACGGCAGGAACGGGGCCAGCAGTCGCAGCTGCACCGACAGGGCTGTCGCCAGTGCAGCCTTGGCCGACAACGCGCCCAGCTCTCCGCGGCCGCCGTACGCCCGCTCCTTGACCAGCTCGACGTAGTCGTCGCAGAAGGACCAGAAGAACCGCTCGACGCCTTCCAGCGCCGTGGCGTATTGGTATGCGTCCAGCGACTCCGTGGCACCGCTGACGACGTCTTGGAGGAGGCGCAACATGGCCACATCGAGCGGCTCGGTCACCGCCGAGGCGTCGTTGCCGGTGGCACCGATACCAAGCACGAACCGGCTGGCGTTCAGCACCTTCATGGCAAGCTTGCGGCCCACCTTCATCGATGCTTCGTCGAAGGGGCTGTCCAATCCTGGACGCGACAGCGCGGCGCGCCAGCGCACGGCGTCCGAGCCGTACCTCTCTAGCAGCTCCGTCGGCACGATCGCACTGCCCTTGGACTTGCTCATCTTCTTGCGGTCGGGATCGGTGACGAAGCCGGAGATGGCGGCGTGGGACCAGGGGGCGCAACCGTGCTCGAAGTGCGAGCGAAGCACGGTCGAGAACAACCAGGTGCGGATGATGTCGTGTGCTTGTGGCCGCATGTCCATCGGGAAGGTCTTGGCGAACAGGTCCTCGTCTCGCTCCCAACCGCAGGCAATCTGCGGGGTCAGCGAGGACGTGGCCCAGGTGTCCATCACATCGGGATCTGCCATGAAGCCGCCTGGCTGACCGCGCATGGATTCGTCGAGCCCTGGCGGAGGCTGCGACGCGGGGTCGATCGGCAGTTCCGACTCCGCGGCCAGGATCGGCGTGTCGTACGCAGGCTCACCCTCCTCGTCGAGCAGGTACCAGATGGGGAACGCGACACCGAAGAACCGCTGCCGGCTTACCAGCCAGTCGCCGTTGAGACCCTCGACCCAGTTGGTGAAGCGGTGCTGCATGTATTTCGGTATCCAGGTGACTTCGCCGCCTCGGGCGACCAGTTGCCCCCGCAGATCCGGATCACGACCCCCGTTGCGGATGTACCACTGCCGCGTCGAGACGATCTCGAGCGGCTTGCTTCCGCGTTCATAAAACTTCACCGAGTGGGTGATCGGACGAGGCTCTCCCGCGAGGTCACCGGTATCGCGCAGCGCTGCCACCGTTACCTCTCTGGCCGAGAAGACGGTCTTGCCGGCCATGGCCAGATAGAGAGCGCGACCGCTCTTGCTGGTGATCCAGGTCGGCAGATCACGCTCTACTCGGCCGTCCCGACCGATGATGGTGCGGTTGGGCAGCTGCAGCTCCCGCCACCAGATCACGTCGGTCACGTCGCCGAACGTGCAGATCATCGCGATGCCAGAACCCTTATCGGGCTCCGCCAGGCGATGGGCGACCACTGGCACCTCCACGCCGACGACAGGGGTGGTCACAGCGGAGCCGAACAACGGCTGGTAGCGCTCGTCGTCGGGATGGGCGACCAACGCAACGCAGGCAGGGATCAACTCAGGACGGGTGGTCTCGACCCACACCGGGCCTGACCCGTCGCTGCGGTGGAACGCGATCCGGTAGAACGCTCCGGGGTGCTCTCGATCTTCGAGCTCGGCCTGGGCGATGGCCGTCTGGTCGGTGATGTCCCACAGCGTCGGGGCATCGGCTTGGTAGGCCTCTCCGCGGGCGAGATTGCGCAGGAACGCCCTCTGCGATGTTGCCCGGGCTGCATCACCGATGGTCGTGTACAACAAAGACCAGTCCACCGAGAGCCCCAGCTTGCGCCACAGATCCTCGAACACCTTCTCGTCTGTCTGCGTCAGCTGCACACACAGCTCGACGAAGTTTCGCCGACTGATCGGGACCTGCTGCTTGGCATCCGGAGTCGTCGGCGCAGTGAAGTCGGCGTCGTAGGGCAGTGTTGGATCGCAGCGGACGCCGAAGAAGTTCTGCACCCGTCGCTCCGTCGCCAGGCCGTTGTCGTCCCAGCCCATGGGGTAGAAGACCTGCTTGCCCCGCATCCGCTGGAAGCGGGCGATCAGGTCGGTGTGGGTGTAGGAGAAGACGCTCCCTACATGCAGCAAGCCCGACACCGTGGGTGGAGGGGTGTCGATGCTGAACACCTCCGACCGGGGCCGAGTGCGTTCGAAACGGTAGGTATCGTCGCGGTCCCAGATCCGGGACCACTTATCTTCCAGGCCCTCGAGGGCAGGTTTGTCCGGGATGTTGGCGGCGTTCATGGGGGAGTCACCTCGGGCGAGTGGTGGTACGGAGAGGGGTAGGCGGCGCTCAACGCCGCACGGGTACTCGCCCGGTGGGGTACGACGTCGTCGCGGTGAGCATGATGCGCCAGTGTACGACCCGGGTGCTTCACCTGGCGGAGACGCGGGCTGATACCAGGTTCACCTGTGTAAAGCGACACGCGCGCGCGGCCCTAGACTGGGAGGCCCATGAGCAGCTCGTCGTCGTCGCCGGCCGGGTTGCCGGGTCCGCTGACGTACGCCGATGTCGAGAGGGCGCTTCTCGACCGGTGGCCCGAAACCCGGCTCGAACCGTCGCTGACCCGGATCCGTGCCCTGTGCGACCTGATGGGCGATCCGCAGACGGCGTACCCGGTCATCTCCCTGACCGGCACCAACGGAAAGACGTCGACGAGCCGCATGGTGGACGCGCTGTTACGCGGTCTCGGCCTGCGCACTGGGCGCTTCACCAGTCCGCACCTCGAGTCCATGACGGAGCGCATCGCTCTCGACGGCGAGCCGATGTCGCCCGAGGAGTTCAGCGCCGCATACCACGACGTCGCCGTCTACGCGGCAGTGATCGACCGATCGGGACCGCACCGGTTGTCGTTTTTCGAAACCATGACGGGAATGGCGTACGCCGCCTTCGCTGATGCCCCGGTCGATGTGGCGGTCGTCGAGGTCGGCATGGGTGGTACCTGGGACGCGACCAACGTGGCCGACGCGCAGGTGGCTGTTGTCACCCCCATCGCGCTGGACCACAGTCGTTACCTCGGCGGCTCGCCTGCGGAGATCGCGACGGAGAAGGCGGGCATCATCAAGCCGGGAGCCTTCGCCGTCTTGGCTCGACAGCCCGTCGCGGCTGCCGAGGTGCTGATCCGGCACGCTGCCGAGGTGGGTGCCACCGTCGCTCGGGAGGGAGTCGAGTTCGGCGTCGCCTCGCGTGTCCCGGGTGTTGGTGGGCAGGTGGTGTCGCTGCGCGGCCTGGTGGCCGACTACGACGAGATGGTGCTGACGTTGCACGGCGCCCACCAGGCGCACAACGCTGCCTGCGCGGTCGCCGCTGTCGAAGCGTTCGTCGGCGGGATCGCGCTGGACGCTGACGTCGTCCGCGAGGTGCTCGCCACCGCCACCTCGCCCGGTCGACTGGAGCTGGTACGCCGCAGCCCGGCGATCGTTGTCGATGCCGCGCACAATCCCAGTGGCGCGCAGGCGACTGCGGAGGGCATGCAGGAGGCGTTCGCTTTTTCGCCGTTGATCGGTGTCGTCGGCGTGATGGCCGACAAGGAGGTCGAGGGGATTCTTGCTGCCTTTGAACCGGTGATGTCGGCTGTCGTGTGCACGCAGAACTCGACCCCCCGGGCATTGCCGGCGGCCAAGCTGGCCGAGGCCGCCGAGGAAATCTTTGGGCCCGACCGCGTCCACGTGGTCCGGCGCCTCGACGACGCCCTCGACACCGCAGCTGCCCTGGCCGAGGAAGGTGGACCGTACGGCGAGTCCATCGGCAGTGGCGGTGTCCTGGTCACCGGCTCGGTTGTCACTGCTGGAGAGGCGCGGCACCTGCTGAGCCGGCAGCGCTGATGCGGTCGATCTGTGCCGCGGTGCTGGCCTTGGAAGCCGTCGTGCTCGGGTTGACGACGCCGGTGATGATTTCGGTCGCGGACGTCGACCCGGCGCCGGCGCTGGCCGGAGGGTTGGGGCTGGCGGCGCTGGCGGTGATGGCCGCTGGGCTTCTCCGGTACGGCTGGGCGTACTGGCTCGGGCACGCGGTGCAGATCGGGGCGATAGCTCTAGGGTTCGTGGTGCCGGTCATGTTCGTCCTGGGCACCATCTTCGCTGCCTTGTGGATCGCGGCCCTGCTGATAGGGCGTCGGGTCGAGGATGTGAAGGCGGCTCGGGGGGCGGCCTCCGGATCCGCTCGTGCTCGCTAGTCTCCAGCCATGACGGCCGCCCCGATGCAGCGCACCCTTGTCCTGCTCAAACCCGACACTGTGCGCCGAGGGTTGGCCGGTGAGATTTTCGGCCGCTACGAGCGCAAGGGCTTGACGATCGTCGCCCTGGCCTTCCGAACGATCGGCGGCGAGCTGGCCGACCGGCACTACGCCGAGCACGTCGAGCGCGACTTCTACCCACCGCTGCGCGAGTTCGTCACCTCTGGACCGTTGATCGCGATGGTGCTCGAAGGCGACGCCGCGGTCGAGGTCGTACGTGAGCTCAACGGGGCCACCGATGGGCGTAGGGCCGCTGCTGGTTCGATCCGAGGTGACCTCGCGCTGTCCAACCGAGAGAATCTGGTGCATGGATCAGACTCCGCCGAGTCCGCTGCCCGCGAGATCGCCATCTGGTTCCCAGACCTGAAGTGAGCGTGAGCGAGATCAGGGAGGCAGCATGGCGGAGTTGAAAACCACACCTGACGATCAGGGCGCCCTGGCGTTTGTGGCTGCGGTCCCGGACGAGGTGCGCCGACGCGATGCCGGTGCCGTCCTCGAGCTCATGGCTAAGGTGACCGGTCAGCCGCCGGTGATGTGGGGCAGCAGCATCGTCGGCTTCGGCACTTACCACTACGTCTACGGCAGTGGCCGCGAGGGCGACACGATGATGATCGGCTTCTCACCGCGCAAGGCGGCGACCACCGTTTACCTCATGGATGGCTTCGACGACCACGGGGACCTGCTGGCCCGGTTGGGTCCACACTCGACCGGCAAGTCATGCCTGTACCTCGAGCGGCTCGACGACATCGACCCCAGCGTGCTCGAGGAGCTCGTACGCCGCTCGTACGCCGCAACGGAGACCCGCTGAGACTGACGGTACGGCCCGGAAGATCGGCGCGTCGTCGCAAAACATTCAGGCTCACGGGCGACGCGTGGGCCACGGTGATGGCGGCTCGTGCGTGTCGCAGCGGGGTGAGCAGCGCACCCCGACCTAGCCTGGTGTGACTGGTGCGGCAGGAGGGTTTAGGCGGCCATGGCCAACAGTTTGCTCGGCCGTGACATGGCCGTGGATCTTGGGACCGCTAATACCTTGATCTACGTCCGTGGTCGCGGCGTGCTGCTCAACGAGCCGTCGGTGGTCGCGCTCAACGCGCAGACACGCGAAATTCTGGCCGTCGGCACCGAGGCCAAGCGAATGCTCGGCCGTACCCCGGACAGCATTGTCGCCATCCGGCCGATGAAAGACGGCGTCATCGCCGACTTCGAGTCCACCGAGCAGATGCTTCGGCTGTTCATCCAACAGGTCCACCGTCGTCGGTACTTCGCCAAGCCACGGCTGGTGGTGTGCGTACCCAGCGGCATCACCTCGGTCGAGCAGCGCGCGGTCAAGGAGGCCGGCTATCAAGCCGGCGCTCGGCGCGTCTACATCATCGAGGAGCCGATGGCCGCCGCGATCGGAGCCGGCCTTCCGGTGCATGAGGCCACCGGCAACATGGTCGTCGACATCGGCGGCGGCACCACCGAGGTGGCGGTCATCTCGCTCGGCGGTGTCGTCACCAGTCAGTCGATCCGGACCGCGGGGGACGATCTGGACGCCGCGATCATCAGCTGGTTCAAGAAGGAGTACTCGCTGATGCTGGGGGAGCGCACCGCCGAAGAGGTGAAGGTCGAGCTCGGCTCTGCTTTCCCGCTACCGGAGGAGCCACGGGCTGAGGTTCGCGGTCGTGATCTCGTCTCCGGCCTGCCGCGAACGGTCACCGTCTCCAGCGCCGAGGTGCGCCAGGCTCTCGAGGAGCCGCTGCATGCAATCCTCGACGCAGTTCGCGTCACGCTGGACAAGACACCGCCCGAGCTTGCCGGCGACATCATGGATCGCGGGCTGGTGCTGACGGGTGGCGGCGCCCTGCTGCGCGGGCTCGACGAACGGCTGCGGCACGAGACCGGTATGCCGGTCCACGTCGCGGACGACCCGCTGCACTCCGTGGCGATGGGCGCGGGCAAGTGTGTCGAGGAGTTCGAGGCATTACAGCAGGTGCTCGTCTCCGAGCCGCGCCGGTAGGCCCGAGAGTGAAAAGCCACACTCGCGGGGGCGCGCGCTCACGCAAAGTGCCCCTGCTGCCAGTGCTTCTCGTGTTGGTTGCCCTGGGCGTTATCACCGTCGATGCCGCCATGGACGACTCGCCCGCCGAACCCCTGCGCGGCGTGGTCGGCGACGTCTTCGGACCGGTCCAGTCGGGTTTGTCGTCGGCGGCCCGACCGCTGAACGCGGTCGGTGAATTCTTCACGACCGTGCCGGGACTGCGCGATGAGAATGCCGCGCTGCGCGCCGCCAACGCGCAGCTGAAGGCGCAGCTGGACACCGCCGGCATCGACGCCGACCGGCTGGCCGGGCTCGAGATCATGCGTGCGGTCACCCGCGACGCCGGACTGGACGTGGTAGCCGCCTCGGTGGTCGGCGTTGGACCCGCGCAGTCGTTCTCGCGGACAGTGACCATCGACGTCGGCACCGTTGATGGCGTCACTCTCGACATGACGGTGCTGAACGCCGACGGCCTCGTGGGCCGAGTGGTGCGAGCCGATCGCAGCACCGCCAGCGTCCTGCTGCTCATCGACGCGGACTCAGTGGTCGGCGGAAGGCTGGGATCCAGCATGGAGCTCGGCTTCCTGGCCGGCAATGGCGACCTCTCCGATCAGGGTCGGCTGTCGCTGACCACGATCGACAGCTCCGTGACAGCTGCGGTAGGAGATGCCGTGGTCACCTGGGGCTCGCGCAACGGCGCCCCGTACCTCTCGGGTGTTCCCGTCGGGAGCGTCGAGTCGGTCCAGAGCAGTCCGCGGGACACCTCGACGGTCGCCATCGTGGCGCCGTTCGTCGATTTCTCCTCACTCGACCAGGTCTTCGTCGTGGTCGGATCGGCGCCTGAGCGGGCCGCCACGCAGGCCGAGGGTGGTCTGGGGTGAGCGTGTTGCGTGCGGCGGTCGCTGGACTGCTGGTGCTGCTGGCGGTCAACCTCCAGATCGGCTTCTTCTCCCACCTGACGATCGACGGTGTCGTGCCGGACGTGGCCCTCCTCGTCGTCGTGGGTGCCGCTCTGGTACGAGGACCGGAGTACGGGGCCGCGCTCGGTTTCGCCGCCGGGCTGGCCCTGGACCTGGCCCCCCCGGCCGATCACACGGCCGGCCGGTGGGCATTGGCGCTGGTCATCACCGGGTACGTCGCCGGTCTCGTCCGCAACGACGCCGACCGCAGTGCCGTGGTGTCCGTGCTCACCGTCGCCGCTAGCGCGTTCACTGCCACGTCGGTTTTCGCCCTGTCCGGGCTCGCGCTCGGCGATCCGGGGGTCACCACCGAACTCGTCATCGACGTGCTCCCGATCGCCGTCCTGTACGACGTTGCGCTGACCCCGTTGGTATTGCCGGCGGTGGCGTGGGTGATGCACCGGGTCGCTCCGATGAGCCACCGGTGGGCGTACCCATGAGACAGCGCGCATGAACACGGCACGACCGCGCCTGGTGGTGGTGCAGATCCTGGTGATGGCGCTGTTCATCACCTTGTTCGCTCGGCTGTGGTACCTCCAGATCGCCAGCGGCGAGGCCTATCAGGCGCAGGCGGTCGACAACGCCATCGAGGACGTCGTGGTGCAACCTCAGCGCGGGCTGATCGTGGATGCGATGGGTCGCTCGTTGGCAGCCAGTCGGATGTCGTGGGTGGTGACTGTCGACCGCACCGAGTTGGGGGAGCTGGCGGCTGCCCGTCGCCGCGCGGTGCTGCACCGGCTCGCCGATGTGGTCGACCTGTCCTATCGTGCGGTGCTCGTTCGCACCAAGCTGTGTGGTGAGCCGGGTGCCCAACCGCCGCCGCGATGCTGGAACGGCTCGCCCTACGCATCGGTTCCGGTCGCCGAGGATGTCTCCCAGGCGGTGGCCATCTCGATCCAGGAGCAGGGGGAAGATTTCCCCGGTGTCTCCGCCGAGCAGCAGAGCGTTCGCTCGTACCCACACCCCTTCGGGGTCAACGCGGCACATCTGCTCGGATACCTGACGCCGATCACGGCCGACGAGTACGAACACGCACAGGCTGAGCAGGACTCCAGTCTCAACGCAGCGTCGCTCGTTGGGCGCTCGGGCCTCGAACGGGCCTACGACCGCTACCTGCGTGGCGTACCCGGCAGCACCGGGGTCGCCGTGGACTCCATGGGCCGCGCCGTGGGAGCTGGCAGCGCCTTCGCGGCGACGCCCGGACAGACGTTGGTCACCAGCATCGATGCACGGGTGCAGGCGATCGTCGAGTCGGAGCTGCGGTACGCGATCCACACCGCTCGACAGACCGTCGACACCGTCACTGGTCGGCCGTACGAGGCCTCGTCGGGGGCTGCGGTGGTTCTCGACCCCCGCACGGGTCGGGTGATCGCATCGGCCAGCTACCCGACGTACGACCCTGATGTGTGGGTAGGGGGTATCAGTGACGCCGACCTGCAACACCTGTACGCCAAGAAGGCCGGGGAGCCGTTGCTGTCCCGCCCGACGCAGGCACAGCTGTCACCGGGATCGACGTGGAAGCCGTTCATGGCCTCCGGTGCCCTGTCCAACGGCTTCCGGCGTGACACCGAGCTGAACTGTTCATCGTCTTTCTTGGTGGGCAACCGCGCCTTCACGAACTTCGAGTCCGGCTCCCACGGCTACATCGGGTTCGACCAGGCGCTGCAACTGTCGTGTAACACATTCTTCTACCAGGTGGGCTACGAGCTGTGGCAACGAGCCGGTGGGGAGGACAGGGGAGCCCGCGCCGATGCGGTCTTGGCCGACATGGCGAAGGCCTTCGGCTTCGGTAAGCCCACCGGCATCGACCTGCCGGCGGAGGCCGGTGGTCGAATCGCCGACCCACGGTGGAAACTCGCGTACTGGAGGTCGACCAAGGACTATTACTGCGACGTCGCGAAGGAGCCGGGCTCGGACTACCTGCACGTCTTCGCCCGCGAGTTCTGTCTCGAGGGCTACCGCTTCGGGGCCGCCGACGCCGTCAACTTCGTGATCGGGCAGGGCGACACGGTTGTCACCCCGTTGCAACTCGCGGTCGGGTACTCGGCGCTGGCCAACGGCGGCATCGTGTACGCCCCGCGGGTCGCCAAGGCCGTTGTAGGCCCGGACGGCAACCTGATCCGCCGGATCCCGCCGGAACGACTCGGCCGCCTGCCCATGTCGCGCAGGGATCTGCGCTACATCGACACGGCTCTGCTCGGTACCGCCAAGGTCGGCACGATGGCGTGGAAGATGGGCGAGTTCCCGCTCGACGAGGTCCGGATCCGCTCCAAGACCGGCACCGCCGAGGTGTATGGCAAGCAGACCACGTCCTGGGTGGCGACGTACGACAGAAACTACGTCGTGGTGATGATGGTCGAGCAGGGCGGCACCGGCTCCGGAACCTCGGGTGATTCGATCCGACGTATCTGGGAAGCGCTCTACGGCATCGACGGGATGGACGTGAACACCGCCGAGGCCGCCATCCCCGGAGCCAAGCCACCCAGGGCGCTGCCAACGTTCCACCCCGACGGCAGCATCGAGGCGCCCATCCTGCGCATCGACCAACGGGAGACCCGGCGCCGTGTGGAAGCGGGACCGTGATGGAGCTGATGAGTGCGACGCGGACTGTGCCCGCCGCCCCGCAACGAACCGCTACACCACCGACCTGGCGGCGGTTGGACTGGTGGCTGCTGGCATGCGTCGCTCTGCTCTGTGCCGCCGGTTGCCTGCTGGTGTGGTCGGCGACCTCTCGCCGCGAGGACCTGACGGGAGGCGAATCGTCCGCGTACCTGACCAAGCAGGTGGTCAACATCGTGATCGGCGTGATCGTTGGCGCGCTTGTCGCGCTCACCAATCACCGCTGGGTGCGCATCTGGGCCCCTGTCATCTACGTCGGCTCGATTGTCGGCCTGGCGTTGATCTTCGCGCCCGGTGTAGGCGCGACGATCAACGGCTCGCACTCGTGGCTGCTCGTTGGCGGGTTCTCGATCCAACCGGCGGAGTTCGCCAAGCTGGGCGTGATTGTCGGTATGGCGTTGGTCCTGGCCGAGCGAGCGGAAGGACGGCTGCGTCCCCACCTGCGCGACACCGACCTGATCCCTGCGCTGGCCATTGCCGCCGTGCCGGCGGTGCTGATCGTCGCCCAGCCGGACCTCGGCACGCTCATGGTGCTCGGCGCCACGGTCTTCGGCATCATCGCGCTGTCAGGGGCGCGCAAACGCTGGCTGGTGGGGCTGCTGGTGGTGGGCGTCGGCGCTGTCGTCTTGGCGTTCGCGGTGGGACTCCTCGAGCACTACCAACTGTTGCGCTTCCAGTCCTTCACCGATCCATCACTCGATCCCCGAGGCGCTGGCTACAACACGATCCAGTCCCGGATCGCCATCGGCAACGGGGGTTTGCTGGGTCAGGGACTGTTTTCCGGCTCGCAGACCCAGTCGGGGTTCGTGCCCGAGCAACACACCGACTTCGTCTTCACCGTTGCCGGTGAGGAGCTCGGACTGATCGGCGCGGGCGCCATCGTGGGTCTGTTCGCGCTGCTGCTGTGGCGGGCGCTATGGATCGCCCGCGACGCCGACGACCTGTTCGGTCGGCTGGCGGCTGTCGGGGTTGCGTGCTGGTTCGGCTTCCAGGCGTTCCAAAACATCGGGATGTGCCTTGGCATCATGCCGGTGACCGGCGTACCACTGCCGCTGGTGTCGTACGGCGGCACCTCGATGTTCGCCTCGCTGATGGCGGTGGGGCTGCTGCAGAACGTGCACCTCCGAACCGACCGCCGCCTCGGCCTCGGCATCGTCATCCGCTCCCGACTGCAGCGCTCCCGATTCTGACCCCACGTCGCTATCCCAGGTGAACCTGGTATCAGTGCACTCACCCGGCGCACACGCCAGGTGAAGTGTCGTCGCACCAGGTTCACCTGGTAAAGCGATGGCGGCGGTGGCCGGGTTAGGCTGGGTCGTCCGGCGTCACGAGGCCCGAGGAGACTCCGCCATGACTGCTGCGTCGCTGTTCTCGCGACTCGAGCCGTTGCTGCCCGGGGTGCAGAAGCCGATCCAGTACGTCGGCGGCGAGCTCAACTCGGCGGCCAAGGACTGGGATGCCGTCGACGTCCGATGGGCACTGATGTACCCCGACGCCTACGAGGTCGGACTGCCCAACCAGGGTGTGCAGATCCTTTACGAGCTCCTCAACGAGCGGGACTGGATTCTCGCAGAGCGCACGTACGCGGTGCTCGCGGACATGGAAGCCGTCATGCGTGAGCACCGCATTCCACAGTTCACGGTCGACGCGCACCGCGCGGTGGCGGCGTTCGACCTGGTCGGCGTCTCGTTCGCGACGGAGCTCGGCTACACCAACCTGCTGACCGCCCTCGACCTGGCCGGGATCCCGCTGCACGCCGTCGACCGGGCCGACGAGCATCCCATCGTCATCGCCGGTGGGCATGCTGCATTCAACCCCGAGCCGGTGGCGGACTTCGTGGACGCCGCGGTCCTCGGGGACGGGGAAGAGGTCGTGCTCGCCATCAGCGACGTCGTCCGCGAATGGAAGGCCGAGGACCGTCCCGGCGGTCGGGTGGAGCTGCTGCGGCGACTCGCGGCCTCGGGTGGCGTCTATGTTCCGCGGTTCTACGACGTGGCATATCTGCCCGACGGGCGCCTCGACTCCATCACCCCCAACCGCCCTGGCGTGCCGCCAAAGGTGCACAAGCACACGCTCATGGATCTGGATTCTTGGCCGTACCCGAGAAAGCCGCTGGTGCCCTTGGCGGAGACCGTCCATGAGCGGTACTCGGTGGAGATCTTCCGCGGTTGCACCCGGGGGTGCCGGTTCTGCCAAGCCGGCATGATCACGCGGCCGGTACGAGAGCGCAGCATCACCACGATCGCGAACATGGTTCAGACCGGCACCGAGCACACGGGCTTCGAGGAGGTCGGTCTGCTCAGCCTGTCCAGCGCCGACCACTCCGAGATCGCCGAGATCGCCAAGGGGCTCGGGGACCGGTACGAGGGCACCAACATCTCGCTGTCGCTGCCGTCCACCCGGGTGGACGCGTTCAACATCACGCTGGCCAACGAGTTCAGCCGCAACGGTCGACGGTCCGGGTTGACCTTTGCGCCCGAGGGTGGCAGCGAACGGCTGCGCAGGGTCATCAACAAGATGGTGACCGAGGACGACCTGATCCGGACGGTCGCCGCGGCGTATTCGCAGGGTTGGCGGCAGGTCAAGCTCTACTTCATGTGCGGCTTGCCCACCGAGACCGATGACGACGTGCTGCAGATTGCCGACCTGGCAAAGCGGGTCATCGACACCGGCCGCGAGGTGTCCGGGCGCCGTGACATCCGGTGCACGGTGTCCATCGGTGGTTTCATCCCCAAGCCGCACACACCGTTCCAGTGGGCCGCGCAGCTCGACGCCGAGACGACCGACGCCCGGCTGGCAAAGCTGCGCGATGCGCTGCGCTCGGACCGCCGGTACGGCAAAGTCATCGTGTTCCGTTACCACGACGGGAAGCCCGGGGTCGTCGAGGGCATGCTGAGCCGCGGAGACCGCCGGATCGGTCGCGTGATCGAAGCCGTCTGGCGCGACGGCGGCCGCTTCGACGGCTGGAGCGAGCACTTTTCGTACGAGCGCTGGGCGCGCTGTGCCGAGGAGGTGCTGGCCAACGAGCCGGTCGACGTCGACTGGTACACGACTCGCGAGCGTGGCCCCGATGAGGTGCTGCCCTGGGACCACCTCGACTCCGGTCTCGATCGAAGCTGGCTGTGGGAGGACTGGCAGGACGCCTTGCACCCCACCGGTGCCGTCGCCGTCGAGGATTGTCGGTGGACGCCCTGCTACGACTGTGGTGTCTGTCCGCAGATGGGTACCGACATCCAGATCGGCCCGACGGGTCGCTCGCTGCTCCCGATCGCCGCGGTCAGCTGAGTGCCGTGTCGGGCACGGCTCCCAACCCGCAGCTGCCCGTTGTCCAGCGGGTCCGTATCCGCTACGCCAAGCGGGGGCGCATGCGGTTCACCAGCCACCGTGACTTCGGCCGCGCCTTCGAGCGGGCGGTGCGCCGAGCGCAGTTGCCGGTGGCGTACTCCTCCGGGTTCAGCCCGCACCCGCGCATTTCGTACGCCGGAGCATCCCCGACTGGTGCCTCGAGCTCGGCGGAGTACCTCGAGCTGGCACTCACCCGGCGCTGTGACGTGGGACAGCTTCGCGAGGCGCTCGATGCAGCGTTGCCGCCTGGTCTGGACGTCTTGACCGTGGTGCCAGCCGTCACCGGCGCGCTGGCGGACCGGTTGGAGGCCAGTGACTGGCAGCTCACGCTTCCGGGCGTGCCCCTGGCCGAAGCGCAGCGGGCAGTGGCGGCGTTTCTCCGCACGGACGTCATCGAAGTCACCCGGAAGACTAAGAAGGGCCCGCGCTCCTTCGACTGCCGAGCCGCTGTGGTCACCCTCGAGGCCGGCCCTGCCGCGCTTTCGCCGGAGGCAGGTAGTGAGTGTGCGATACTGAGGTTGGTGCTACGGCACGGTACGCCGTCCGTACGCCCCGACGATGTTCTCGCCGGACTCGGTGAGGTCGCGGGGTTCATCGCGCCGGTCCCGCCATTATCGGACCGCGTGGCGCAAGGCCCCCTCGACACAGCGACCGGCACGGTGGGCGACCCGTTCGTCTAGGACCGCGACACGTCACGGGAGTCACTCCTGATGACGGTGACCGCGGCAGGCGCGTGGATTTCCCGCCGGCAACCGCGGAGCATCGGCGGTTCCCGCAGGCTTGTGCTCGCCGCGACTCCGGTCGCCCGGGCTGACGACATGTCCCCGCGTGGCGCTTGCGCCCGGGGGCGAAGGAGATTGCATGCTCGACGAAAGTACGCCTGGCGATCGCCCGGCTTCTGATCCAGCTCCCACAACAACAACCGACGCACCGACCGCCGCCGCCCCTGCGGCCTTGGCCCCCAGGGGCCGACGACGCGCTGCCTCGCGTCCCGCCGGTCCACCGGCAGTGTCCACGGATCTCCCTAGCAGCTCCGACGCGACATCTTCCGAGCCGCCACCGGCCAAGAAGAGCACCCGCAAGGGCACGACGAAGACGTCGGCGGCCAAGAAGTCGCCAACCGAGTCCGGAGCCGCGACCGAGCCGGCGTCGCAAGCTGCCCCAGCGGCTGAGACCGAAGGGGTGACCAAGACGGCGCGCCGGCGTCCCGCTGCCAAGAAGGCAGCCGCCGCAGCGTCGCCGGAGGCATCCGACGCGCCGGTGTCGAAGGACTCGATGTCGAAGGACAACGCGGGCCTAGGCCTCGTGTTGTTCCAGGCACCTACCGCCACACCGCCCATTGCCCGAAAGCAGTCTTCACCGGCGTCAGCGCCCGAGCAGGTACAGCAAACCGAGACGGCTGAGACGACGGGCGCAACCGAGGACGCCGCGGAGTCGGATGCTGACCCACCTCGTCGTCGCCGTCGGCGCGGAGGTCGGCGGCGTCGTAAACCCGGCTCGTCAGGTCAGGACGGCGCCGGCGCAGAGAACGATGAGTCCGCCGAGGCGTCGACGGAGGTTGAGACGCCCGAAACGGTGACGGCCGGAAAGCAGCCACCGGCGACCGAGGCGCCCCGTGCCGAGGTCGACGACACCGAAGAGGGGTCCGAGGGCAGCACCCGGCGCCGTCGCCGACGACGTCGGCACGGAGAAGACAGCGAGCCGTCGCCGGACGACCCCGCCAACACCGTTGTGCGGGTGCGTGCGCCGCGTAGTAAAGACAGCCAGATCACCAGCGTCGAGGGTTCGACCCGTCTCGAGGCCAAGAAGCAGCGTCGCCGCGAGGGGCGCGAAGCCGGACGGCGTAGAGCACCGATAGTGAGTGAGGCCGAGTTCCTGGCCCGCCGTGAGTCGGTCCGCCGGGAGATGGTGATCCGCCAGCGCGCAGACGTGACGCAGATCGCGGTGGTCGAAGATGGCGTGCTCGTGGAGCACTACGTTGCGCGGGAGTCGCAAACCTCGCTGATCGGCAACGTCTACATCGGCCGTGTCCAGAACGTGCTGCCCAGCATGGAAGCCGCGTTCGTTGACATCGGCAAGGGCCGGAATGCCGTCCTGTACGCCGGAGAAGTCGACTGGAAGGCTCTGGGACGCGACGGCAAGCCCCGCAAGATCGAAGATGCACTGAAGTCCGGTCAGACGGTGTTGGTGCAAGTGAGCAAAGATCCCGTCGGAAACAAGGGTGCCAGGCTCACCAGCCAGATCAGCCTTCCGGGGCGCTTCTTGGTCTACGTACCGGCCGGGCAGACGAGCGGGATCTCCCGCAAACTGCCCGACACCGAACGCAACCGCCTCAAGGACCTGATGAAGGGCCTGCTTCCCGAAGACGCCGGCGTTATCATTCGTACTGCGGCCGAAGGCGCCACCGAGGACCAGCTCACCCGGGACGTCACCGCATTGACCGCTCGATGGGACGACATCACGGCCAAGGTGAAGTCGGGTCAGGCTCCGGCCTTGCTGTACGGCGAGCCGGACCTGATGATCAAAGTCGTCCGCGACCTGTTCAACGAAGATTTCACCAGCTTGGTGGTCGACGGCGACGATGCATGGGACATGGTCCAGGGCTATGTCACGCACGTCGCGCCCGACCTCGGGGAACGGCTCCAGCGGTGGGAGGGCGACGGAAGCGATGACGTCTTTACGGCGCACCGCCTCGACGAACAGATCGCTAAAGGCCTTGAGCGCAAGGTATGGCTCCCCTCAGGTGGATCGTTGGTTATCGACCGCACCGAGGCGATGACTGTCGTCGACGTCAACACCGGCAAGTTCACCGGCTCCGGTGGGAACCTCGAGGAAACGGTCACCAAGAACAACCTCGAGGCGGCCGAGGAGATGGTGCGCCAGCTGCGGCTGCGCGACATCGGCGGGATCATTGTCATCGACTTCATCGACATGGTGCTGGAAGACAACCGTGAGCTGGTGCTGCGCCGTCTGGTCGAGTGTCTGGGTCGCGATCGCACCCGGCACCAGGTTGCCGAGGTCACCTCTCTCGGCTTGGTGCAGATGACCCGCAAACGTATCGGGACCGGGCTGTTGGAGGCGTTCAGCTCTACCTGCGATCACTGCCAGGGCCGCGGTGTTCTGGTGCAGTCAGAGCCGGTCTCCCCGCGCCCACCTGCTGACGAACCCGCCCGCCGTGGTCGTAAGTCGAGCTCGGGGAAGTCCGCCTCGGCAAAGCCGAAGCCGGAGCCTGCGATGGTAGGCGCCTCCGGATGAGCGGACCTGCGTCATTTTTGACCAGCGTCCGCAGCGATCCGTAGACTCGTCCGTTGGTCCCTGGTAGGACGAAGAGAAGAGAGTGAGTAGCGGTGTACGCGATCGTGCGCAGCGGTGGCCAGCAGCAGCGGGTCGCGGTGGGTGACGTCATCGAGATCGACAAGGTCGCCACCGAAGTGGGCGCCACCCTCTCGTTGCCGGCAGTCCTCCTCGTCGATGGTGACTCGGTCGTGTCCGATGCGGACTCGCTGGCCAAGGTTTCGGTGACTGCCGAGGTGCTCGGCGCCACGTCCGGACCCAAGATCCACATCTTGAAGTACAAGAACAAGACCGGCTACCGCAAGCGCCAGGGGCATCGACAGAAGTACACCCAGGTCAAAGTGACCGACATCGGCAGCAGCTGACGAGCGAGCGAGGAAGCGAAACCATGGCACACAAGAAGGGCGCTGCGTCGACTCGAAACGGTCGCGACTCCAACGCGCAACGGCTCGGTGTAAAACGCTTCGGTGGCCAGCTGGTCAATGCCGGCGAGATCATCGTGCGCCAGCGTGGCACGCACTTTCACCCCGGTGACGGTGTCGGCCGCGGTGGGGACGACACGTTGTTTGCTCTGGTCGAGGGTTCGGTGGAGTTCGGTACTCGGCGTGGTCGCCGGGTCATCAACGTGGTCGCCGTACCCGCCGACTGACACCCATTGAGACTGACGTTCTCGGGACCCAACCCGTGTCGTGGTGCAGACGTCAGGCTCACGGGTTGATGGGCGCGTGATGGCCGTACCGACGTTTGTCGACCGGGTCGTCTTGCAGGTGACCGGGGGACGAGGTGGCAACGGCGTCGCCTCCGTCCACCGGGAGAAGTTCAAGCCGCTCGGTGGCCCCGATGGCGGCAACGGCGGCTCCGGTGGTGACGTGGTGCTCCGCGTCAACCCCGACGTGACCACCCTCATCGACTACCACCACGAGCCCCACCGCCGGGCTGGTCACGGCGGTCATGGCAGCGGCGACCACCGGGCCGGTAGCCAAGGTGTCCCGCTGTTGCTCCGCGTTCCCGATGGCACCGTGGTGCGGGACGAGCATGGTCAGGTGGTGGCCGACCTGGTGGGCGCCGGCACCGAGATGATCGTGGCCGCCGGTGGCCGCGGGGGGCTCGGCAATGCGGCGCTGGCCTCGACCAAACGGAAGGCGCCCGGTTTTGCTCTCCTGGGAGAGCCGGGTGAGGACCGAACGGTCACCCTGGAGCTCAAGGTGGTGGCCGATGTCGGCCTGGTGGGGTACCCCAGCGCCGGCAAGTCCAGTCTGATCGCCGCCATGTCACGGGCGCGGCCAAAGATCGCTGACTACCCGTTTACCACGTTGGTCCCGAATTTGGGTGTCGTCACCGCCGGCGACGTCACGTACACGGTGGCCGACGTGCCCGGTCTCATCGAAGGTGCCAGCGAGGGTCGTGGGCTCGGGCACGACTTCCTGCGACACATCGAGCGTTGTGCCGCCCTGGTACACGTCATCGACTGCGCGACCCTCGAGCCCGGACGCGACCCGGTCACCGACCTCGACGTGATCGAGCGCGAGCTGGAGCAGTACGGCGGGCTCGAGGATCGGCCCCGGCTGGTGGCCCTCAACAAGGTGGATGCGCCCGAGGCAAGGGAGCTGGCCGAGCTGGTCCGACCCGAGCTGGTGAGTCGCGGACTGTCGGTGACGCTGATATCGGCGGCGACCCACGAGGGGCTGCGCGATCTCTCGTACGCGATGGCGGCCGTTGTCACCGCGAGCCGTGCCGATCGCTCGGTGCAACCGGTGACGCGCATCGTGCTCCGCCCGCAGGGTGTCGGTGGGGACGCGTTCACCATCGAGCGGGTTGCCGGGCAGTGGCGGGTGCGCGGGGACAAACCGCAACGCTGGGTACGCCAGACCGACTTCGGCAACGACGAGGCGGTCGGATATCTGGCCGACCGGCTGGCCCGGCTTGGCGTCGAGCAACGGCTGCTGGAGCTCGGGGCCCAGCCAGGTGACGACGTCGTGATCGGCGAGGAAAGCAACGCCGTCGTCTTCGACTTCGATCCGCAGGTGCCGGCTGGTGCGGAGATCCTTCCTGGGCGGCGGGGGCAGGACCCTCGTCTGGAACGGCGCTGAGCCTCTGACGGGCTTGTGGGTTAGGCCCTTTTGCTCCGCAGCCCATCGGCTTGCCCGAGACTGGGCTGCGACACCCGCCCCAGTTTGCCGAGGTAAATCTTGCCCGACTCCCGCTTCTGGCACGTCACGTTGACCCTCGGGGGCGTGGCACACGACGCTGCTTCGGTGAAGGCCGCGCTGCACCGCCTGGGCGTTCAGCACGCCTTCTTGCACTCGATGCGCTACTCGGCCCAGCGGGCTGAGATCCGCTACTGGGAAGAAGCCGAGGAGATGCTCGACGCGGCGGTGCTGGCCTTGCGGGTGTGGCCCGACCACCGGCAGAGCGCGGACCTGCCAACCTGGCAGGTGATCGGGTTGGAGATCCTCGAGCGGGCAATGTTCACCTCCCGGTCGGATTCCTGGACGCCGCCCGTCGTCGGTGTCAACAGACCCGCTCCGGTGCCGTTCTGAGCCACCTGCACGTCCGGAGACTGCGCGCGGGTCTGCGCGGTAGATTGACGCCATGTCCATCCTGACCGCCGTCGTCGAGGCCGCTGGAACTCGCGAACTTCCGGTGCCGGCGTTCGTCGTCGGTCTCATCTCGTTTGGCATCCTGCTGGCTCTGCTGTTCATGACACTGAGCTTCGGCAAGGGCCGACCGCATACCTGACGTGGCTGGACTCGACTTCACTGTGCCGAGAGGCGGTCATCGCGTCGGCATCATGGGCGGCACGTTCGACCCCATCCATCACGGCCACCTGGTGGCGGCCAGTGAGGTGCAAGCCTGGTTCGGGCTCGACGAAGTTGTCTTCGTCCCCACCGGTACGCCGTGGCAAAAGGCCGACCGATTGGTCTCGGATGCCGAGGACCGCTATCTCATGACCGTGGTCGCTACGGCACCCAACCCGCACTTTCGGGTGAGTCGCGTCGACATCGACCGGCATGGTCCGACATACACCATCGACACCTTGCGCGATCTGCGGGCACAACTCGGCGACGTCGATCTCTACTTCATCACCGGTGCCGACGCGCTGGCGCAGATCCTCACCTGGCGTGACCACGAGGAGCTGTTCGAGCTGGCTCAGTTCGTCGGCTGTACGCGTCCCGGCCACCGGATCGAACAGGCAACCATGGACGGGCTTCCGCGCGACCGCGTCCGGCTCGTCGAGATCCCCGCGTTGGCGATCTCGTCGACCGACTGCAGGGCACGGGTCCAGCGAGGTGAGCCGGTCTGGTACCTCGTTCCGGACGGGGTCGTTCAATACATCGCCAAGCACCACCTGTACGCCGCTTCCCCAGGCGTCCCCAGCCGTACCCCCGAAGGAGCCGTGTGACCGCAACCGAGCGTGCCCGCCAGTTGACCATTGCCGCGGCCGAGGCGGCGGCGGACAAGTTGGCCAACGACATCGTCGCCTTCGACGTGTCGGAGCAGCTGGTGATCACCGACGTGTTCCTCGTGTGCTCGGGCAACAACGATCGACAGGTGCGGGCGATCGTCGACGCGGTGGAGGAGCGGCTGCGCCTGCTGGATGCCAAGCCGGTGCGCCGCGAGGGCGAGCGCGAGGGGCGCTGGGTGCTGCTCGACTACCTCGACATCGTTGTGCACGTGCAGCACGAGGACGAACGCTCGTACTACTCGCTCGAGCGCTTGTGGCGTGACTGCCCGGTGGTCGCGTTGCCCGAGTCGGTGACCGCTGGTCGCGGCGTGGGTGGCCCGGACGCGCTGGAGTGAGGCGTCGCATCGTCGTCTGGCGGCACGGACGCACGGAGTGGAACGCACGGGGGTTGGCGCAGGGACAGGAGGACGTGGCCCTGGACGATGTCGGTGTGCGCCAGGCCCGCGAGGCGGCGGCCCGGGTGGCGGCTCTGTCGCCGGCGCGCATCATGTCCAGTGACCTGCAGCGGGCGTCGACGACGGCGACCATCCTGAGCGAGCTGTGCGGGGTGCCGGTGGAGCTCGACCGGCGGCTGCGCGAGATGCATCTGGGCGCCCGGCAAGGGATGCCCTTGGCGGAAGCGTTCGAGAGGTACCCGGCTCAGATGCGCGCCTGGCGGGCGGGTGAGGACGTACGCCTCGAGGGCGGGGAGACGTACGCCGAGACGGCTGGCCGGTTTGCGGCGGTACTGGAGGACCTGTCGGCTGCCTTGGGCCAGCAGCAGACCGCTGTGATGGTGTCGCACGGCGCCGCGATGCGGGTCGGCATCTGTCATTGGCTTGGCTTCCCGCAGCCGCTGTGGGGTCGCTTCGGTGGTTTCGCGAACTGCTCGTGGACGGTCCTCGAGGAGGACCGGCTCGGCTGGCGGATCACCGAGTGGAACGCGGGATCGCTTCCTGAGCCGGTGTTGTCGGATGACCCGAGGGAGTCCGCCGACGACCCCTGACCCGGGCGGCGGCACAAGTTCGTCAGGGGCGTCAGGCGGGTGCTGACCGACTGCGGCTTGCTTCTGGCGAAACGGACGAGCGCTATGCTGTCCGGGCCCATTCGGGCACGGACCGTAAGGGTCTACGGGGCTGTGGCGCAGCTGGTAGCGCACCTCCATGGCATGGAGGGGGTCAGGGGTTCGAGTCCCCTCAGCTCCACTCA
>JACCYJ010000028.1 GCA_013696555.1 Nocardioidaceae bacterium | reverse complement strand
GTGGCACCGCGCCGATCCGCCCGTCTCGTACGTCTCGCGCCGCTGCCTCGATGGCATTGATCACGGCATTCGACTTCGGTGCCAGACTCAGCGCGATGACCGCCTGGGCCAGGTTGATCCGCGCCTCAGGTAACCCCACGAACGCCACGGCTTGAGCAACGGCGACCGCCGTCTGCAGCGCGCTCGGATCGGCCAACCCGATGTCCTCGCTGGCCAAGATCACCAATCGCCGGGCGAGGAAGCGCGGGTCCTCCCCGGCTTCGACCATCCGAGCTAGGTAGTGCAGCGAGGCATCGACGTCGGACCCGCGGATCGACTTGATCAGCGCACTTGTCACGTCGTAGTGCTGATCACCCTGACGGTCGTAGCGCACCGCCGCCGCGTCGACTGCCAATGCCGCAGTTTCCACGTCGATGACCGTGCCTTCTTGAGCCTCCGCCGCACCGGCCGCGGCCTCCAGATAGGTCAGCGCCCGCCGAGCGTCGCCTCCCGACAGGCGCACCAGGTGCTCGCGCGCCTCCGGGGTCAGCGACACGGTGCCGTCGAGACCGCGAGGATCCCGGACCGCACGATCGACCAGACTCCCGACGGTGTCGTCGCTGAGCGGGTGAAGTGTGAGCAGCAGCGAACGCGACAGCAGCGGGGAGATGACGCTGAAATGCGGGTTCTCGGTGGTGGCGGCGACCAGGGAGACCCATCGGTTCTCCACCCCGGGCAACAGTGCGTCCTGCTGGGCCTTGCTGAAGCGATGCACCTCGTCGACGAAGAGCACGGTCTCCCGCCCGCCCTGCATCAGCTCGCGACGAGCACCGCTGAGCACCTCGCGGATGTCCTTGACGCCTGCCGATACCGCCGACATCTCCACGAACCGGCGGCCGGTGACACGACTGAGCAGCGCGGCGATCGTTGTCTTACCGGTCCCGGGCGGTCCCCACAGCAGCAGCGACATCGCGGAGTCGCCCTCGACCATCCGGCGCAGCGGCGATCCGGGTGCCAGCAGGTGCTCTTGTCCGACCAGCTCATCGAGCGTCTGCGGTCGCATCCGCACTGCCAGCGGCGCCTGCGCATGGCGCGCGTCACTCAGACTCCCGCCGGAACCGCTGACTCGCGGCGCCGCCGGTATCTCGAAGAGTCCGTCGGTCTCGGTCAGACCGCTGCCCGCTCGGCGGTGATCGGCGTCGTACGTTCCTGACCCAACGGAGCGGCGAAGTGACAGGCAGCCGAGTGGCCAGGAGAGATCTGCAGCAGCGGGGGCTCCTGCTGAGCGCAGATGTCTTGTGCCTTCCAGCACCGGGTGCGGAACCTGCACCCCGACGGCGGGTTGATCGGACTGGGGACGTCGCCCTCCAGCCGGATGCGCTCCCGGCGTCCGCCGAGCTTGGCCTGCCCGACCTCGGGCACAGCTGAGAGCAACGCCTGGGTGTAGGGGTGGTGCGGCTCCTTGTAAATGGTTTCTCGGGGTCCGATCTCCACGATCTTGCCCAGGTACATGACTGCGACGTCGGGGCAGAAGTGCCGCACGATCGCCAGGTCGTGGGCGATGAACAAGAACGCGATGTTGAACTCTCGCTGCAGGTCCTGCATCAGGTTGATGACTTGGGCCTGGATGGAGACGTCGAGGGCCGACACCGGCTCGTCGGCGACCATCAGCTTCGGCTGCAAGGCCAGCGCCCGGGCAATGCCGATACGCTGGCGCTGACCGCCGGAGAACTCACTCGGATACCGGTTGTAGTGCTCGGGGTTGAGGCCCACCAGCTCCAGGATCTCCTGGACCCGCGTCAGGTACTGGTCCTTCTTCACGACGTTGTGCACGCGCAGTGGAGTACCCACGATCGAACCCACGGTGTGCCGTGGGTTCAGCGAGGAGTACGGGTCCTGGAAGATCATCTGCACTTTCGCGCGGTACGGCAGCATCTGCTTGCCTGACAACGGTGTCAGGTCCTCGCCCTCGAAGATCATCTGCCCACTGGTCGGCTCGTACAGCTTGGTCAGCAGGCGCCCCGTGGTCGACTTGCCGCACCCGGACTCGCCAACAAGGCCCAGCGACTGGCCACGGTTGACGGTGAAGCTGATGTCGTCGACGGCCTGGACCTGTCCGATGACCCGGCGCAAGACACCGGACGACTTGACCGGGAAGTGCTTGATGAGGTTCTTGACCTCCAAGAGCGCCTCACCCGTTCCGGCGCCCTTGACGTACGGGGTGGCGACAGAGGCGCCGGTAGGGTGGCCGTCGGACGAGGCGGTCGAGGTGGTGGTCTCGCTCATCGTCACGCCTCGCTGGGCACTAGGTCGGTCTTGAGCACGGCGGCGGTGTCCTTGATGTGGCAGCGCTTGAGCCGGTCCGGGGAATCGATGGGTGGCTCCAGGTCGGGCAGCTGGGTCACGCACAGGTCGCCGGGCACATGGTCGCGGAACCGGCAGCGTGGGTGGAACGGACAGCCACTGGGCGGCGACAACAGGCTGGGCGGGGTGCCGGCGATGGGCAGCAGCCGCTGCGTGGGATCACTGTCGAGCTCGGGGACGCTCTCCAGCAGTCCCCAGGTGTAGGGCATCATCGGCTGGCTGAGGATCTGCTTGCAGGTGCCGTACTCGACCGCCCGGCCGCCGTACATCACCAACACGTCGTCGGCCATCTCGGCGATCACACCGAGGTCGTGGGTGATGATGATGACTGCCGACCCGAAGTCACGCTGCAGGTCCTGCAGCAGGTCGAGGATCTGCGCCTGGACGGTGACATCCAAGGCGGTGGTGGGTTCGTCGGCGATGAGCAGCTTGGGGTCGTTGACCAGCGCCATCGCGATCATCGCCCGCTGCCGCATTCCGCCCGAGAACTGGTGGGAGTAGTCGTAGATTCGCCGATCGGGTTGCGGAATACCTACCCGGTCGAGCATCTCGATCGCCTTGGCCCGGGCGTCCCGCCTGCTGGCGGACGGGTGGTGGGCCAGATAAGCCTCGGACAGCTGCGAGCCGACCTTGTAGAACGGATGAAGTGCTGCCAGCGCGTCCTGGAAGATCATCGCGACGTCGGCGCCGCGTAGGCGGCGCAGCTTGGACTCGTCAAGGCCGACGACCTCGGTGCCACCGACCCGGATGGACCCGTCCATGTAGGTGCGGCGCATGTCGTGCAGACCCAGGACCGCCATGCTGGAGACCGACTTGCCCGACCCCGACTCACCGACGATGCCCAGTGTCTTGCCCTGCTCGACGGTGTAGCTGAGGTCGGAGACGGCCTGGACCAGGCCGTCGGCCGTCGGGAACTTGACGGAAAGGTCCTCGACAACCAGGTACGGCTCCTCGCGACCGGGCACCCGGCTGGCGCTGATGTCCTCGCGGCGCTGAGTCGACGAGGTCATGTCAGACGCACCCTCGGGTCGACCACGCTGTAGAGGATATCCACAATCAGGTTCGCCAGGACAACAAAGGCGGCGGCGATCAGCACGGTGGCGGCGATGATTGGGAAGTCCTGGTTGTTGATGGCCAGCAACGCGGTGCGCCCGATGCCGTTGATACCGAAGATGTACTCCGTGAAGACGGTCCCTGCGAGCAGCCCGGCGAAGTCCAGCCCGAAGATGGTGAGCACGGGCACGATTGCGGCCCGCAGCGCGTGCTTGACGACGATCTTCCGCTCGGTGAGGCCTTTCGCACGGGCGGTCCGCACATAGTCCTCACCCAAAGACTCCAGCATCGACCCCCGGCTGAACCGGGCGTACGCCGTCGAGTTCCAGATGCCCAGGACGACCCAGGGCAGCAACAACCCCGTCCACCACTTCCACGGGTTCTCGGTGATCGGGTTGTAGTCGGGTTGGGGCGCGACGCCCCAGAAGATCACGAGGTAGAGGTAGGCCATCAGACCCACGAGGTAGTAAGGGATGGAGCTCAAGATCAGCGACGATCCGACGAGGCCCCTGTCGATGGACGTGCCCCGTTTGCGGGCAGCGAGGACCCCGAGGAGGAGACCGAGGGGAAAGAAGATGAACGCCGCACCGATCGCCAGCGACAGCGTTGCCGGGAAGCGTTCCGAAAGCGTCTCCGTGACCGGGATCCGGTCCTGGTAGGAGACGCCGAAGCAGGGAGCCGGGCAGTCGATGGGGGCGCCACCGAAGTCGACCGTGCGACCCGCGAAGACGCCCTTGGCCCAGGTGCCGTACTGGTCGACGACCGGGTCGTTGAAGCCGAGGGCCACATTGATCTGCTCGACCCGCTCGGCGGTGCACCGCACCCCAGAGCACAGGGCTTGGCCGGGGTTGCTCGGCCCGTAGAAGAACAGCGCGAACACCAGCATCGAGGTCATAATCACGACCAGCACCGCTGAGATCAGGCGGCGGATGATGTAGCCCAACATGGCGGCTCCTCCTCCTCAACGGGCGCTGGTGAGGGCGGACCGGCGGCCCGCCCTCACCAGCATTTCCAAACTGGTTACATCACTCCTGGACGTGAATGTCCTTCCAGGTCGGCATGCCGAACACGTCGTCATTCAGGAAGCCCTGAATCGCCGAACCGTGCAACGCCGCCACCCCGTAATACCCGGTGTTCACGACCGGGTAGTACTTCGTCATGATCTCCTCATCCAGCGCCGCCCAGAGGTCAGCCTGTTCGTCGATCGGTGACGCCTGGATCTCCTTGATCTGGGTGTTGACCGCCTTCTCGTCGAAGTAGGCGTAGTTGGCTCCGCCCGTGGGCCCGAACAGCGGCGGCATCCACGACGCACCCGACGGCCAGTCCGAGCACCAACCACCCGAGCGCAGGTTCAACGGAGCGTTCGGGTCGGCCCGCATCTCCGCCGCGGCTGTTGAGTCGGCAACCGCGACCGGCTTGGGCTCGAAGCCCGCTTCCGTCAGCGTCTTGACGTTCGCGTTCTTCGCGTCCACCGACAACGGGTCGCTGGTCACATACAGGAACTTGACCTCGGTGCCGAGCGCGTCCGCATCGGTGAGCAGCTGCTTTGCCTGCTCGGTGTCGGAACGCTCACCGCCATTACCGAGGACGTCGTACTCCTCCGGCCGGCTGGGGATGCCGGGCGGTTGGATCGTGGTGCCCGGGATCCGGGTCACGCCGACGATCTCACCGCCCGCCAGCCAAGCGTCGGCATATGAGTACGCGTACCCGAGCGCCTTGCGGACGTTGATGTCCTTCCACTCCGGCTTGCGAGAGTCTGGGTACCAGAAGGCAGTGCAGGGCTGGCCACCGGTGACCAGGTTGCCGGATTGCTTGGCCTTCGCCAGGTCGGGTGCCAGCACGTTGTCGTAGGTCATCGTGGTCTGGGCGTCGCCCTGGTCGGCCAGGATCGTTTGGTCGATCGTCGCCGACGGGGTGTTGAAGTCCATGTTGTACGAGTCCGGGTACGCATGCCGGGCGGCGTCGGTGGCTTGGTCCCACTGGTCGTTGCGCACCAGCTCCAGCGTGTCACCGGGCTTGTAGTCGCCGAACTTGTACGGGCCGGTCGCCAGCGGGTGCCGGGCGTAGGCGTTCGGGTCCTTGGCCTTGGCCTCCGGGATCGGGCTGATCGCCGGGAACGCACCCCAGTACGGCATGTCCGGGAACGGCCCTGCCATCTTGATCGTGATGTCGTTGCCACTGACCGTGACGCAGTCGCAGTCACCCTGTGGGTCGGAGTAGGGCCCCTTGTACTTGTCGCCGTTGAGGAAGTAGTCGTTCGAATACGCCGCGCCGTCGGGGAACGTGTCACGGTCGAACGACGCCAGGATGCCGAACCCGACGTCCTCCGGCGTGACCGGGCTGCCGTCCTCGTACTTGATGCCGTCGCGCAGCGTGAACGTCCACTCGGTGAAGTCGTCGTTGGGCGTCCCGAGATCGGTGGCCAGGTCGGGGACCAGGACCATCTGCTTGGACTCTGCGTCATAGATGTACTGCGTCAACGACCGCACCACCAGGTTGGACAGGATGGACGCAGTGTTGACGTAGTACGCCTCGGACGGGTGCATCGTCGTCAGGCCGGAGATCGACAAGACGTCGATGTCGCCACCAGCCACCGCACCCTCGATCTCGGCAACCGGGACCGGTGCCTCGGCGTCCTGATTTTGTCCGGCGCCACCGCCTTCGATGAATGACGTCGCGGAGTCGGAGGGATCGCCGGTGCTAGTTTCACCGTCATTGTCCCCGCCCCCGCAAGCGGCCAGGGCAGTGAGCGCCAAAACGCTTACCGCGGCCATGGGCCTCTTCCAGTACATGTAGTACCCCTTCCTGGGTGTGTTGCTTCCTCGGGCGACCACGATGGTCACCGTCGAGTCTTGGGATCGAAGGCGTCTCGAACCGAGTCGCCCAACAGATTGAGCGCGAGCACCAGCAGCATCACGCCAAGGACCGGGGCCCACAGGTAGAGCCAGTAATCCTGGAAATAGGGGATCGCGCGACTGATGGTCTGTCCCCACGAGGGCCGGCTGGTCAGCCCGATGCCCAGGTACGCCAGGCCGGCCTCCGCGGTCACGAAGGCAGGCAGGCCGAGCGAGATCGAGACCACGATCGGCGCGACCAGATTGGGCAGCAGCTCGCGGAACAAGATCGACCGGGTCGGGACTCCGATGATCCGGGCTGCCTGGACGAACTCCCGCTCCCGCAGGGACAGCACCTCACCACGGACCAGCCGCGCCAGGCCCATCCAGCCGAAGAACGTGAGCACGAAGATCAGCGAGAAAAACTGCGCCCGGTCGAGCTTCCCTTCGTCGGTGGCGTACCGGTTGACGATGATCGGCGCCAGCGTGAGGGCACCGAGCAGGAACGGGAAGGACAAGAACAGGTCGAGGATGAACGAGATGATCCGGTCGAGCCAGCCGCGTGCGAAGCCGGCGATCAGTCCGACGACGACGCCGACGATGGTGGTCGTCACGGTGGCGATGGTGGCAACCTCGAGCGAGGTGCGCGCACCGTAGACCCACTCGGCGAGAAGGTCGTTGCCGGTGCCGGGCTGCAAGCCCAATGGGGCTTCCCAGGTGAAGCTGTGCTCGGGAGGACCGATGAGGGCGTACCCGGTGAAGATGTTGAGAGCCTCGGCACCGGGTGTCTCGCGCAGCTCGACGCCGAAGATCTTGCAGATCAGGGGGGCGAATATCCCCACCAGAATGAAGAACAGCACAATCGCCGTGCAACCGACGGCCACCTTGTCGGCGCGCAGCCGGTCGAACGCGATCCTCGACGGGGAGCGACCGGCGATCTTCTTCGCGGCGGGTGCGTCCGGGGACGCCAGCGGAGTGCTGTCCGAGCGTACCGCCTCAAGTGGCGTCAGTGCCATGCTCACCTCGTCTCGGCGCTCGCGTAGCGGTTGCGCCGTCCGGACTCTAGACGACCCGGGTCCACCGGTAGGACACACAAAGGTAACGATCTCGAAACGCTTACGCGGTCCCCGCTCAGCTCAGGGGCGCTCTCGAGGCAGCCGGAGCGGCGTCGACACCCGCCTCACGACGCTGTGCGGGCGTGATCGGCGCGGGCGCGCCGGTGAGCGGATCGCCGCCGGATGCGGTCTTGGGGAAGGCGATGACGTCGCGGATCGAGTCCACTCCAGCGAGCAGCGCGCACAGTCGATCGACGCCCAGGGCAATCCCGCCATGCGGCGGTGGACCGTACTCGAATGCTTCCAGCAGGAACCCGAACTGCGAGCGCGCCTCGGCCTCACTCAGCCCGATGACGTCGAAGACCTGCCGCTGCATGTCGGACCGATGGATACGCAGGGAGCCGCCGCCGAGCTCGGTCCCGTTGAGCACGATGTCGTACGCCTGGGACAGCGCCTCGCCAGGAGTGGCAGCAAAGGAGCCGGCATGCTCTGCAGTCGGCGCGGTGAAGGGGTGATGGACCGCGGTCCACCCGGCGCTGCCGTCCGGACGCTCGGTGCGCTCGAACATCGGTGCCTCGACCACCCACACGAACTCCCAGCGGCGGGTGTCGATGAGACCGCAACGCTCCCCCACCTCCTGCCGGGCAGCGGCCAGCAGTCCGAGCGCGTCGGCTCGCCGCCCGGCGGCGAAGAAGACGCAGTCACCGGGGTCCGCGCCAGCGTGCGCCGCCAGGCCGGTGCGCTCGTCGTCGGAGAGATTCTTCGCCACCGGGCCACCCAGCTCACCATCGTCTCCGACGAGCACGTACGCCAGCCCTCTCGCACCGTGGGAGCGGGCCCATTCCTGCCAACCGTCGAGCGCCCGGCGGCTCTGGCTCGCGCCGCCCGGCATGACCACGGCACCCACGTGCCAGTCGTCGCCCTGTGGTTTGAACACGCGGAATGGCGTGTCCGCGAAGTAGTTGGTGAAGTCGACCAGCTCGCAACCGAACCGCAGGTCCGGCCGGTCGATCCCGAAACGCCGCAAGGCTTCGGCGTAGGTCATCCGCGGAATCGGTATGCGGATCCGGTGGCCGAGTATCCGCTCCCAGATCCGTGCCAGGATCTCTTCGGTCAACGCGATGATGTCGTCGACGTCGCAGAAGCTCCACTCGAGATCGAGCTGGGTGAACTCCGGCTGCCGGTCGGCGCGGAAGTCCTCGTCCCGAAAGCACCGAGCGATCTGGAAGTAGCGTTCGAATCCGGCGACCATCAGCAGTTGCTTGAACAGCTGCGGTGATTGCGGCAGTGCGTACCAGCTACCCGGCTGCAGCCGTACCGGGACCAGGAAGTCGCGGGCCCCCTCCGGGGTGGAGCGGGTGAGGTAGGGCGTCTCGATGTCCAGGAAGTCATGCTCGGCCATGACGTCGCGGATGATGCGGGTGGTCGTCGCCCGCAGCCGTAGGTTGGCAGCCATCTCGGCCCGGCGCAGGTCGAGGTAGCGGTGTCGCAGCCGGATCTCCTCGTTGACCGGCGTCACGGAGTGCTCCTCTACCGGGAACGGCAGCGGCGCCGACTCCGAGAGCACCACGACAGCGCCGGCCAGCACCTCGACGTCCCCGGTCGGCAGGCCAGGATTGGCGTTCCCCTCCGGCCGAGCCGTCACCTCACCGACCACCGTGATGCAAAACTCGCCCCGCAACGGGCGGGCGGCCTCCTCGTCGCGGATCACGACCTGGGCCACGCCGCTGCTGTCCCGCAGGTCGATGAAGGCGACGCCGCCGTGGTCGCGACGGCGGGCCACCCATCCGGCCAGCGTCACCGTCGCGCCGACGTGCTCCGCCCGTAGTGTCCCGGCTGGGTGGGTGCGGATCACGTCGACTTCCCCCGGACGATCTGCGGGCGCAGATCCCGCGCCGGTGGCAGCCAGCTCGACGCATCCGCCGGCTGCTGGACACCGGACCGGATGTCCTTGACCTCATCACTGGTCCCCGGCTCATCGCCGGCGGGGAACCAGACGTACGGGATGCCCCGGCGCTCGGCATGGCGGATCTGCTTGCCGTAGCGCGCCGCTGACGGCGCCAGCTCGGTGGGGATACCGCGAGCCCGGAGCCGCCGGGCAACGTCGAGGCTGAGCGGTCGGGAGTCCTCGCTGGGCAACGCAACCAGAACGCAGGACGGCACGCTACGGTCGGTGTCGAGCAGCCCGCGGGCGATCAGCGGGGCCAGCAGCCTCGTGATCCCGAGGGATATCCCGACGCCCGGGTAGGTGGATCGACCGTCACTGGCCAGCGCGTCGTAGCGGCCACCGGCGCAGATCGACAAGCTCCCGTGCTCGGCGGTCCGGCCTTCGAAGACGGTTCCCGTGTAGTAGTCCAGCCCGCGCGCGATGCTCAGGTCGGCCACCACCGTGAAGGTGTCGGTGTTGGTGGGCGCGGCCGCCGCCATCGCCGTTGCCAGCTCCTGGAGACCCTCGTCCAGCAGTGGATGCGTGATGCCCAGCCGAGTGACCGAGTCAGTGAAGGAGGTGTCATTGGCGCGAATCTGTGCCAGGGCGGCGCAGGCTCCGGACTGCGCGGTGCTGAGCCCTGCCGCTGCCAGCAGTCCCAGCACGCCATCGGGGCCGACCTTGTCGAGCTTGTCGACAGCCCGCATGACCGCTGCGGTGTCGTCGATGCCGAGACCGAGGTAGAACCCCTCGATCAGCTTCCGGTTGTTGATCTGCAAGGTCACCGGGGGCAGCGGCAGCCGACTGAGCGCTTCCGCCATGACCGTCGTGACCTCGACATCGGCGTCCGCGGACAGCACGTCTCGGCCGATGATGTCGATGTCGGCCTGAGTGAACTCCCGGTAGCGCCCTTCCTGAGGGCGTTCACCACGCCAGCAGCGTTGGATCTGGTAGCGCCGGAACGGGAACTCCAGGCGGCTGGCGTGCTCGAGCACGTACCGGGCCAGCGGCACCGTCAGGTCGAAGTGCAGGCCCAGCCCGGAGTCGGAGTCCTCGGCGTGCAACCGGCGCAGCACGTAGACCTCGTGTGACGTATCGCCCTTTCGGAGCAGCTGGTCAAGCTGTTCGACGGAACGGGTCTCGATAGAGCCGAAGCCGTGCAGCTCGAAGGTCTCTCGCAGGGCGTCGATGACGGCGAGCTCCACGGCGCGCTGGCTGGGCAAGAACTCCGGGAACCCGGAGAGCGAGCCGGGTCGCGCCACGCTCACAGACCTCGAGCCGGGGCAGCGGGTGCGACCTGCGCGAGGAACGGGTTGCTGCGCCGCTCGGCGCCGATCGTCGTCCGCGGGCCGTGGCCCGGCAACACCACGATGCGGTCATCGAGCGGAAGCACCTTCGCCGCGAGGGTACGCAGCATCGTCGGGTGGTCGCCGCCAGGGAGATCGGTTCGTCCGATGGACCCAGCGAAGAGGACGTCTCCGGAGAACAGCACCTCCGGAACGTCCCGGTCGCCATCGAGCGGTGATCGGAACGTCACCGAGCCGGCGGTGTGCCCGGGGGCATGATCGACGCTCAGGGTGAGTCCGGCCAGCTCCAACACCATGCCGTCGCGCAGCTCCCGTACGTCATCCGGTTCGGCGAACGAGTAGCCGGCACCACGCAGCATTCCCGCCGACTCCGGGGAAATCCCCGACATGGGGTCGGTCAGCAGGTGCCGGTCGTCAGGATGTAGGTACGCGGGTGACTCGAAGCTGCCGGTGAGCGGGACCACACACCACACATGATCGATGTGACCGTGGGTGAGCAGGACCGACACCGGCTTGAGCCGGTGCTCACGTACGACGTCGGAGACGCCGGTCATCGCGTCCTTCCCAGGGTCGATGATGACGCACTCGGTGCCCGGCCCGGTGGCGGCCACGTAGCAGTTGGTCGCCCACGGACCGGCGGGGAACCCGGCGATCAGCATGGGGGCAAGGCTACGAAACGGTTGCGACTGTCGCGGTCCGGGGTCGTTGCCGCGAACGGCTCTTACACTTACGCACTGTGGTGAGTAGCAAACAGCGTCGCCGCCAGCTGGCCCGCGAGCACTACCTGCGCCAACAGCGTCGCCGCGCCGAGCAGCAGCGACGCGCCCGCCGCCGACGGCTGGCGCTGGCCGTGCTGGTCGCCGGTGTGGCAGTGATAGGGGTCGCCGTGTTGCTCGTCCGGGGGCTGAGGTGAGCGAGCCGACGCAATGGGGTCGGGTGGCTGAGGACGGAACGGTCCTTGTCCGCACCTCCGACGGCGAGCGCGTCGTCGGACAGTGGCCTGGTGGGGACCCGGCGGAGGCAATCGCCTTCTACGTGCGCCGCTACGAGGGTTTGGGCGTCGAGGTCGACCTGCTCGAGCGGCGGGTACGAACAGCGACGCTGTCCCCGCGCGACGCGACTTCCTCGATCGCCAGTCTGCGGGACACCGTGAGCACGGCACCCGCGGTCGGCGACCTCGCGGCGCTGACCGAGCGGCTCGACGCGCTCGAACCGGTGGTGGCGTCACAACGCGAGGAGCGGAAGGCGACCAAGGCCCGACAGCTCGATGAGGCCAAAGCCGCCAAGGAACGGATCACCGGAGAAGCCGAGCGGATCGCGCGGGGCGACGACTGGCGCGCTGGCGTCGACCAGCTGCGCGCACTGCTCGACGAGTGGAAGGTGTTGCCGCGCCTCGACAAGGCGGTGGACGAGGCCCTGTGGCGCCGCTTCTCGGCGGCGCGTACGGCGTTCAGCCGCCGTCGCAAACAGCATTTCGCCGAGCAGAACGAGCAGCGCGAGGCCGCCGCCGTGACCAAGAAGAGACTGGTGGCCGAGGCCGAGGAGCTGACGGACTCGACCGACTGGGGCGCGACGTCGCGGGCGTACCGCGACCTGATGAACCGCTGGAAGGCCGCCGGCCCGGCGCCACGCGGGGTGGACGACAAGCTGTGGCGGCAGTTCCGCGCCGCGCAGGACAGCTTCTTTCGCGCCCGCGACGAGTCCCACGCCGCCCAGGACAAGCAGTTCGCAGCCAACGCCGAGGTGAAACGGGAGATTCTGACCGCGGCCGAGGCGCTGTTGCCGGTGACCGACGTCGGCCATGCCCGGGCCGCCCTGCGCGATCTGGCCGATCGGTGGGAGGCGGCCGGCAAGGTCCCCCGCGAAGACATGCAGGTGCTGGAGGGTCGGATGCGGGCCGTCGAGGAGGCGGTGCGGCGCTTGGAGCAGGATCGCTGGAAGCATTCGAACCCGGAGGGCCGCGCTCGAGCAGCCGACACGGTGGCTCAGCTGGAGTCGTCGCTCGCCGATCTGCGCTCCCGTCGCGACCAGGCCGCGGCAGCCGGTGACGACCGCACCGTGCGGGACACCGGCGCAGCCATCGAGGCCCGGGAAGCGTGGCTCGTCCAAGCCCGCCAAGCTCTCACCGACTTCACTCCCTAGCCAGTCATTGGGTGACGCGGTAAACGTCGAAGACCCCGTCGACGGTACGAACGGCTTTGAGAACGTGCCCGAGGTGCTTGGGCTCGCCCATCTCGAACGTGAACTGGCTCTTGGCAACGCGGTCACGTCCGGTCTGCACCGTTGCGGACAAGATGTTGACGTGGTGGTCGGACAGCACGCGGGTGATGTCGGACAACAACCGAGCCCGGTCCAGCGCTTCCACCTGGATGGCGACCAAGAAGACGCTCGACGAGGTCGGCGCCCATTCGACTTCCATCATCCGCTCGGGTTGGTTCGAGAGGTCTTTGACGTTCGGGCAGTCGCCGCGGTGCACCGACACCCCCGCACCGCGGGTGACGAAACCGACGATCGCATCGCCTGGCACCGGCGTGCAGCATCGCGCCAGCTTGACCAGCAGGTCGCTGGTGCCGCGGACGATCACCCCTGCGTCACCGCGCGGACGGCGCCGCTCCGACTGCTTGGGGAGCACGACCGCTTCGGCCAGGTCCTCGACCGAGCCTTCCTCCCCGCCGTGCAGGTCGATGATCCGCCGGACGACGCTCTGCGCACCGACGTTGCCCTCACCGACCGCCGCGTACAGAGCCGAGACGTCGACCAGGCGCAGCTCCTCGGCGACCAGTTGCAGCGACTCGTGGCTGAGCAACCGCTGCAACGGCACACCCTCTTTGCGCATCAGCCGGGCGATGGACTCCTTGCCCTGTTCGATCGCCTCCTCGCGACGCTCCTTGGTGAACCACTGCCGGATCTTCGTCCGCGCTCGGGGGCTCTTGACGAAGGTCAACCAGTCACGACTGGGGCCGGCATTTTGGGCCTTGGAGGTGAACACCTCGACGACGTCGCCGTTTTCGAGCGGGGACTCCAGCGGTACGAGCCGACCGTTAACGCGCCCGCCGACGCAGCGGTGACCGACTTCAGTGTGGATGGCGTACGCAAAGTCGACCGACGTCGACCCGGCCGGCAATGCGATGACGTCGCCGCGGGGTGTGAAGACGTACACCTCCCCGGAGTTGATCTCGAAACGCAGCGAGTCCAGGAACTCCGTGGGGTCCTCGGCCTCGTGCTGCCAGTCGAGAAGCTGTCGCAGCCAGACCATGTCGCTCTGCTTGCCAGGCGTCTCGCCCTTGGCGGTGCTGCGCTCGCTGTCGGTTCCGCTGGTCGACTCCTCCTTGTACTTCCAGTGCGCGGCAACGCCGTACTCCGCCCGGCGGTGCATACCGAAGGTCCGGATCTGCAGCTCAACCGGCTTGCCCTGCGGACCGATCACCGCTGTGTGCAGGGACTGGTACATGTTGAACTTCGGCATCGCGACGTAGTCCTTGAACCGCCCCGGCACCGGGCTCCACCGTGCATGCAGCACGCCGAGGACCGCGTAGCAGTCGCGCAGCGAGTCGACCAGCACCCGGATCCCGACCAAGTCGTAGATGTCGGTGAACTCGCGACCGCGCACGATCATCTTCTGGTAGATCGAGTAGTAGTGCTTCGGTCGGCCCGTGACGGTCGCCTTGATCTTGGCGCTGCGCAGATCGGACTGCACCTCCGCAACGACGCCGGCGAG
>JACCYJ010000025.1 GCA_013696555.1 Nocardioidaceae bacterium | reverse complement strand
GTGGAGACCTCGAGCAGTGCTTCGTCGACCTCGACGCTGTCACCGACCTGCTTGAGCCAACGGGTGACGGTGCCCTCGGTGACACTCTCACCGAGTGCGGGCAGCGTGACGGGGGTAGCCATGGATGACTGCGCCTCCTCGTTGTCGCGCCGGTCAGGCGTGGACGTGCAGCGGTTTGCCGGCCAGCGCCAGCGCTGCTTCGCCCAGTGCCTCGGTCTGCGTCGGATGGGCATGGACGAACTGCGCGACATCCTCGGGGTAGGCCTCCCAGTTGACGATCAGCGACGCCTCGCCGACCTGTTCGCCCATGCGTGAGCCGATCATGTGCACACCCACGATCGGTCCGTCCTTCTCTCGTACCAGCTTCACCACGCCTGCCGTCCCGAGGATCTTGCTCCGACCGTTGCCGGTCAGGTTGTACTCGAAGGTGTCCACGTCCCCGTACTTGGTCCGGGCCTGCTCCTCGGTCAGGCCGACCGAAGCGACTTCCGGGTCGCAGTACGTCACCCGCGGGATGTTGATGTCGACGACCGGCATCGGCTTCTGGTCGGCGATCTCCTCGGCGACGAAGATGCCGTGCGCGAAGCCGCGGTGCGCGAGCTGGAGGCCAGGCACGAGGTCACCGATGGCGAAGATAGTGGGGATGTTGGTCCGCAACCGTTCGTCCGTGGTCACCCAGCCGCGATCGACGTGGACGCCTTGGCTCTCGAAGCCAAGGTCGGAGCTGCTTGCTCCGCGTCCGACTGCGACCAAGCACATCTCCGCCGTGACCGTCTTGCCGCCCTCGAGGGTCACGGTGACCCCGTCGTCGTCCTGGCTCAGCTCGCTGAACCGCGACTTGAGCAAGAAGTCGATCTTGCGCTTGCGGAACGCTCGCTCGAGTTGCTTGGACAAGACCTGGTCTTCCAGCGGCACCAGGTGTGGCAGCGCCTCGACGATCGTGACGTCGGCACCGAATGACCGCCACACGCTGGCGAACTCGCACCCGATGACGGACCCCCCGATGACCACGACGCTGCGAGGCACGTCGTTGAGCGTGAGCGCCTGATCGCTGGTCATGACCCGGCCACCGAGGTCGAGGCCAGGCAGCGTACGGGCGTACGACCCGGTGCCCAGCACCACGTGCTTGCCGGTCACTCGCGTCTCGTTGACCTGGACGGCGTCGGTGGCGACGAGACGACCTTCACCCTCGAACATCGTGATACCGGCCGACTTGATCAGGCCTTGCAGACCCTTGTAGAGCCCGGCGACGACGCCGTCCTTGTAGGAGTTGACGGCGGACATGTCAATGCCGTCGAGAGTGGTCTTGACCCCGATCGAGTTGCCTTCGCGGGCCTCATCGGCCACCTCCGCAGCATGTAAGAGCGCCTTGGTGGGGATACAGCCCCGGTGCAGGCAGGTCCCACCCAGCTTGTCCTTCTCCACCATCGCCACGCGGAGCCCGAGCTGGGCCGCCCGCAGGGCGCAGGCGTAGCCACCGCTGCCGCCACCTAGGATCACCACGTCGAAGCTGTTATCGGCGTTGTCCGCCACACATACCTCCGCGTCGTCGTGTCATGGTCGTCATCGAGCTGTAAGCACTTTCTGAACGAGCCGCCAACCCGCAGTCATCTTGTCACTCCGGCAAACAGCCTGCCTACCCAGGCGCGTGCGCACGGTGCGTCCGGTGAGGGGCTCGGTGAGCCACACTGGGAGTGGACGGTGGAGGGAAGGACACGAGGATGCGGTGGTTCGGTCGCCGGCGCGCTCGGATTGCGAAGGGGACAGGCGCGGCGACGATGGACCGCGCGTCGGAGAAGGTGGATCGGGAGTACCTCGAGGAGTTCATCCGCTCCAGACGTGGCGTCGAGGGGTACGTGGAGCCGCGTACGACCGTGACCGAGACGACGCTGCTGCTCGTCGCCATCGACGGTGAGTGGACACGGCGCCGGGTGCCGTCGCCGGCCTGGGCGCACGACTTGGCAAACGGGCTGGGTGTGCCGAGCTACGACGCGGCTGTGGTGGGTTATCCGCAGCGGATGCGCGACTTCAACCGACGCCAGTCCGAGCAGCGCAAGGCCGACCCCGGCGACTGACCGGCGTCGGCCAGTGTTGGTTGGCGGCTGGCGTACCGAGCTTCACCTGGTTTCGCGTCGCTTCACCCGGCGTGTACGCCAGGTGAAGCGCAGTCGTACCAGGTTCACCTGGTAAAGCGGCGCCGGCGTCAGCTCGCCGTGGTGAGGTCTTGGGCGAACCGGATGAGGGTACGGACGCCGACGCCAGTGCCGCCCTTGGCCACGTAGCCGTACGGCTCATCGTCGTGGAAGGCCGGACCGGCGATGTCGAGGTGAGCCCACCGGGAGTCACCGACGAATTCGCGCAGGAATGCGGCGGCGAACAACGCACCGCCCGACGTGTCGGGGTTGTGCTGTCGCAGGTCGGCCACGGTGGAGGAGGTGACCTTGCCCTTCATCTCCTCCGGTATGGGCAGGGGCCATAGGGCCTCGCCGGCTCGTTTGGCGGCTGCCGGCAGGGCGTCGCGCAACGCATCGTCGTTGGACATGACTCCGCCGGTGCGTCCGCCCAGCGCCACCACGCAGGCGCCGGTCAAGGTGGCGACATCGACGATGAGATCGGGTTCGGCCTCAGCCGCCAACACCAGCGCGTCGGCCAGCACCAGCCGACCCTCGGCGTCGGTGTTGAGCACCTCGACGGTCGTGCCGTTGCGGATCCGAATGACATCACCGGGACGGGTCGCCGTGGGACCCGGCATGTTCTCCGCCATCGCGGCCAGGCAGCTGACGCGTACCGGAAGACCTAGCTCGGCGATGGCGTGCGTCGCGCAGACCACGGCCGCGGCCCCGGCCATGTCGCATTTCATCGTCATGAGGCCGGCGTGGGTCTTGAGCGACAGTCCACCGGAGTCGTACGTGATGCCTTTGCCGACCAGCGCGATGTGGGTGACCGCCTTGCGCGGCCGATAGCTCAGCTGCAGCAGCCGGGGCGGATTCGCAGACCCCTGGCCGACGCCGAGGATTCCGCCGCAGCGCTCCGTCGCGAGCCGCTTCTCGTCCCAGACCTCCACATCGACCTTGCCGCCAACATTGGTGACGGCCTCGGCGAACGCCTGCGGGGTCAGGTCGCGGGCCGGTGTGTTGACCCAATCGCGGGTACGCAGGACAGCCTGGCTGACGACTTCGGCGGTGGCCAACGCCTGCTTCGCACCGCGGCCGCGGTTGCGATCGGTGATCACGACCGCCTCGCTGACCTGTTCGGCCGAGGCCCCACTTCGGTAGACGTCGAATCGGTATGACCCGAGTAGTGCACCCTCGCAGATGGCCTGCACCTCTTGGTCGTCGTGGCTGGGCAGCGCGAGTGCGACCGTCTTGGCGTTGCTCACTGCTCGGACCCCCGCACCGGCCGCCCGCCGCAGCGCCTCAGCCGATACTGGGACTCCATCGCCGACCCCGACGGCGATGACCAACGGTGCTTTTAGGACGCCGCCGGTAGGGATCTTGGCGATCTCGCCCTGCTTACCCGAGAAGCCGAGCCCGGTCAGGCCGGCCTGGAAGGAGCGGCCCAATGCTGCTGCCACCTGCTGCCCCGGCCCCATGGGCTGCACCTGACCGCCGGTCCTGGCAACGGCGATGATCAAGGCGTCGGTACGCACGCCGGTCGGGTCGGCGGAGCGCAGGCTGATCACGGTCATGGCGTACTCGTCTCGATGCGGGGGACAGGTCTCGCGGCACCCTATCCCCGCCTGCGCACCGCCAGCGGGCGGCGTCGGCGCAGGTCACTGCGGTAGTTTCCGCTCATGTCCGGCGACCAGGTGGCTCCAACACCGCTGATCACGTCCCCGCTGCACGAACGGCAGTTGGCCATGGGCGCCAAGATGGCGGAGTTCGGTGGCTGGCAGATGCCACTCGAGTACGCCAACGGCGGCGTGCTCAAGGAGCACGCCGCCGTGCGGGACGGCGTGGGAGTGTTCGACGTCAGCCACTTGGGCAAGCTCGCGGTGCGCGGGCCGGGTGGACGCGACTTCGTCAACGGCTGCCTGAGCAACGACCTCGGCCGGATCGAGCCCGGCCAGGCCCAGTACACGCTGTGCTGCGACGACGCGACAGGCGGCGTTGTCGATGACCTCATTGCCTACCTGCGCAGCGACGAAGTCGTCTTCTTGATCCCAAATGCCGCCAACGCACCGACGGTGTGTGAGCGTCTCGCCACCGCGGCACCGAGCGAGGTCGAGGTCCTCGACCTGCATCGGCAGTTTGCGGTGCTCGCGGTGCAGGGGCCGTCGAGCGACGAGGTGTTGGATGCCCTGGGACTGCCCGTCGGTCATGCGTACATGGCGTTCGTCGATGCGGAGCACGAGGGTGTATCGGTGACGGTGTGCCGTACCGGCTACACGGGGGAGCGCGGCTACGAGCTGGTGGTCACCGCTGACGGGGCGGTTGCGCTGTGGGACGCGATCCTTCGGGCCGGTGAGCCGTACGGCATCCGCGCCTGCGGGCTAGGCGCCCGCGACACCTTGCGTACGGAGATGGGATATCCCCTGCACGGACAAGACATCTCACTCGACATCACACCGGTCCAGGCACGACTGGGATGGGCGGTGGGCTGGTCGAAGCCGAGCTTCTGGGGTCGAGAGCCGCTGCTGGCCGAGAAGGAGAAGGGACCTAAGCGGGTCCTAAGGGGCCTGGTCGCGTCGGGACGCGGTATCGCCCGGCCGGGGATGCGGGTGCTCATCGCTGCCGACTTCCCCGTCGGCGTCATCACCTCCGGCACGTTCTCGCCGACCCTGCGCAAGGGCGTTGCGCTCGCGTTGATCGACCCCTCGATCGAGGTCGGCGCCGAGGTGAGCGTCGAAGTGCGCGGGCGCCGCGAGATCTTCGTGCTTGCGGCGCCACCGTTCGTGACCCCCGGGGTCCGCGAGCCCTAAACGCGGCGGCGCGTACCGCATGCGGTGCGTTCGCGGGACTTCCAATGGCTGAGGGTCACTTCCAATGGGTTCGAACCCAATGGAAGTGACCCCATCCCACGTTAACGTGGTACGGGGTCACGGGGTCACGGGGTCACGGCACCGCGAGGGCGAGCAGGGCGGCGGTGAAGGTGAGCTCGGTGAGGGCGCCGAGGACATCGCCGGTGATGCCGCCGAGCCGGTGGCGCACTCGGCGGAGCGCGACGGCCAGCACCACCCCAGCAACGACGTATGCCGCCACAGTCTGTGCCACGGGGACGTCGAGCCATGCGACGGCGCACGCGGCAACACTGAGCGGCACCACCGCGGCGAGGAGGACATCGGGGGTCGACTCGGACGCGGCGACCGCCCGCCCCAGACCGTCCGGCCGAGCGGCGGGAATCCGCCGATGGCACCCGACCGGCAGCGCCAGGCGCGACAGCGGCAACGCGACGACCAGCACCCCGATGCCCCGGCCCAGGGCGATCGCCTGAGCCAGCGCCGCCATCTGGATCAGCAGGACCAGGACCAGCGTGACGGCGCCGAACGGACCGAGATCGCCTCGCCGCATCACCGCCAGCGCCTCCGGGGCTGGACGCCCACTCCCGAGCCCGTCGGCGGCGTCGGCCAGCCCGTCGAGGTGCAGCGCCCGCGTCGAGGCGGCGAGCGCCGCGACCACCAGCACCGCGATGAGCAGCGGTGCGTACGAGTCGTCAGCCACGTCGATGAGCAGGGCCGCCGGAGCGGCGAGGCCGACAGCCACGACAGGTGCCAGCTGCATCGCCCGTCGACCCGTTTCGCGATCCAGCTCCTCCAGCGGGCGTACGGGCAGCACTGTCAATGTCCCGATGGCGAGTCGCCAGCCGTCCCGCCAGCGCTTCACAAGCGCACCACCCGGCCGGCGACCACCAGCCGGACGTCCTCGGTCCGGGCGGCCAGACTCGCGTTGAGCCGGCCCAGCAGATCGCGGAACCGCCGCCCGGAGGCAGTGGGGGGAACAATTCCGCTCCCCACCTCGTTGCTCACCGCCACCACCCGTCGAGAGGTCGCGGTCCACGCGGCCACCACCGAGTCGATCGCCTCATCCGTAGCCGAGTCCGGTGCGCCGCTCCAGGCACCAAGGTCGTCCATGGTCCCGGCCAGCCACAGCGTCAGGCAGTCGATCAGCAGCGGCGGGCCGTCGATTCGCAGGAGCGGCACCAGATCGCGCGTCTCCAGCGTGGTCCAGGTCGGCGGCCGGCGAGCCCGGTGTGCTTCGACCCGGGCCCGCCACTCCTCGTCGCCCGGGGACCTCGTCGACGTGGCGACGTACACCACGTCCTCGTGGTCGAGCAGCAGCTGCTCCGCCTGCCGCGACTTGCCCGATCGGGCACCGCCGAGTAGGAGAGTCCGAGCCGAGCCCGGGAACGTCGGTCGCCCATCGGTGACCCGCGTCCCGTCGTCGACCAGTCGAACCCCCCAGTCAGCAAGCCGCTGCGCCAGCTGCTCGGCCGGTGGGTTGTGGTGCGAGAGGTGGGTAACCACCACTTGGGTCGCCTCGACTACGGCACCAACGGCGCGCAGCCGCGCAAGCTCCACCGGGAACGTCGCCAGGTCGAGATGGTCGGTCCCGTGGTCGAGGCGATCGCCGAAGGTCTCCTCGATCAGGACGAGGTCGTACGCCCGGCCGGCAACGGCTGCGACGGTGTCCTCGGGCAACGGGCCGGTGTCAGTGGCGTACAACAGCCGCCGCCCGTCGGGGCCGGTCAGGTCGTACAACAGACTGGAGCCGGGGTCCCCGTGCCGGGCGGCGAGCACCCGCACGTCATAGCCCGAGAGCCGCGACCGCTGCCCGGCGGCAACGACGTGGAACGTGACCGGGGCGTCGGGGGCCACCCAGGTGCGGCACGGGTCGACAGCATCGGCCGGGCCGACGACGTCCAGCGGGCGATCGATGACCCAGGAGCGGAACAACAGAGCGGCGGGGGAGCAGTGGTCGGGATGGGCGTGGCTGAACAGCAGGAGCCCCACCTGGTCCAACCCCGCCCCAGCACGCTCGGCCAAATACATGGTGGTGGGCCCGCAGTCGAGCAGTACTACACCGTCGACCAGCGCGCTGGCCTGGCCGCGCAGCGTTCCCCGAGTGCGCGCAGCGGTGCAGGACGCGCAGGTGCAGAACGCGTTGGGCCAGCCGTCCGCCGCTCCGGTCCCGAGCACCGTCACCTCCACGGTTGCTCCGGTGGGGGTACAAACGTCGGTGTCGCGTCGAAGGCCGCTCGGCGCGCCGCGCGCCGTAGCGCGGCCAGCACGGCCGGGCCGAGCAGCAGCACGAGCAGCATCGTGAACACTCCCCGCGGCACGTCGTACCCCAGCGAGGTCGTCAGGTAGAACACCCCGTACCGGTGCGCGTTGGCGGCGAGCGAGTCACCGGGGGCGTACGACACCTCCGGCCCGTACGCCGCGAACGGCCAGAACCACAGGTTCATCAAAGCGCCATACGCGACACCCGCGACCAGCCCGTAGACCGCGACTGTCCAGACCTCGGTACGGCCGCGGACCTGAGGGAGTGCGCCGGCGAAGAACCCGACCCACCCGGCGGCGAACATTTGGAACGGAAGCCACGGCCCGACACCCCCGGTGACAAGGGCTCCGGCGAAGATTGTCACCGCACCCAGCACGAAGCCGAAGCCGCGCCCGAAGACGCGGCCGCCAAGGACGATCACCAAGAAGGTCGGCTCGATGCCTGCCGTCCCGGGACCGAGGGCGCGCAACGCAGCTCCGACGGCGGCGAGCACCCCGAGGAGGGCGACCGCCTTGGCGTCCATGCCGCCGGAGGTGAGCTCGGCCACCACAACGGCCGCCAGCAACGGCAGCAACAGGGCGAAGAGCCACGGCGCATCCGCGGCGTGCGAGGTGTCGAGGGCCGGCCCCGGGGTCACGAAGAACGGCCAGCCGAAGGCGACCAGGCCCATGAGTGAACAGGCAGCGAGCGTGAGGGCGGCGCGGGCGCGTACCGGGACGAGCGGGCGCAGCCGCTGCGGCGGGGTCTCCCGCAGCGTCGTCATGACGCGGCCCCGGCCGCGGTCACGACGTCGGCGACCGTGAGCCAGGGTCCCGGAGCCAACACCTTGGCCACCTGCGGGGCAAACGCCGGGGAGGCCACTACCACCTCTGCTGTCGGCCCGTCGGCCACCACCTCCCCGTCGGCGAGGACGACGACCCGGTCGGCGACCTCCGCTACCAGCTCGACGTCGTGGGTGGCCAGCACGATGGCGTGCCCGGTCGAGGCGAGAGCTCGGATCGCGGTGACGAGTCGCCTCTTAGCCGTGTAGTCCAGGCCGCGAGTCGGCTCGTCGAGCAGCAGCTGCGCCGGACCCGAGTTCATCACGACGGCGAGCACGAGCGAGAGGCGCTGCCCCTCGGAGAGGTCCCGCGGATGCACCTCGTCTGGGACACCCGGAGCCAGCGCGCTGAAGAGGTGGCGGCAGCTTCCCGAGGCCGCCCCGGCGTCACGGTCGGCCTGCTCGCACTCACCGCTGACGGTGTCGGCGTACAGCAAGTCGGCAGGCTCCTGCGGGACGAGACCGACGCGGCGCATCAGCTCGGCCGGTCGGACGGAGTTCGGCGCGATCCCCTCAACCTCGACGCGTCCTGACGAGACGGGTACCAATCCCACCATCGCCGCCAGCAACGACGACTTCCCGGCCCCGTTGCGCCCCATGAGCGCGGTGACCTGGCCGTGTCGAGTCACCAGGTCGACGCCGCGCAGCGCCGGAACACCGGAGTAACTGACGACGAGCTCCTCGACCCGGGTGCAGGCGGTGCCCACATCCGACGCGGGTTTTCGGGGAGACCCGTTCTCGGTCAGCCGGGCTCGCAACCCGCCGGCTGCCCGGCGCGCCTCGCGGACCGAGAGCGGCAACGGTGCCCATCCCGCCCACAGCCCGAGCTCGACCACCGGTGGTGTCAGCTCCGAGACCCGCATCATGTCTCGGGGGGTGCCACTGACCACCCGCCCGCCGGCACCCGGCAGATAGACGACTCGGTCGGCGTACTGGACGACACGCTCGAGGCGGTGCTCGGCAATGACCACGGTCAGACCCAGGTCGTGCACCAGCCGCTGCAGCGTGGCCAGCACCTCCTCGGATGCCTGCGGGTCCAGGGCGCTGGTGGGCTCGTCGAGGACCAACACCCGTGGGTGCATGGTCAGCACCGACCCGATCGCCACCCGTTGGCGCTGCCCACCGGAGAGGTCAGCCAACGCCCGCTGCCGCAGGTCCGCGAGCCCAAGCACGTCGAGGGTCTCCTCGACCCGCTTGCGCATGACCTGTGGAGGCAAGCTCAGTGACTCCATCCCGTACGCCAGCTCGTCCTCGACCCGATCGGTGACGAAGCCCGCGAGTGGGTCCTGGCCAACGAATCCGACCGCATCCGCGAGGTCTCGGGGCCGGAAGAGGCGGGTGTCACGCCCGTCGACGACCACACGACCCTGGAGGGTGCCGCCGGAGAAGTGCGGAACCAGACCGTTGATCGTGCGGAGCAGGGTCGACTTGCCCGATCCGGTACGGCCCACGACCAGGACCAGCTCGCCCTCGTCGATGTCCAGGGTGACGTCGGAGAGCGCCGGTTTCCCGGCGCTGGCGTACGTCACGCTCACCCGTTCGAATCGGATCACGCGCTCACCTGAGCGGTTCGGGGCTGCCGTGAGGCGACTGCGCCGACGCGGTGCGGTACCGGTGGCGCCACGACTGCGGGCAGCAGCCCCACAAGGATGCCCAGCACGGCGGCAACCGGGACGGCCGGCAGCGCCAACGGCGAGGGGACCGTGAGCACCGCCGGGGTGGTGGCCGCGGTGGCGAAAAGGGCGACCGCGGCGCTCAGCCCGCTGCCGGCGACCAGCCACTCCGGCAGCGCCCAGGGGTCGGGTCGGTACCGGGTGCGCTGCGTCCGGCGTCCGCCGACGGCCAGCCCGCCCCCCGCCAGCACCGTTCCCAGCAACAACGTCGGCAGCCCGCGGAGCTGGGCACCGCTGCCGTCGAGCAGCCCATAGCCGCCCACGCACATGCTCAGCAGCCCGCCGGCCACCAAGGCGGTGGTGATCCGCCGTGAGCTAGGCGAGGCGTTCCCGGTGCGTCCGTACCCGCGGGCGTCCATAGCCGCCGCAAGCTCGATCGACCGGTCGAGGGCGCCCTCCAACACCGGCATCGCGGTGCGTCGGAGGCCAGCGAGCCGGCGCGGCGAGTGGCCGCGTAGCCGGTGTGCTTGCCGTATTCGCCGGGCGTCGGTCACTAGTTGCGGAGCGAACGAGAGTGCGACCACGCACGCCACCCCGGCCTCGTACAGGGCGCCGGGGACGGTTGCGAGCAGTCTTCGGGCGCTGGCGAGTGCATTGGCGGCTCCAACGCAGCACAAGATCGTGGCGAGCTGCAGCCCCGCGTACGTCGCGGTCAGCACTGCCTCGGCCGTCACCGCGCCGCCGAGCTTGACGCCGGCGAGCCAGGAAGGCAGCGGCACCTCCGGCAGCGTGAAGAGCACGGTGACACCCTGCGACGACCGGGAGAGGAGCGCCTGCAGCACCACCCGTATCGCGATCAACACCAGCGAGAGCTTCAGGAACGCGCTGAACGCGCCGGCCCAGGGGTCGTCCGTGCGCCGTGCTGTGACCACGAATCCCGTGACCGCGATGATCAGGACCAGCAGCACCGGGTTGGTCGTCCGGCTCGCCGCCGCCGCCAGACCGAGCGCCCACAGCCACCAGGCCCCAGGATGCAGGGCCCTCGGCAGGGTCAGGCTGGCGGCGGCGCGCATCGAACGGTCAGGCTCGTCGGCGTGCCATGACGAGTGCCGCTGCGCCGAGGAGTAGCGCAATGGCGCCGATCGAGACGATGGCCCACGGGAACCCGTCGTCGTCGTCGGTCACGGTGATCTCAGAGTCGGCCGCCGCGGTACCGTCCGCGTCCGCGTCCGCGAGCGCAAGCTCGACGGTGGGCTCGGATGACGGGATCTTCACATCGGGGTACGTCGCCTTCGGTGGTTGCGACGGGTAGCCGTCGATCGCCAGCACGAAGCCGTCTACCGTGGCTTCGGCGATTTCCTGCAGCACTTGCAAGCCGGTCGCGTTCTTCGCCGCCTCGACGCACTCACCTCGGGGTTGAGGCGGAACGTCACCGTTCTCTGCCTCGTCGGCAGTCCCGTAGTCGATCACGACCGCGACGGCCTTCTCGTCCGCATCCGGTGCGGTTCCCGCGCAAATGGTGTCGAACGCGGGAACGGTCCGGGGAAACCGGGTGCCCGCCACGTCCAACCCGTATCGCCATCCCTCGACGGACCCGTCCTTCGGGATGTACTGGTCGGCGCCTTTGAGGGAGAACTCCCAGGTGGATCCGGCGGAGTGGTAGTAGCCCCAGTACTTGTAGGCGTCTGCTGCAGCCGACGCGCTGGCAGGAGGGGACAGGCCGAGAAGGAGCAGCAACAGGCCGGCGACGATCATCGCGCCGCGCGGCGTCCGGTGAGAACCCATGAGGTTCCTTTCGTGAGCGGTCCGCGAAAACGCCCGGACCTTCACGACGCTCCGCCGGCACCGGTGTCCTCACGGCCCTGGCATGCGCGCTGCGCAGCTCCGGCTCCGTCCCGTAGACCTCGACGGTTGAGTGGAGCCGCCGCTCGGGGGCAGGTTTTCCGGCTCGTCGTCCCCGATCAACGGGGAGCGACCTACGGTTGCGGGTCAGCGCCGGAATTCGACCGGCTTGCCCTGTCCACGAGTGGGTGAGGGCACCGTCCCACGCCGTGGGGGCCAGCGTCAAAGCAATCCGTCTGCGTAGGGTGAACGGCATGTCATGGTCGTGGCGGTTGGAGAACGTTTCCGGTGACCTTGTGGAAGTGGCCGACACCGAAGCAGCTCGGTTCCCGAGCCGAGCCGACGCCGAGTCGTGGCTGGGGGAGACGTGGCGAGAGCTGCTCGACGCCGGTGTCGACCAGGTACGGCTGCTGGAGGAGGACCGTGGGGTCTACGGCCCGATGAGCCTGCACCCCGCCTAGCCGACTTGTCACCGTCACGGTCCGGTCATGGCCGGCCGTGACAGTGACAACTCACGGGGACTGAGGACGCTGCATTGCTCAGAGCATACATAGCTGTATGGCCATAACAATACATTGCGATACGATCAGGCCATGGCACGGCCATTCCCGTTCGAGACTCCGATCGCCCCAGACTCCCTCATCGACCGTCGGGACGAGCTGTCCCGCCTTCATCTCGCCGCCGCCGACAGGGTCCACGTCCGCGTCGACGGGCCCCGTCGTTTCGGCAAGACATCGCTGCTGCTCGCTCATGCTGCCAACCTCCGCGGTACCGGCTGGCGGACAGTGCATGTCGATCTCTATGGCGTCACGTCGTTGGCGGAGGTGTGCGGCCGGCTCGCGTCGGCGTACACCCGGAGCGGCGATACCAGGGTGCGGGCGCACGTCGACGCGCTGTCCGCCCGTCTCGGCCTGTCGCTCAGCGCCGGCGGCTTGGGCATCTCACTGAGCCCGCGGCGCGACATCCCGCCGCCCGACATGGTGCAGGCGGCGGCAAGTGAGCTGCTGGACCTTCCGCGGGCGACCTTCGAACGCGACCGACGTCCCACCCTCGTGGTCTTCGACGAGTTCCAGGACCTTCTCGGGGCCGGGGACGGTCTGGACGGCCTCGTCCGCTCCCACGTGCAGTACCACGCCGACGCGGCGGTTTACGTCTACGCCGGCTCCCACCCGTCGTTGATGCGGCGCCTGTTTGCCGACCAGGAACGTCCGCTGTACGGGCAGGCCGAGCCGATGCAGCTCGGGCTGCTCCCCATGGACGAGACCCTGCTCGAGCTGCACGAGCGGTTCGCGGCGTTGCAGCAGTCGCCGGGGAGCGCCCTCGAGCCGTTGGTGCTCATGGCGGGCGGGCACCCACAGCGCACCATGCTTCTTGCGCACCTGCTGCACCGCGAGCTAACGGCACGCGAGGGCGGTTCGTCGACGTTGTCGGGAGCTCGCGACGTGGACGGTATCGCGCTTGCCGACGCCATTGTCGCGGCTGCGCTGACCCAGACCGACGAGGCGCATCAAGCGGTCTGGGACGGGTTGTCCGGCGGCAAGAAGGCGGTCCTGGCCGCTATCGCAGCCGGTGCTGCGCCGACCGGGACCCGCGCCGCGGCGGCGTACTCGCTGTCTCGCGCCACCCTGCAGTCGGCGCTGCGCGAGCTCGGGCGGGCCGGGCTACACCTGGCGCGCGACGGCAGCACCTGGCACTTCGTCGACCCCCTGTTGCGGCTGTGGGTCAACCGTCGAGGACAGTGAGTCGCTGAGTCAGGAGGTTGGTCGGGACTTCGGTGACGATCTCGCGGTGTG
>JACCYJ010000290.1 GCA_013696555.1 Nocardioidaceae bacterium | reverse complement strand
AGACTGGATCTGGTCGTAGCCGGCGGTGCTCACCAAGTCTGCGCACCCTCCCAAGGCAGGATCCCGGGACCGCTGAAGTCTCCATACAAACTGGAAATCACCCGCAGAGATTGGAACACCGTCGCTCCAGACAGCCACCGGATTGATCTCATAAGTGACAACTTGCTGGCCGTCGGTCTCCTCGATCGTCGGCTCGGTGCCCATTAGGTCCTTGTTTACAGCGAAGCTGAGATCGGGCAATATGCGAAAGGGCGACGGAAACATCCCGTTCACGACGTGCTTAGCCGCCGCTGAAGTCCCCTCTCGGGCCAGCGGACTCAAGTTCTCCGGGAATGCAACCAACTCTCCAATGATGAGCGTGCCCTTGCGTTCAATGGCTTGCTCGGGTCGGTTCTCCTTGGCATCATCGCCGCCAATACAGGCCGTCATCACAAGTGTAAACAAAATGACGGCCGTCGCCGTCGCCATCTTTTCCCGCTTTCCCGCTTTCATGCTGCGACGATTCCTCCGTTGGCACGGCGATGCCAATCAATTAATGTGGCAGGCTTGCCGACGATAGTCGCGCCACCGTGGTTCCGGTACCATCTGCCCCTAATCGTGATGGAGAAGTGATCCGACGATCATCTGCCGCAGCCGCCTACCGGGAAGGAAAGTGCTGGTCGCGCTGACGGCGGGGCCACATGAGACTGTCCGGAACGGCCAGGGAGCTGCCCGTGGGCGGCCACGAAGTAGCCACGAAGATCTGCCGCTGACGGTCACGTGAACTGCCGATACGACTTTGTCCCGGTTTGCCACATCTGGTGGTGAGGCGCCTCCTTCGGAGCGGATGACGGCCACCCCGCACCTGACTGCCGAAATTCGGGTCAAGGTCGAGGCGGCCATCTCGAGCAGATCCCTTCGGTCACAACCGGAGGTCCGACCACGCCACGAGCTCAAGGTGTAGCGCCATCGGACCTTGGCACTTGCCGCGCTAACGGATTCATGGTGAAACGGCGTGTACGACATCGCGAACCTCGGCGAAATGGCATGCGCTCTCGTGCGACGAACCCGGCCGGACTATCAGCGCCGGCTCCTCCTCGGCACAGATGTCCTGGGCCTTCCAGCAACGAGTCCGGAACCGGCAACCGGAAGGGGGGTCAGCCGGGCTCGGCACATCACCGGTGAGGATGATCTGCTGCCGTCTGCCGCGCAGCCGCGGATCAGGCACCGGTACGGCGGACAGCAGCGCCTGCGTATAAGGGTGCGTGGGCTTCTCGTAGATTTCCTTCTCGTTACCGATTTCGACGATCTTGCCGAGATACATCACCGCAACCCGGTCAGAAATGTGGCGCACGACCGACAGGTCGTGGGCGATGAAGAGATAGGACAGCCGAAATTCCGACTGCAAGTCCGCGAGCAGGTTCATCACCTGCGCTTGCACGGAGACGTCCAAGGCGGAGACCGGCTCGTCGCAGATGATGATTTCCGGCCGGAGGGCCAGGCCACGGGCGATACCGATCCGTTGCCGTTGACCTCCGGAGAACTGATGGGGGTAGCGGTTGAGGTAGTCGGGATTCAGCCCCACCACCTCCAGCAACTCCTTCACCTTTTGCCGTCGGGCGCGCTTGGGTGCGACGTCCGGATGGATCTCGAAGGGCTCGCCCACGATGTCGCCGACGGTCATCCGTGGGTTCAGAGAGCTGTAGGGGTCTTGCAGAATGATCTGTATCTGACGACGCAACGCCTTGAGCTCGCGGCGGCGGACCGAAAAGATGTCCCGGCCGTCGTAGATCACCGACCCGGAGGTGGGCCGCTCCAGCAACATCAGCAGCTTGGCCAGGGTGGACTTGCCGCAGCCGGACTCGCCTACCAGACCAAGCGTCTCACCGCGCTTAAGGGTGAAGCTCACTCCGTCGACGGCCCGGACCTGCCCCACCGTCTTCTTGAAGATGAGGCCCAAGGTGAGCGGGAAGTGCTTCGTTAGCTCACTGACCTGCAGAATTGCGCCCCCATCAACGGTGGTCATTGACGACCTCCTCCCAGTAGTGACAGGCGCTGTGGTGTTCTGCGGAAACATCCATCAGTGCGGGGACGTCGACTGAGCAGCGTCGTCGTGCACGGGGGCAACGGGGGTGGAACGAGCACCCGGCCGGTATGTGCGCCAGGTTGGGCGGCTGCCCGGCGATCGGGTCCAAGTGCTGACCCTTCTGATCAAGTCGAGGGATGGAGGCGATCAGTCCTTCGGTATAAGGGTGGGCCGGCCGGGCGTACACCTCGTGGACAGGCGCGTCTTCTACGATCCTGCCTGCGTACATCACTGCGATCCGGTCGGCCACGTCGGCGACGACACCGAGGTCGTGGGTGATAAGGATCAAGCCCATCGACGTCTCTTGCTGCAGGTCGGCGAGCAACGCCATCACCTGGGCCTGCACCGTGACGTCAAGCGCTGTGGTGGGCTCATCGGCGATGAGAATGTCCGGATCCAGCGCAAGCGCCATCGCTATCATGACGCGCTGACGCATCCCACCGGAGAATTGATGCGGGTAATCCCCGACCCGCTCTCGCGCGGACGGGATCCTTACCCGGTCCATCAGCTCGATGGCCCTGATCTTCGCGTGTTTCTTTGACATCCCCTGGTGGGCACGGAACATCTCACCGATTTGATCTCCCACGGAGAAGACCGGGTTCAGCGCGGATAGCGCATCCTGGAAGATCATCGCGATCCGGGCACCTCGAATGCCGCGCAATCGCTCCGGCGACATCTTCAGCATGTCCTCGCCGCGAAACTTGATCGAGCCTTGCGTGACAAAAGCCGGAGGAGTGTCCAGAATGCCCATGACCGCCTGCGCACTGACGCTCTTTCCCGAGCCGGACTCGCCCAAAATGGCCAGCGACTCACCCCCGGCCAACGTGTAGCTGATTCCGTCGACGGCGCGCACCACCCCGTAGTCGGTGCGAAACTCGACGTGGAGGTTGTCTACGTCGAGCAGCGGCCCACCCAGGGCAGCTGCCGTCCGGTTCGAGCCGGTGTCAGAGTCCACCAGAACTTGCCGCATGTTCACCGCAGCTTCGGGTCGAGGGCGTCCCGAAGGGCGTCGCCGACCATGATGAATGCGAGGACGGCCACCGAGAGGAACAGGCCCGGGATGAGGACCAGGTGCGCGGCGTCACGAATCCAGTTCTGACCTACGTTGATCTGCAGACCCCAAGAGATCGCGGGCGCTCGGAGGCCGATGCCGAGAAACGACAGCGTTGCCTCGGCAGCGATGAAGGACCCGGCGGCAATGGTGGCGTAGACGAGCACCGGCGCGACGGAGTTGGGCAGAATATGACGGGTGATGATCCGCCAGTCAGAGCCGCCCAATGCGCGGGCCGCCTGGACGTAGTCGGCTTCCTTAATCGCGATGACAGAGGCGCGCACGAGTCGCATGGCCGTCAACCAACCGAACGCGATCAGTGCGAACGATACCTGCAAGACACCGCGGCTGGGCAGCGTCTGCAGGATGAGGATGGCGGCCAGCACGAACGGTATCCCATAAAGGACGTCGGTCAGCCGGGTGATGACACTGTCGAGTGGGCCCCCGTAGAAACCCGCGATCGCCCCCAACGTGACTCCTACGACTAGGATGCCGCCCACCACCACGACCCCGATGATCATCGAGACACGTGCGCCGTAGATCACCTGAGTGAAGTAGTCGTGGCCCTGCACGTCGAAGCCGAACCAATGCTCGGCGCTGGGCGACTCCCGGGATCGGGACAGGTCGGTCAACGTTGGATTCGTATCGGTGAACAGTTGCGGGCGAATCGCCATCACAGTGAGCAGCAAGATCACGCTCGAGCCGAGTAGGAAGAATGGGTTTCTTCGTAGCGTTCGCCCAGCGTCACCCCAGAGGGTCGCCTGACGGGCGTCAGTTACCGCGGTCTCAAGAGCCTCGCCGCGAGGGAGCGGCTGCTCGAAGTCGGGCGAGGTGTCCGGTGTCGGCAACTGGACTCCGGGCTGGTTAGTCTCCCGATCGGACCAGTCGGGAGG
>JACCYJ010000277.1 GCA_013696555.1 Nocardioidaceae bacterium | reverse complement strand
TGAACTCGCGACCGCGCACGATCATCTTCTGGTAGATCGAGTAGTAGTGCTTCGGTCGGCCCGTGACGGTCGCCTTGATCTTGGCGCTGCGCAGATCGGACTGCACCTCCGCAACGACGCCGGCGAGTAGCTCGTCCCGCGACGGTGCCCGCTCCGCTACCAGGCGCACGATCTCGTCGTACACCTTCGGGTGGAGGGTTGCGAAGGACAAGTCCTCCAGCTCCCACTTGATGGTGTTCATGCCGAGCCGATGCGCCAACGGCGCGTAGATCTCCAACGTCTCGCGAGCCGTGCGCTGCTGGCTCTCCGGCTTGAGGTAGCGCAACGTCCGCATGTTGTGCAGCCGGTCGGCGAGCTTGATGACCAGGACCCGGATGTCCTTGCTCATGGCCACGACCATCTTGCGGATGGTCGCGGCCTGGGCGGTGTCGCCGTACTTGACCTTGTCGAGCTTGGTCACCCCGTCGACGAGCAGCGCCACCTCGTCTCCGAACTCCGTGCGCAGCTGGGCAAGGGTGTACGAGGTGTCCTCGACCGTGTCGTGGAGCAACGCGGCGCACAGGGTCGAGGGCGTCATGCCCAGCTGGGCCAGGATCGTCGCGACCGCCACCGGATGGGTGATGAACGGTTCGCCACTTCGCCGCCACTGATCGGTGTGCATCCGCTCGGCGATCTCGTACGCCCGCTCCACCGGTGCCAGGTCGGCCTTGGGGTGGGTGGCTCGTACGATGCGAAACAGCGGCTCGAGAACTGGGTTCGTGCCGGTGCGGCTGCCGAGCCGGGCCAACCGGGTACGCATCCGAACAGGCGTCGAAGGACCCTGCAGCGGCGGTGGCACCGGTGGCGCGTCAGTGCTGACGGCGCCTACGTCGGCGGCCTGGTCCTCGGCCACGCATACTCCATGACGGTTCGGGTGATATGGCGCCAGTCTAGGCGCGACCGACCAGCGTGGAGAGCAGCACGAAGACACCAGGTACGGCGACGCTGAGCAACAGCAGCCACGCGACCACCTTGTGACCCGGCTTGGCGGGGTCGAGGGAGCCGGTCAGCGCGAGCAGCGCGCCCTGCTCGGTGTTGCGGTCGAAGCCCATGCGCCGGGCATCCGGTGGGATCCCCGCAGCGGTGCTCTGCACGAGGGGCGGGTCCAGTGGCTCACGCGGGTCCGGCTCGTTCATGTCGGCTCCTCCATGGCACCAAAGTGCGGGGCCCGCGCGTACTTCACCCGGCTCGTGTGCACTTCACCCGGCTCGTGTGCACTTCACCCGGCGTACATGCCAGGTGAAGCGCGTTGATACCAGGTTAACCTGGTATAGCAGCTCAGAGCCTGCGGAGGCTGCCGAAGGGGAGGTTGCCCAGCTTGCGGCGGCCGGACAGGAACGAGAGCTCGAGCAGCACCACCACACCAACCGCGGTCGCACCGCAGCGCGCGACCAGCTCCGCCGTCGCCTGCACCGTCCCGCCCGTGGCGAGGACGTCGTCGACCAACAGCACTTTGTCCCCCGGTCCGAAGGCGTCGCGATGCACCTCGAGCGTGGCCTCGCCGTACTCCAGCGCGTACGAGACGTCGTACGTCGGCGCCGGCAGCTTGCCATGCTTGCGTACCGGTACGAAGCCGGCACCCAGCGCCAGCGCCACCGGTGCCGCAAGAATGAAGCCGCGGGCCTCCATGCCGACGACGTGGTCGATCCCGCCGGGGCACGTCGCCCGACCGAGCTCGGCGAGCGCATCGATGGTGGCCGCGAAGGCCTGAGCGTCCGCCAACAGAGGCGTGATGTCCTTGAAGCCCACGCCAGGCTTCGGGAAGTCGGCGATCTCCCGGATGTGCTCGTCGAGCAGGGCGTCGAGAGCGGCGGGGGATGTCATCGCTGCTCCGTCACTTACCTTTGGCGCGCTGCGAGCGCGGTGTGCGCTGCGGCTGCGAGCGCTTGGCGGCACTCGAGACGGCAACGCCACGACCGGCCACGGCAGCAGTTGCACCGACCGGAGGCGCCTCCTCGCCCTCGCCGACCGGTGTCTCCGGCACGACCTGTGTCGAACGGGCGCGGCGAGCGAGCACCCGCTTGGCGTGTGTACGCACCGCCGTCTCACGGTCCTTGAGCTGCACGGCCAGCGGGGTGGCGATGAAGATCGACGAGTACCCCCCCGCCGCGGTGCCCACGAACAGCGCCAGCGACAGATCCTTCAACGGTCCAGTCCCCAGCACCACGACGCTGATGACAAGAATCGCCGCCACCGGCAACAGTGCCGCGACGGAGGTGTTGATCGAGCGGACCA
>JACCYJ010000250.1 GCA_013696555.1 Nocardioidaceae bacterium | reverse complement strand
GGCACGGGGTCTATGCGGCGGCGCGCTTCCACGGCCACCGAGCTCAGCGGCCAGCCAGTCCGGCATCGGTTCGACGACCGGGATTCTGGTCGCGGTGGCGGTCCACCCGTCCGCCCGCCGGGCGTGCCACGGGACCACGCGTCGCCGAGGACGTCAACACCATGTCCGAGACTGCGGCGACCTGGAAATGCCAGGGTGCGCCCGGCGGATGCGGGGATGGCCCACACCAGCCAGCCGCGCTCGTTAGCACCGATGTGGCGGCCTCGCATCGACTCGGCGGCCCGGTCGAGATCGGCGTTACCGACCGCGACACCGCTGGACCGCATCGACATCGCCGGCGGTTGCCACCACACGGTGGAGTAGTAGCCCAGCTCCTTGTACGTGATGGCCTGTACACCGGACCCGTCCTCGTACCGGAGGCGCTCGGGCTCTGCTGGTCTGACGTCGATCTCGACGCGCGCCGACTCATAGTCAGGCGGTCCCTCGTGGACGTCGTACGCGGCTCAGCGGTGATCAACGAGGTGAAGCAAGGTCGCGGTCGGTCGATGGCCTTGGACGCCGGGACGGTGGCATCGCTGCGCTCGCTGCGTTCCGAGCAGCTGCAGGAGCGTCTGCTCGTCGGTTCGGGGTACACCGATCACGACCTACTGTTCGCGATGCCGGACGGCGCGCCGTACCACCCCGACCGCTTCGCCCGCACATTCGTCCAACGGGTCGCCAAGCTGGGTCTGCCTGCGATCCGGGTCCACGACCTGCGCCATACATGGGCAACGCTGGCGCTGCAGTTCGAGGTTCACCCGAAGGTCGTGCAGGAGCGGCTTGGGCACTCGTCCATCAGTGTGACCCTTGACATCTACTCGCACGTGGTGCCCGCCATGGAGACCGATGCTGCCGAGCGCGTGGCATCGATGATCCTCGGAGTGGGACCAACCTGTGACTTGTGTCCAATGTGTGACCACGGACCTGCGGCGACGCCGAATCACAAGCGCCGCCTAAGCCCTGACCTGCGGCGACGTGTCGGAGCCAGCGTGTCCGAGGGGGGACTTGAACTTGCCCCACCGCGAGCCCGCAGGCCCAGCTTGATCTCGGACCTCCCATTCCGGATGCCACTCGCCGTCAGCCGCGTCTTTCCGCGAACGAGTCCACTTCAGAAACCTCATCAGCTGCCAGATCTGCAACCCGGCCAGCCCTGTGTGGTGGCCGATCACTGAGTGCTCGTCACGGCGCGGCGGGTGCTGGCAGCAGGCCCAGCTGACCGAGCATCGACAGTTGGTCGATCACGTGCCAGTGCTCGGAGATCGATCCGTCCGCGACGCGGTAGATGTCGATGCCCGCGATGGTGAAGGAGCCTCCGGTCGCCGGGATGCCGGCGAACTCGGCGACATGTGTGCCTGCGTTGGTCCATCGGACGACGACCCTGTCGTCCTCGGCGATGACGTCCTCCACGGTGAAGTGTGGCGCCAACCCCCCAATGATCATCGAGAAGCGGTCCACGACTCCATCTCGTCCGGTGCCTTCGCCGGGCAAGGGGTCGTGCTCGACGTACTCCTGCGTCACGAGCTCGCCGACGCTCTCGGCGTCGCCGTGGTTGATCAGCTCGTAGAGCTTCAGCACGATCTGCTTGTTTTGCTCGGTGCTCATGAGGTCCTCCGATCTCCGTGTGGGAACACCAGCGTCGGCCTGATCTGCAGAGAAGGCCACGAAACGTCGCTCACCGAGTTGGTCACCGACTTCGGCGCTCACTACAGTCAGGGCATGTCCGCGCTCGGAGCGCTGCTTCGCCGCCTTCGCGAGGAGTCCGGGCTCACCCAGGAGGAGCTCGCTGAACGCGCGGGGGTCAGCGCTCGGACCGTCAGCGACACCGAACGCGGCCTTCGACGGCGCCTGTACGCCGACACCGCTGGCCGGCTCGCTGACGGGCTCAGTCTCGAGGGCTCGATCCGGCAGTCGTTCGTCGAGGTGGCACGCGGCCGTGAACACGCCGAGACCCACGTCGCCGCCGTGCCGCACCCGCTCACCCCGTTGGTGGGCCGCACGGAGGAACTGGCGGCGCTGATCGAGGACCTGCAGCCGGGCGCACGCCGGCTGGTGGCCCTGACGGGGCTGGGCGGTGTCGGCAAGACGCGGCTGGCCGTAGCGGCTGCCGAAGAGCTCGCGCCGGCGTACGAGGAACGGGTCCGCTTCATCCGTCTGACCCCCGGGTCGGATCCCGCGCGGCTCGTCGACACGGTTGCCGCGGCTCTCGGCACCACACCGGCGTCGATTGCCGTCGGCGTGGCTGGTAGGCCGACACTTCTCGTCCTCGATGCGTTCGAGCACGTGCTTGTCGCAACGGGAGCGCTCGGCGACGTGCTCGGCCGAGCTCCTGAGCTTCAGGTGCTGGTCACCAGCCGGGAGCGGCTCCGCGTCGCCGGCGAGCGGGACCTGGCTCTTGGTCCCCTTCCGCCCGACGCAGCCGCAACGCTCTTCCTTGACAGGGCGCACGATCTGGCCCCCCAGCTGCGTGAGGACCCGGTAGCGGTCGCCGAGATCTGCCGCCTCGTCAGCGGTCTCCCGCTTCCGCTGGAGCTGGCCGCTGCACACGTCCGCTACCTCCCGGTCGGCCTCCTTCGGGACCGGCTGCGCAGCGGCATGACGGACGCACGTCATGTCGTGCGGGAGGCAGTCGCGTGGAGTGTGTCGTCCCTCTCCGCCGACCAGCGCGACGTACTCGCGATGGCCGCAACGTTTCAAGCGGGCTGGCGGCTCGACGGACTCGAGGCGCTCTGTGAGGGTGCCGACGTGGTCGAGGCGCTGGGCGCTCTCGCGGACCGGAGCCTGGTGCTTCTCGACCCGGCGACCCCCACCTCGCGCTGGCGAATGCTCGACGTGGTTCGGGAGATCGCCGCGGACCTCGAGCCCGAGCGGCCCCCGCGTCGGACGGCTTTCGTGTCCTACTACCTGCGCCTTCTGGAGCAGGTGCGCAGCAACGTGGGCCAGGAACGAAGCTGGTACCAGGTGCTCGCCGCCGAGGAGCCCAACGTCCGGCAGGCCCTCACCTGGGCCGAGCAGGACGGTGATGCCGCGACGCTGCTCGAGCTCGCAAGCCGGATGTGGCTCTTCTGGCAGGCACGCGGCGCCCTCGCGGAGGGCCGGGATTGGCTGGGCACCGGACTGGCCGTGGAACCACCTGCGGAGCCGGCGCTGCGGGCCTCGGCGCTGTGGGGGTTGGCCTGGCTGGCCTACCACCAGGCCGACGACGACGCGGCCGAGGCCGCCGGGCGTGACCTCGCCGCCCTCGCGGCCGAGCTTGGTGACCTGGTGACCCGCCGCAACGCCCTGACCATTGCCGGCATGGTCGCGATCGCGAGAGACCGGCCCCACGATGCGATCGCGGCACTGACCGAGGCACTCGGGGTCGCGCGTGTCCTGGACCAGCCGTGGATCCTGGCCACCTCGCTGTTGAACCTGGGCCTGGGTCACCTCGCCCTCGGGGAACCGGCGCGGGCTCGACCGGTGCTGGGTGAGGCAGTGCAGCGGTACGACGAAATCGGCGACGAACGTTTCCATGCACGTTGTCTGGCCTACCTCGGCCTCGCTTCACTGCTCGAGGGCGACCCGGATCGTGCCGGAGCCCTCTTCGCCCAGAGTCTCCGGTCCTTCGC
>JACCYJ010000231.1 GCA_013696555.1 Nocardioidaceae bacterium | reverse complement strand
CGTGGTCAGGACGTCTCCAACCTCTTGGTGCTGCTCGCGATCAACGTCTTCATCAGTTTTGTGGTGCCCAACATCAGCTGGCAGGGCCACTTCGGCGGCCTCGGCGCGGGACTCGTGGTCGGGTTGTTGTTCGGGTACGCACCGCGCCAGCGCCGCACCACCGTGCATCTCGTCGCCCTCGGCCTGATGTTCGTCGGCATCGTGGTCGCGACGCTGGCCCGGACGGCGTCACTCACCGGCTGATCCGGTTGTCCCTTTCCCATGTTCACGTGGTACGGGGGCACTTCCCATGGGTTCGAACCCATTTGAAGTGTCTCTCAACCATTGGAAGTACCGGGCGCCCGGCGACCGAGATCAACTGATCCGTTAGTTGTCCACATTGTGGATAACGGCTGTGGAGAATGACAGGGCTGTCATTCCCACCGGGTGGCGAAGATGAACCCCACGGCGATCAGGCCCATGCCGATCAGCACGTTCCAGCTTCCCAGGTCGCGCATCACCGGGATCTCCGTGCCGGCGATGTAATAGACCGAGACCCAGGCCAGCCCCAGCAACCAGCACGCCAGCATGAGCGGGGCGGCCCAACGGTTACCGGCCCGCGAGGAGGAAGTCGAGCCCCTGGGCCGGGCCGGAGGGTTGTACTCCTGCTTCTTGCGCGGACGTGACTCAGGCACCGGTCCTCCTCAGCTGTGCGTGCGTACGTTCGGCTAGCGTAGTGAATGCGGCCCGCAATCGTGGTGCGTGAGCCGCCAACGACGGAGGTGAGACGGATGCCAGCGCCGTCGCGGCAGCGCTCGACACTGTGGCGAGTCGGCGCGCCAGTCGCCGCTGGCCTGGCCGGTGTGCTCTTCGTCGCCAGCGCGCTGAGTGCCGAAGGAATCCCACTGCGGAGCAACGCCACCGATCTCGGGACCCTGGTGGCAGAGCGCGCCCGATCCGTCGAGACGTTACGGGCGCAAGAGCGGCAACTGCGCGGTGACGTGGCTCAGCTGACCGCGGCCATCCGTGACGGCAAAGTCACGTCGGTGCGTCGCAAGGTCGCCGCTCTGGCGCCGGCGGCCGGTCTCACGCCCGTTCGCGGAGCCGGCCTGCAGGTGACACTGGATGACGCGCCACCTGACCAGGAGCTCCCCGACGGGGTCAATCCCAACCTGCTGGTGGTGCATCAACAAGACATTCAGGCGTTCGTCAACGCGCTATGGGCTGGTGGAGCCAGCGCGATCAGTCTCCAGGACCAGCGACTCATCTCCACCACCGGCATCAAGTGCGTCGGAAACACGGTGGTCCTGCAGGGGGTCCCGTACTCACCGCCGTACGTCATCGAGGCGGTCGGTGACATCGATGCCCTTCAGTCCGCCCTCGAGGAATCCCAGGCGGTGCGGTTCTACCGCGACTACGTCGAACGGTTCGCGCTCGGGCTCGAGGTCGAGTCCGACAGAGACCTTGCCATCACGGCCTACGAAGGGTCAGTGCAGCTCCAGCACGCGCGGCAGCTGTCCTGACCGGGTAACAACGCCTCACAAGACAGTGGGCGGTGGCTCCGTCGGTGGGTCGGTCGTCGGTTTGGTCGGCGGCTCGGTCGTGGGCGGCGGCGGCGTCGTGGGATCAGTCGTGGGCGGCGGCGTCGTCGTGGGATCAGTCGTGGGCGGCGGCGTCGTCTCCTCGACCTTGCCGGACACGGTGATCACCACGGTCGTGCCCGACGGCGCGCGTTCGCCGCTGTCCGGTGCCTGGTCGATGACCGTTCCTGCCCGTTCCTCTGTGTTGGTGCTCTCTACGGAGCTGACCTCGAAGCCCGCGGCCTCCAACTCCGCCTCCGCCGCCGCCTCCGTCGAGCCGATGACGTTGGGAATGAGGGGCAGCCCCTCGGAAACCACCAAGATGACAACGGTGTCAGCGGCGACTGGAGTCCCGGCCACCGGGTCGCTCGCCAGCACCGTCCCCCGCGGCTCGTCACTCTCCTGCAGCTCGAACTGGGCTCGCAGCCCGAGGTCGAGCAACGCCTGCCGGGCATCGGCCCGATCCTGGTCCAGCAGATTCGGCACCTCGACCTTCGCCGGGCCGGCGCTGACGACGAGGTCGATCGGGTCGTCGGCGAAGAGAAACCCGCCGCCGTCGGGGTCCTGGTCGATGACCCGGCCCTTGGCCACGTCGGCGCTCACTTCCCGGTCCACGTTGCCGACGGTGAGCCCGGCGTCCTGGATCTCACGGCGGGCCTGATCCTCGGTCATCGTGACGACGTCGGGCACTGACACGTCGGCGCGTGGCTCGTCGTTGCTCAACAGCTGGGTCGCTGCCACCGCTCCGGCCACGATCAGGGCAACGAGCAGCACCACGAGGAGGATCCAGAATCCGCGGGCGCGCCGTGACGGCTCTTCATCCGCGGTGTCCGTCAGCGGCAGGAACGATGTCTGCGAGGCCTCGTCGAGGAGTGCCTCCGCTGCGACCGCGGTTGGGGCTGCCGCGACCGCCGGTGCCGCAATGGGCTGCCCGGCGAGAAACCGTTCGATGTCCGCACGCATCTCGGCTGCGCTCTGATAGCGGTCGTCGGTGCGCTTCGCCAGTGCCTTCGCCACGATCGCGTCGAGGAGCTCGGGGATCTCCGGGTTGTAGTGCGAAGGGCGCTCGGCCTCCTCGCGTACGTGCTGATAGGC